>JABSQW010000190.1 GCA_013215605.1 Myxococcales bacterium
CGGGAGAAACGTTGGCGCCCCCTGTCTTGATGAGATCGCCTAACCGGCCGTTCCAGTGCAAGTACCCCTTTTCGTCGAAGTAGCCGCCGTCGTTGGTGCCGAAGAAGCCATCGCGTCCAAGCACCGTGTCGGGGTCGACCTTGTGATAGCCGCGCATCAGGGTGACGCCGCGCACCTCGATCTCGCCGGCCTCACCGTTCGGACGAACCGCGCCAGTGTGGGGGTCGACGATCCGGATCTCCATCCCGGGCAGCGGGAGTCCGTGGGTGCCGCGGCGCAGAGCGCGATCGGTGTCCGCGGGAAGCGAAGAGCTCAGCGTGAAGGTCTCGGTCAATCCGAAGGCCGCGCCGGGACCCCAGCCGTCGTCGGTTGCCCCCGTCAGCTTTCCGAGTGGGCTGTCGGAGCTGACCTTGCGCAGGCAGCGCAGATCGCGGTCCTGCGCGCTCGGGTGCTCGGCGAGCGCGTGCGATTGGTGGGCCCAGGCGAAGGCGACGGTGGCGCGCTCGGACTCGATCAGGTCGAGCGCCGCGCCGGGTTCGAACACCTGTTGCAGCAGCAGCGTGCCGCCGGAGGCGAGCGTGCAGCCGAGTGTCATCGCGATGCCGGCCGTCCAGAAGAAGGGCTGAGCGCTGTAGACCCGCTCGTCGTCGTCGAGCCGAAATTGCTCGGCGAAGCGCCAGAACTGGGTCACGGCCGCTCGGTGGCGGTGGACGACGCCCTTCGGCAGCCCCGTGGAGCCCGAGGTGTAGATCACGAAGGCGTCGTCGGAGGGCTCGACCTCGTCGGAGAGGTCGTCGATCAGGGCGCCGGGAACGTCGTGCCCGAATGCGAGCAGCTCGTCGAAGCTCTGGACGCCGCCGTCGCTCACACTACCCAGCGCGAAGACACTGCGCAGCTGGGGCAACGCTCGGCAGCGGATGCGTCCCGGCGTGCCGCTCGCGATCTCCGGGTGGGCGTCCGAGAGCTCACTCAGGTAGTCGCGCGCGAGCAGCGATGGCTGCACGAGAAGGACCGCCGCGTCACTGTGTCGCAGCACGTGGTCCCGCTCTGTGGGTGTCGCGAAGGTACTGACCGGTACCACGACGGCGCCCAGCATGCTCGCGGCGAAGGCCGCCGTGATCCACTCCGGCCGATTGGGCATCAACAGCGCGACGCGCGTGCCCTTGACCACCCCCGCGCCCACGAGGCCGCGCGCGATCTCCAGCGCTTCGTTCTGCAGCTGCACGTAGCGCACGCGCCGGTCCTCGAAGACGATCGCCTCGCGCTCGCCGTAGCGGCTCACCACGTCGCTCAGAAAGCGCCCGAGCGTCAGCCGGCGCGGATCGCCGTGAAGCGGCGCGTCGGATGCTTCGGCCATACTCGCTCCTTGCTGCCTACCCGGCGGGTAGCTGGACTTCGGCGTCTCCCTTCGCCATGACCGTGTCGTTCTGGTTCGTCATGCGCACCGCCACGGTGGCAATCGGACCGGCTGCGCCGTCGTAGTCGATATTCGTGACCTCCCCGTTGAGGTAGGTCACGTCTCCCGTGTGAGCGGGGCCGGTGTACTTCATGTCGGAATGGAGCACGACGCCCTCTTCTCCGGCCCAGTTCGCCAGGTAGTCGAGGATCCACGCCCCCATGGTTGCGCCGTAGCCGTAGCTTCGCGGCATCCCGATCAGGCGCGCGTACTTCGGCTGTACGTGGCCCCGCGACGGTCCCTTGTAGAGGCCGTCGGAGTTCGAGGGGTCGATCTTCGCGCCCTCGGCATCGCGCGACATCGCGGGGATCCAGCCCGCATCCATGGTGGATGAGGTCCCGTCGCTGTAGGTGGAGCCCCAGATCGTCATCGTGTAGGAGCGCCACTCGGTCGTGAAGGTGGCAACGGTGTGCGGGCCGATCGGACGCGTCGGCAGGACATCGCCCACCTTCACGAACAGGCGCTTGTCGTGGCCCAGGTCGAGGAACGAGCGATAGTACTCGAGTTTCTGCGACTCGATCTTTTCGAGATCCTCGTCGGTCCAGATGGGATCCTCGCGGGCTTTCCCGTAGTCGCCCGCGATCCGCGCCGCCTCCTCTGCGAAGTAGCGGATGGAGGTCGAACGCTGGCGACCGATCACCTGGCCCAGCTGATTGATGTAGGTCGTGTCGCCGCGCGAGAACATCGTCGGACCGGCGAACTTGGTGTTCTTCACGACGTAGTCGAACAGCAGTCGATCCGAGCGTACGCGGTCGCCAGGGCGGATGCGCGGACCGTTGAACCACCACTCGTCGCCGCCGAAGAGCATGTGGGTTCCCTCGATGTTTCCCTGGATCGCGGGAGTGGCACCGTGTCCGATGGTGCAGTTCACGGTGAACGACTGCGGCGCCACGATCTCGCCGAACACGCTCTCCGCCGCGAACTCGTTCTTGAAATACAGCGGGTTGGGATTCTGCATGCCCTGGGCCCAACGCCGGATGTCGTTGATGTGGATGTCGTCGTGGAACTGTCCGCCGCCGAGCGGCACCCCCACCCACTTGTCGACCTGGCTGGTGTCCATCGTCGTGCGCGGTTCGGGTTCTGTCATCACTGCTCCTGCTTGGCGTCCGGCCGATCGCTCGCGACGGATCGGAGGGGGGCACCATTCAACCAGAAGATGCACGGAAATGCACCGTTGCATTTACGTGCACCAGAATCTACTCTGGTTCTTCGTGAGGAGCGAGAGCCGGACCGAGCGGAACAAGCGCGAGGTGCGGGGCCGGATCGTGGCCGCCGCGGCCGAGCTTTTCGACGAGCACGGTGTCGAGGCCACCAAGGTCGAGGCCATCTGCGATCAGGCCGACATCGCGCTGCGAACCTTCTTCAACCACTTTCCGACCAAGCGCGACGTCGTCGACCAGCTGGCGATCGACGCCACCAGCGAGGTCGCGGCCCGCGTCCGCTCGGTGCACGCGCAGGGCCGCTCGACGCGCGAGCGGCTCGAGCTCTTCTTCGCCCAGAGTATCGAGGCATCGCTCCGCGGCGGTCCCACCCACCGCGAGCTGCTCGCCGCGCTCGTCGCCGTCCCCGTCGGTGCCGAGAATCTGCGGGCGGCGCGCGAGCCGATGCTCGATCTCCTGCGCGACGGCGTCGCCGCCGGCGATATCGCGAGTGATCACGCGGTGGAGACGCTGGCCGACGTGGTGATTGGCACCTTCTACCGGATCATCATCGACTGGACCAACACGGACGATTACGAGATCCGCGAACACCTTTCCAACGCGTGTCGCTTCCTGTGCGACGCGATCGCTCCAGAGTAACCGGCGATCCGACGGAAGAGGCGCGCGAACCCCCCGGAACCCCCAAGGAGAACAGAAATGGCCAACGTTCGATACGCCGCGCGACGCGAAGAACCGCCGACCGAAGGTCGTTCGGAGCCTGTGCGGGCCTGGGCGAAGGCGCTCTGGGCCGACTACGAGACCGACCCCGCGATCATTGCATCGGTCCTGCCCCGCCCCATCGAGCCCGGGCTCGAGCCGATCGTCCACCTCAGCATCGGCCAGGTGGAGATGGACAGTGGCGCCGGCTTCGGCATCGGCAACATCACCGTGCGGGCCGCCCATGGCGACAAGCAGGGAGAGTACGGACTCGCGATGCCGATGGGGAGCGAGGCCGCGGTGATCGGCGGCCGCGAGACCTGGGGCGAGCCGAAGAAGATCGCCGACTGCGCTGTCGAACGGAACGGAGACGAGGTCGTCGGAACGATCACGCGAGGCGGCATTACGTACGCCGAGCTGCGGGGGCGTGTGGTGGAGACGCTGCCGGTTCCGCCGCCGCGCGAGACCCTCGACTTCTACTTCAAGTTCATGATCTCGCCCGACGGCAAAGGCTTCGACCAGGACCCGGCGCTCGTCTACTGCCGTCGCACGTATCACATCAGTCGGTGCGAGCGCGTGGAGGGCGAGGTCATCCTGCGCGACTCGCCGATCGATCCGATCGCGGACATCGAGGTTCGCCGTCTGGTGAGTCTCCAGTACGTGGAGTTCGAGTCGCACCAGGTGGGCGAGATCGTGGACCGTGTCCCCGGTGAGTGGATCGCGCCCTTCGCGCACCAGCGTTACGACCACTTCTCCTGGAAGCGCTGAAGGAGGAGTGCGAGATGAAGGAGCTTCGCGGGCGTGTGGCGGTGGTGACCGGCGCGGCGAGCGGCATCGGGCTTGCCATGGCGCGTCGCTTCGGCGAAGAGGGCATGAAGGTAGTGCTCTCCGACGTGGAAGAGGAGGCCCTCGCCAGTGCCGTGAAGGCGCTCGAAAGCGAGGGCCACCGCGTCGCGGGTGCTCGCTGCGATGTCCGTTTCCAGGAGTCCGTCGACGATCTTCGGGACGCCGCCTTGAAGGAGTTCGGCGCCGTCCACGTGGTGTGCAACAACGCCGGCGTCGCCCGCGCTCCAGGCGGCGGGAAGATGTGGGAATACGATCTGAACGACTGGAACTGGATCCTGTCGGTCAACGTGATGGGGGTCGTCCACGGCATCCGCTCGTTCGTCCCCCTTCTTCTCGAACAGGGCGATGAGGGGCACGTCGTCAACACGAGTTCGGGCAACGGCGGCATCTCGCCGCTGCGCGGTCTGCCGATCTACGCCGCTTCGAAGAGCTCCGTCACGCAGATCAGCGAGTGCCTGTGGGGACAGCTCGAGGCGGTGACGGACGCAGTGGGCGTGTCACTCCTCTACCCGGGCCCGCGGGCACTCGACACCGGACTCTGGACGGCGGAACGAAATCGGCCGGACGAGCTGGCCTGGTCGAAGCCCCGCGAGACGCAGACGATGGACGGATTGCGGAAGTTCATGGACTCCGCCGGTGTGCCCTTCGCGACGACACCGCTGCACGAGATCGCGGACTTCGTCGTACGTGGGATCCGGGAGAAGCGCTTCTGGCTGATTCCCGACGCCGAGAATATCGACCAGAACATCCGGACTCGGGCGGAGTCGATGATCGCGCGTGGCACGCCGGACTACATGGTCCAGGAACGCGCGCTGGTCGTTGGCGGCATGGGAGAGGCAGGCGAGTGACGACGGCGGACGCGACGGCAGATCGCTACCTGATGATTTCGGCGGATTGTCACGCTGCCCCGAAGCTCGACGACGTGCGCGAGTACGTGGATCCGGCGTGGCGCGAGTCCTTCGATACCTGGCGCGCGCAGTTGGCCGATCGGGGCGCCGGCAGACTGGGAGAGCCGCTGTTCGACGAGCAGGCGCGGGAGGAATTCCGACAGGACGCGCGCGTCGACGACGGCGCGATGAATGGCATCTGGGACTCCGACCGGAGGACCCGCGAGCTGCGAGCGGACGGCGTCGTCGCCGAGGTGATCTTTCCCGGCGGTGCGACCACGCAGGATGGAGAGGCCGGCAACCTGCCATTCGATGTTGGAATCGCGACCTACCAGTACGAGCAGGAGGCGGCGCTGTGGCAGGCGGGAGTCCACGCCTACAACCGCTGGCTGGCCGACTTCTGCGCCGAGGCACCCGGCCAGCGCGCCGGCGTCGGGCTCATTACCGTCGACGACGTCGACGTCGCCGTCGAGGAAGTTCGTTGGCTGCGCGAGCACGGCGTCTTCGGCGGAATCCTGCTGCCCGGCGGCGCCATCGGAATCGGCGACCTGCCGCCCGCCTATCACCACCCGCGCTACGAGCCCCTCTGGGCGGTCTGCGCCGACCTCGCGATGCCCGTGCACACCCACTCGGGATGGACGCCGGACTTGGGTGGGCATCCTGGATCCATCGGCATCTTCCTGTCGGAGATCCTCTACTGGGCCCACCGCCCGTTCGGCTTCCTGGTCTGGTCGGGCGTGTTCGAACGTTACCCCGCGCTGCGTCTCGTGATGACCGAGCAGAAAGCCGA
>JABSQW010000191.1 GCA_013215605.1 Myxococcales bacterium
CCCCCACCACTCCAATCCCCCCCCGATTCCATCGTCCGAACCTCAGCTTCCCCCACAGAAATGCCGATGTACGCGGCGGACCGAATGCCCGAGGACTCGTTTCTCGGACTCGAGATCCCTGAGGGGATCCCCGTTCGGTCGCGTGAAGCATGAGTGACGAGCAACGCGTTCCGCAGCTGCTGCCGGAGAGCGATCCGCTGGACCTCGCACGAAGTCCGGCCGAGGGGTTCCTGTTGTCTCGGATCGACGGCTACACGCCCTGGAGCGTGCTGCGTCATATCGGCGGCCTGTCGCCCGATGAAGTCGACGCGTGTCTCTGGCGCTGGCTCGCCGAGGGCCACGTCGCGTGCGCGGGCGAGGACGAGTCGAAGCCCGACGCAGCGGTCGCCGAGCCGGCCGCCGCAGAACCGGCCGATCCCGACGTCGAGGCCTTCGTCGTACCCGGACTCGACATCTCAGCCGACAGGCAGCGACAGATACTGCGCTTCGAAGCGAGCCTCGACCGTTCCTACTGGGCTCTCCTGGGCGTGGGTCCCGATGACGACGAACGCGCCATCAAGCGGGCGTACTTCAAGCTGTCGAAGCAGTACCACCCCGATCGCTACTATCGCCGGGAGATCGGCGAATTCGGCGGGCGTCTCGAGAGGATCTTCAAGAAGCTCGTCGAGGCCTACGAGCTGCTCTCGGATCCCGGCACTCGGGCCGAGCTCCAGCGCTCCATGGGAGCCGTGGACCCAGCCGGCGCCCCGGCACCCCGCGAGACCCCCGAGGAGCTTCCCCCGCGCGGGGCCGGAGTGCCCGAGTCCACTCCGACAGCGCCCTCGAAGAGGGACCGCCAGCGCCAGGCCCTCGACCGCCTCCGCAAGCACTTCCAGATTCCGGAAGGGGTCCTCGCCGAGCGGCGTTTCCGGGCGCGCCAATTCTTTCGGTCCGCTCGGCTCGCGGTGCATCGCAAGAGCTGGATGGAGGCGGCCTCGAGCGCCCGCCTGGCCATCGCCTTCGATCCCTGGAATCCCGAGTTCAAGGAGGGGTTCGCGGACATCCTGGCCGAGGTTCACAAGTTCCGTGCCGAGGAGCTCCTGGAGCGCGCCCGGCTGGACTCCAACGGGAGCGTCGAGGCGCTGCACCTCTACGAGGAGGCCCTGACCTTCCGACCGTGTGACCCGGAGGTCAACGATCGCGCAGCCCAGGTCGCCCTCGAGGCGAATGACCTCGAGAAGGGGCGGGAGTACGCGGAAACGGCCTGTGAGCTGGCCCCGGAGGTGGCGGGCTACCACCTCACGCGGGCCAGGGTTCTGCGCACGGCGGGTTCGTACGATAAGGCCAAGGAGGCCCTGGACGAGGCGTTCCGTCTCGATCAGAAGCTCCCCGGGGTGGTCGAAGAGCTGGAGCGGCTCCGGCCCAAGAAGCGTCGGCGCTAGCGGAGGAACGGGATGGGGCACGTAATTGGAATCGATCTCGGGACCACGAACTCGTGCGTGTCGGTCGTCGACGGTGGCAAGCCCGTGGTGATTCCGAACACGGGCGGCTACAAGACGAGCCCTTCGATGTTCGCCGTATCCCCGGACGGCAAGCGACTCGTCGGTCACCTCGCGAAGCGGCAGGCCATCACGAATGCACGCGGAACCGTGTACGCGGCGAAACGGCTGATCGGCCGGCGTTTCGACGAGCCCGAGGTCGCGACGGCCACAGAGCTCGTACCCTACGAGATCGTGCAGGGTCCGAACAACGACCCGTGCTTCACGGTGGGGGGCAAGTCATTCACGTGCACGGAGATCTCCGCGATCATCCTGCGCGAGATGAAGAGCGTGGCCGAGGAGTACCTCGGCGAGCCCGTCTCGCAGGCGGTGATTACCGTGCCCGCCTACTTCAACGACACACAGCGCCAGTGCACGAAGGACGCCGGCAAGATCGCCGGCCTCGACGTCTTGCGGATCATCAACGAGCCGACCGCAGCCGCGCTCGCGTACGGCGTGGGCGAACAGAAAGAGGAGAAGATCGCCGTCTACGATCTCGGCGGCGGCACCTTCGACGTCTCGATTCTCGAGATCGGTGAGGGCGTCGTCGAAGTGCTCGCGACAGCCGGCAACACGTTCCTCGGCGGCGAGGATTTCGACCAGCGACTCGTCGAGTACGTGCTCGAGGAGGTGGAGAAGAACGAGGGCCTCGACCTGCGCGGCGACCTGATGGCGCTTCAGCGGCTGAAGGACGCGGCTGAGAAGGCGAAGTGCGATCTCTCGACGCTCAACATCACCGAGATCAATCTACCGTTCATCGCGAACGATTCGTCGGGGCCGCGTCACCTGAATCTCGACCTGACCCGAGAGACGCTCGAGAATCTCGTGATCGACATCGTGAACAGCAGCCTCGAGACCGTCGACAACTGCGTGAAGCAGACCGGGCTCGCCCCGGGGGATATCGACCACGTGGTACTCGTCGGCGGCCAGACGCGCATGCCACTCGTGCAGAACGCGGTGTACGAGTACTTCGGGAAGCGCCCCCACAAGGGCGTGAACCCCGACGAGGTGGTGGCGACCGGCGCCGCGATCCAGGGTGACGTCCTGGTGTCGGAAGAACGCGATCTGCTGCTTCTCGACGTGACGCCTCTCGATCTCGGCATCGCGACGTACGACGGCGGCATGGCGCCGCTCATCAAGCAGAACACGACGATTCCGGCGGTCGAGGCACACAGCTTCACGACCACGCGCGACAATCAGTCGGCTGTCAAGATCCGAGTTCTCCAGGGGATGGACGGGAGATCGGCGGAGAACCACCTGCTCGGCGAGTTCGTTCTCAGCGAGATCCCGCCCGCGGTCGCCGGTGATCCCGACATCGAGGTGACGTTCGACATCGATGCCAACGGCATCGTCAATGTGTCCGCCCGCGATGTCGCCACCGATACCCATCAGTCGATCACGGTCGACGCCGCCGGGACGCTCTCCGAGGACGAAATCGAGTCGATCATGCGCGAGCACGAAGCGCACGAGCTGCCCCGGACCCAGTGATCGGATGAACCCGACCGACGACGACACTCGAGACGACTGCACGAAGCTCTCGGCAGAGATGTTGCTCCAGGACGCCCAGGTGGCGATCGAGGAAAGCGATCTCGAGGGGG
>JABSQW010000192.1 GCA_013215605.1 Myxococcales bacterium
CGAGTCCGCGTCCATCGCGGGCGTCGTCGGCGAGCCAGGCGATATCGCGCGAAATTCGCTCCACGTCCATGCTTGGCGCGGGCGGGAGAATCCGGGGTGCCAGGGGGGTCGCACAGCCGGCGAGCAGCATCGATGCGAGCAGCGGCGCGCCGCGCGAGCGCAGGGCGCCGCGCATCGGGTCGCGCGACGATTGCCTCGGATTCATCCCGCGCAGCGTAGCAACGAGATCCGTGGAGTCAGGCGGGGCTGGGCGCGGCCGGTGGTGCTGCGAGCGGATGGTCGTCCGTCTCGACGGGTGTGATCAACGACTCGCTATTCGCGTCGAACCAGACGGATAAATGACGCAGTTTCGTGTCCACGAAGGAGGTGGCGATGTGGCGGACCTCGAAGCGGTCGATCTCTCCGCCGACCACGGGAACTGAGTTCAGCGCGGCGATCTTGAGCGAGATGCGGGTACGATTCGGGTTTCCGTTGGTTGCGAGTGAATACGTCGTGGTCGCACGCATCAGACCGAAGGAGAGATCCGCCCGCAGACGTTCGAACGGAACGACCTCGACGAGTTCCTCTCGCAGCAGGACCGGTACTGTGCCCAGTCGGTACCGCCAGCGAAGGCTTTGGCCGACGTGGGCGGCATCGTCCACGGGTTCAAGCAACGCGAGCAGCCGATCATCCCACCGGATGAGCTGCGTGGGTTCCGTGAGGGCCGACCAGACACGGCTACGGTCGGCTGAGATCACCGTTGACATTGTGACGGTGATCACACGAACGAACCTACCGGGTACACATATTGGAGGATGGACCGGATCGATGACCCGCGCAAGGCGGGCAAAGTCGCGGAAGCCGACATCAACGAGCTGAAAAGCGCCCAGATGCTCCGATGGCGGTGTGGCGCGGCCGAAACGCGCTCTCCGCCTTCGAGAGTTGATCGGGATGGGTTGAAAGCCCGAGGGCACCCATGAAATATCAAGATCTCGAACAAGCCGAGCGAAGTCGCCGACTCGAGAGTCGGCCTCCGCGCAGTGAGCGGAAGGCGAACGAAGTTCGGGCGAGCTAGGTGGAGACGCGGTTGCGTCCGGCTTCTCTTGCTCGATACGACGCTTCGTCGGCGTTCGAGATTACGTGACTCCATTGATCGGCGATGCGCTGTCGATCGACGCTGGGACGCCGCCGCTCAGCGTCACGACGGGATGGGTGAACCCGGATGGGGCAACCCGGGGTCCTCGATGCTCCCGCGGTCTGGAACGCCGCATCGAAGGCCCGGGAGGCCGTAGAATGTTCCGGTGGACCGATCCGAACCGAGCGAATCCGAGGCCTCCAGCAACCCGCTGCCCCTCGAGGGCGTCCGCGTCCTCGAGATGGGTCAGCTCATTGCCGGACCCTTCGCGGGCCTTCAACTCGCCGGCTTTGGCGCGGAGGTGATCAAGGTCGAGCCGCCCTCAGGCGGCGACCCGATGCGGACGTGGCGGAAGCTCGACGCGGGTACCTCGCTCTGGTGGTACAGCCTCGCGCGCAACAAGAAGTCGATCACGCTGAACCTCCGCGATCCGGCCGGGCCCGAGTTGATCCGACAGCTGGTCGGCGCCGGCGTCGACGTACTGATCGAGAACTTCCGACCGGGTCGCATGGAGGAGTGGGGGCTCTCGTTCGAGGAGCTTCGCGAGATCAACCCGCGGCTCGTGATGACCCGCGTATCGGGCTACGGGCAGACTGGCCCCTACGCGAAACGCCCCGGCTTCGCGAGCGTCGCGGAGGGGATCGGCGGCCTGCGCTACGTGACCGGCGATCCAGACCGCCCACCGGTGCGCAGCAGCGTCAGCCTCGGTGACACGCTGGCCGGACTCCACGCGGCGATGGGCACGCTTCTGGCCATCTACCAGCGTGACGCCGGCGGGTCCGGTCGCGGTCAGCTCGTGGACGCCGCCATCTACGAGTCGGTCTTCAACATGATGGAGAGCCTGCTTCCCGAGTACGACAGGCTCGGCCACGTGCGCGAGCGCACCGGAGCGAAGCTAGAAGGTATCGTTCCGTCAAACACCTATCAGTGTAGTGACGGCGCGTACGTCATCGTGGGCGGCAATGGGGACAGCATCTTCCAGCGGCTCATGATCGCCATCGGCCGAGACGACCTCGCCAACGATCCCCGCGTTGCGCGCAACCCCGGCCGTGTCGAGCACGAGGCTGAGATCGACGCAGCCATCGAAGGCTGGGTGTCGGCACGTACATCGGCCGAAGTCCTCGAATCGCTCACCGCTGCAGAGGTACCGGCAGGTCCCATCAACAGCATCGAGGACATCGCGCGCGATCCCCAGTACGAGAGCCGCGGGATGTTCGAGAGCGTGAACCTTCCGAGTGGATCGCCGCTCAAGATTCCCCGGATGGTCCCAATCCTCAGCGAGACGCCGGCGCGCACCCGCTGGATCGGACCCGAGCTCGGCGCACACAACGAGGAGGTGTACGGAGGCCTGCTCGGGATGAGGGAAGACGCGATCCGCGATCTGCGGGCGCGCGGGGTCATCTGACTTCCGCGAACGCCGCGTGCTAATTTTCTCACGATCTCGATTCCGTTCAGGATGGAGCGGCATGCCGACCGAAGACACCCGCGGGCCTCACGCCCAGTTCATCGTGAAGGACCCCTACCCCGAGTGGGCCGAGGCCCGGCGCGACGACCCCGTGGCCGAGACCGAGGCCTTTGGCCGCAAGAGCTTCCAGCTGAGCCGCTTCGAGCACGTCGAGGCGGCCCTGCGGGACAGCGAGACGTTCTCGTCGACCATCAACCAGGAGACGATGGGGCCCTACATGGGGCAGGTCATCCTCGCGAAGGGGGGCGATGAGCATACGCGCTACCGGAATCTCGTCTCCACCGCGTTCCGCGCTTCTCGCCTCGAACACTGGCGCACCGAGCTCATCGAACCAACGATTCACAGACTGCTCGACGGCATCGCAGCGAAAGGTCGCGGGGATCTCGTGCTCGATGTGACCCGGCAATATCCCGTGCAGATCATCGCGGGAATCATCGGCGTACCCCTCGAAGATCACGAACAGTTCCACGCGTGGGCAGAGGCGATCAACGTCGGACCGCTCGAGCCCGAGAAGGGCATGGCTGCGTCGCGCGCGATGCGCGAGTACCTGACGCCCATCGTCGAGGACCGACGCGCAAATCCCCGTGCGGACGTAATCAGCGACATCATCCACGCCGAGATCGACGGCGAGAAGCTGGACGATGACCACGTCTATGGGTTCTTGCGATTGCTGATGCCCGCCGGCGCCGAGACCACGTTCCGCGTCATGGGGAACTGTCTGCACGCGTTGCTATCGCAGCCCGACGTGCTCGAGCGCGTGCGATCCGATCGGTCGCTCGTGTCCGAGGCCATCGAGGAGACGCTTCGCTTCGAGACGTCGGTCACCATAGTGAGCCGGGTCGCGGCGAAAGACGCGAGCATCGGCGGCGTCGACGTTCCGAAGGGGGCGTCGATGATGCTGCTGACCGGCTCTGCGAATCGAGACGAGGCCCGCTACGACCGCCCCGACACCTGGGACATCGACCGCAAGGACAAGAACCATCTCGCCTTCGGGTGGGGGCGGCACCTCTGCCTCGGGATGCATCTGGCCCGCCTCGAACTCGCGAGCGGCATCGACGCCATTCTCGACCGACTCCCCGATCTGCGTTTCGACCCGGAATCGCCGGTTCCCGAGATCGTCGGGTTCGCATTCCGGGGTCCCGAGTCGCTACCGGTCGTCTTCCGGCCGAGCTAGTTCGGCTGGGGTTCGGCGGGCAAAGCCCGCCTGCCAGCCTCCGCGCGGCTTCGCCGCGCTGCGCGCTTCGCTTGCCCGGCTGGGGTTCGGCGGGCAAAGCCCGCCTGCCAGCCTCCGCGCAGCTTCGCCGCGCTGCGCGCCCTCGGACGGGTCACGGCACGACGTTGCAGCGAGCCCGGGAGACCGCGGGGCAGCGGAGTTCCCCAGGCGCGCGAGCCATTCGCGGAGGGAGTTCCCCCGACGCCGTCCGGAAAGCGAGAAGCCCGCCCGACGGCTGGAGCGGAGAGCACCGGACAGGCAAACCCCGCCTGCCCGCCTCCACGCGGCTTCGCCGCGCTGCGCGCTTCGCTTGGCGGCCAGTTCTGGTCCGCAGCGGATCGACTCAGGTGCGGAGTTCGGCGAGGAGGTCCGGGAGCTTCTCGGGATTCATGAGCGTTCTCCACTCCTCGGCGCCCGCTGCCCGCAGACGCTTTTTCCATTTCGCCATTCGCGCGCGGAAGCGCCTCGGGTTCGCGGTGTCGCGGTCGAGTCGCTTTA
>JABSQW010000193.1 GCA_013215605.1 Myxococcales bacterium
GCGAAACCGATGGCCTCACCGCCGGCGCCTTCGATCTCGGCCACCACCTTGTCGACGCCGAGCTCGTTGACGTCGGTCACCACCACGCGAGCGCCCTCGTCGGCGAACAGATGAGCCGTTGCCCGGCCCATTCCGCTGGCTGCCCCGGTCACCAGGGCCACTCTGCCCTCAATCGATCGCGACAGCTTCGTCAATCTCGGCATGTCCAGCCTCTCCCTTGGACGGGGATTCTACAGCCCGCCCGTCGCGCCGAGGGGCGCGGCACCGCGTTCGCTCACAACGCGTCCACGCGCCGAAAAGCAACGTCCGCGCGCCACCACGTGACGCACCGACTGCAGCGCTGACAGGTCGTCGAGGGGATTCCCATCGACGATCAATACGTCGGCCGACAGGCCGTCGGCGAGCCGGCCCGTCACCCTCTCGAGGCCAATCGCCTTCGCGACCTCGCACGTGACCGCTCGCAGGGCTTCGACGGGCGAAAGCCCCGCGTACTCGGCGAACACGGGCAGCATCCGCGGCAGCACGTCGTGGCGCACGCCCGGGATGCCCGCGTCCGTCGACGCGATCATCGGCACGCCCGCTTCGCGCGCGGCGCGCATGCAAGCCTTCATGCGCGTCGCGAAGGGCGTGGGCTGACCCTCCTTTTCGAGGCGCTTCCCCCAGCTCGGGTTGGGCGTCGCGGAGATCCAGAGCTCCCGACCCGCCATCCCGGCGAGCACGTCGGGATCGAAGTCGCTGCCAAAGCCGTCCTCGCCCGACCACGAGCAATGTTCGACCGTCCGCACGCCGGCCTCCGAGGCGTTGCGGATGCCGGGCGCCGAATGGCAGTGCGCCGCGACGAGCCGACCCGAAGCCGCCGCGGCCTCGACCACGACGCGGATCTCGTCCGCGTCGAACTGGGCTTCGCGCGGCTTCGTCCCCTTCGTCATCACCCCGCCCGTCGCCATCACCTTGATGCAGTCGGCGTCATGAGCGAGCTGGCGTGCAACCACCGCGCGAAGCTCGTCCGGCGTCCGCGCCTCGCCGCCCCAGAAGTGGCAGTGACCGTCGGGACTCGTCACCGGCTGTCCCGCGCACAGCAGCCGCGGCCCGGGGACGAGGCCGGCGGCGATCCGATCGCGCAGCAGGAATTCGCTCCACTCCCCGCCTCCGAGATCGCGCGCGGTGGTGATTCCGGCCAGCAGCATGGCACGTGCGCGCTCGACCATCGCGACGTGCAGCACATCGCGGGCCACGGCGAGCTGCTTCGCGGGCGGGCCGATCTCCGGGTCGAGCGTCATGTGGACGTGCCCGTCGATCAGACCGGGGACGGCGAAGGCCCCCGCGCAGTCGATCCCCTCTGCGTCGCTCGAGAGCTCGGGCGCCGTGCCGAGCGCAACGATCCGTCCGTCGTCCACGCGCAGCGTGAGAGGCTCCGCGGAAACCGCGTCTCCCCGACCGTCCCACACCGAGAGTCCCATGAGCGCCAGCGCCACGGCCGCACGATAGCGGTTCGGCCGGAGCTCAGGCTGCCGCCGGCGCGCCGAAGATCGGCGATGACCACGCCCGCTCCTGCGCGGACCACGCTGCTCGACGAACGATCCGACCTGGCGGACGCGAGCGTCTCGGGCGAGCGATCAGGGTCGCTGCCGTTTCCCTGAGGTCTCCCGGGCCTGCGCTTTGGCCGCTCCGTCGGACGGGGTTTCCGTCGAGCCGGCCGGCTTTAACTCTCGGTCCGGCTTCGCGGGCGCGCGGGCCTCGAAATCCTCGACGCTCATCCCGACGTAGACACCCGCCGAGTCGACGTCGCGGTCTCCTGGCTTGGCCTGTCGCTCGGCCATGGCGTACGACTCTACTCCGGCGCCCCGAACGTGTCGACGATGGCGTGGAGATTCTCGCGCTCAGGCGACGCGCCGACCTTGGGCGGGTAGAGGAGCACCGGGTCGGTCAGGCCCTCCCACTGCTTCAGTCGGTCCCTGACCTCCGCGGGCGTTCCCGCGACGGCGATCGCGTCGAGCATCTCGTCACTCACGGCGTCGGACACGGCGGCGATGTCGAGGCGCTTGAACGCCTTCGAGATCTCCCCGCTGCCCCGGACTCAGGCCTCGAAGAGCCCCCGGAGATCGCGCTTGCGGATCTTGCCCATGGGCGTTCGCGGAAAGTCGGCCACGAAAACGAACTCGGAGGGGATCTTGTAACGCGCCAGCTGCGCACCGCAGAACGCGGTCAACTCCTCGGCGTCTGCCTTCGCCTCGAGCGCGAGCTGCACGACAGCTACCACCCGCTCCCCGAGCCGCTCGTCCGCCACCCCGAGCACCGCGCACGCAGCGATGCGCGGATCGTTCGCGAGCACGCGTTCGACCTCGGCCGGGTACACGTTGGCACCGCCGCGCAGAATGAGCTCCGAGCGGCGATCGCGAATCGTGAGGTGGCCGTCCTCGGACATGCTGCCGAGGTCGCCGGTGTAGAGCATGCCGTGCTTCAGCGCGTCGACCGTGGCTTCGGGGCGGTTCCAGTAGCCGAGCATCGTCGTGTAGACGCCCGCGAAGGCTCCCTTCTCGGCGG
This sequence comes from Myxococcales bacterium, assembly GCA_013215605.1. Lineage (GTDB taxonomy): Bacteria > Myxococcota_A > UBA9160 > UBA9160 > SMWR01 > JABSQW01. The sequence continues at coordinate 2,545 of JABSQW010000193.1, forward strand.
GCCCCACGCAGACCTCGCCGATCTCCCCTCGCGGAAGCTCGTCGCCGTCGGGACCGCACACGCGAACCGCCACGAACGGTAGGGCGGTGCCGCAGCTGCCCTCGACCGGGGGCGCTTCCGGATTGGTGTGGGTGACCGATGTAGGGGCTTCCGTAAGGCCGTAGCCCACGGTGACTTCCCGGCCGAAGCGCTCGCGGTACAGACGGCGCGTGAGCTCGGGACAGTCTGCCCCACCGACTCCGGGGCGAGTGACGCTGGCGAGATCGTCGGGCCCGACATCAGGGTGCGTGAGCAGATCGTGGATGATGGCGGGTACCACTGAGAAGCTGTTGACGCGCTCGGTGCGGATCCACGCCGCCAGACCCACCGCGTCGACGCGGTCCATCGCGACCAGACACCCACCCGCCTGGTAGACGAGCGCGGGCCCGAGAACCATCAGGTTGAGGAGGGTCAGCGGTAGACACACACCGCTCTTGAAGCCCGGAGAATCTTCGTTGTGCAGCAACGCCGATGCGCCCGGCAGCATGATGTTGTGCTGGCTGTGGACGGCACCCTTCGGAAAGCCCGTGGTCCCGCTCGTGTACGCGATGGCACCCGGTGCGAAGGGATCGATTTCGACATCAGGCCGCGACGCGCCCGAGCACGCGGCGAGAGCCTGCGCCCACGCACTCGATGCGTCGCCCGGATCGGCGGCGACGAGCTCACGGAGATCGGGGAGCTTCGCCCGTTCGGAGGCGACCTGTGCCACCATGTCCGAGTCGCCCAGAAAGACGGATGCCTGCGCGTCCGTCAGCATGTAGGCCTTCTCCGGCGGTGCGAGCGCGCGGTTGATCCCGAGCCAGATCGCGCCGAGGCGCATGCTTCCGAGGAAGGCCACGACGATTTCTGCCGAGTTCGGGAGCGACATCGCAACGCGATCGCCCGCCGCGACGCCCATCCCGGCGAGGGCGGCCGCAGCGCGATTCACCGCGGCGTCGAGCTCCGCGTACGTGTAGCGGCCGTCGCGCCCGACGAGTGCCTCGCGCTCGGGATCCTTGGCGAGGACGCGGTCGAGCAAGTCCGCGACGGTCTGCGGACCCCCGCCCGGAATCGCGGGGCGCCGCGTCGGTGCGACGAGGCCGCGCGCTTCGTAATCGATCGCTGCGGTCACGCCGCTCCGCTCACGAGGCGCTGCGTGTTCTCGTACATGATCGCGCGGATGTCGGCGTCGCTCAGACCGGCAAGCCCCTCTGCAAATTCGGCGGGTTCGGCCAGGCCCTCGGGATGCGGAAAGTCGGATCCGAACACCACCTGGCTCGCCCCGAGCGCTTCCGTCAGCGCCACCAGGTCTTCCTCGTGGTACGGCGACACGTACACGTGCCGCTTGAGCACCTCGCTCGGTCGGCCCTTCACGTAACCGCCCGGCCAGGGACCGTTACGCCCCATCCCCTTCATCTTGTCCATCACCTTCATGAGGTAGGGGGCCCAGAGCGAGCCGTTCTCCACGCTCAGCACGCGGACGTTCGGAAAGCGTCCGAAGAGGTTGTAGAAGATCAGCGAGGACATCGTGTCCATGATCGGTCGGTCGCCGTAGAAGCTCGTCCACTGGAACGCCGACTGCTTGTGGGACGCCGGATTCGGGTTCTCCCCGAAGTTCACGGACATCATTTCGTTGTAGCCCGACTCGGCGATGTGGAACGCCACGGTGACACGCGCCTCGTCGATCCGCGACCAAAAGGGATCGAAGTGCGGATCGGCGGGCGAGCGCCCGAACGCGGGACCGGGTCGGAGGTGCACCACGCTCGCGCCGCGTTCCATCACCCACTCGAGCTCCTCGACCGCGCGGTCGATGTCGAGCAGCGAGAGAAGCGGAACGGCGAAGAGGCGACCCAGGTGGTCGAAGCCCCACTCCTCGTCGAGCCAGCGATTGAACGAGTGGAGGTTCGCGTAGCTCTGCTCGACGTCGTCCTTCATGAAGTGCTCGACGCAGACGGCCAGCGTCGGGAACAGCAGGATCGACTGGAGGCCCTGCTCGTCCATGAGGCGGAGTCGAGCCTCGCGGTTCGTGTACTCGGGCTGGAGGGGTTCCCTCACCTCCGACTCCGAGAAGTTCCCGCTCGACAGGTTGCGGAGCATCTCGCGCAGCGCGCCCGGCTTCGTGACCTGTTCGGTGTAGGCGTTCTCGAGAAATGTGAACGGGCGATCGCCGATCATCACGCGGTCACGACCCGTCTCGTCCTTGACGAGATGGATCGCCTTGTCGCGGAAGCGCGGCTCGATGAAGCGCGTGAAAGCGTCGCGGGGTTCGTAGTAGTGGTTGTCGGCGTCGAAGAGCGGTGTATCCGTCGGAGCCATGGCGCGGTCTCCCTATTCGCTGGAATCGGCCCAGCCATTGTAACCGCGACGCCCACAGACAGGGCTCGCGCCGACCGTCTTCAGTTCTCGGTGCGGACCTTGAGCGCGTAGTGTCCGTTCTGTGGGCCGTCGAAGAGATGGTCGACCAGGGGGTGTCGACACGGCTGGTCGGACTCGTCCGCTAGCAGATTCTGCTCCGACACGTAGGCGGTGTAGGTGGTCTCCTCGTTCTCGGCGAGCAGGTGGTAGTAGGGCTGGTCCCTGGCGGGGCGCACCGCTGCGGGAATCGAGAGCCACCACTCCTCGGTGTTGGCGAACGTGGGGTCGACGTCGAAGATCACTCCCCGAAACGAATAGAGGCGATGGCGCACGATGGCGCCGATCGAAAACTTCGCGTCTCGTTCCATGGCCCCGCCCCTCTTCCCCTACCCGTCCTGTTCCAGTCGCAGCATCGGGCACGCCTCGCGCCCACTTCGGGTGTAGCACCGCCCGGGCTGTGGCCGCCCGTCCCGGCCGCGTCCGAATCGAAACTTGCGTCTTATTGATCGGTTGTGCGGATCTTCAGAGACTCTACCTCAGCTGCTCCGGGGGGCGGCCGATTCGCCTGGGAGCCACGCTCCGAGCGCCCCTCCCGGCGACCCGGTTGCGGCCCGGTTGCGGCCCGGGGAGTGGTCGGGGACTTGCCGCAGCAGAGCGACGTCTCGGAAATCCTGGAGCAGATGACCGCGGAGCTGCGGGAGGCAGCCGAGCGCGTCGTCCCCCGTTTCCTCGCGACGATGCCTCCCGAGTACTTCCGCGGCACCGACGCGGCGACCCGCCTCGCCCATATCAAGGCGATCATCACCACCGAAGCCACCGGCCTTTCGCAGGAGCTCATCCTGCGCAACGAGGACGGCTCGCGTATTACCGTCATCCACGAGCAGAGCTATCGCGGCCAGCTCGCTCTCGGAGCGGCAGCGCGGAGGACCCCGACGCTCTCGATCACCGCGAGCTGCTGCGACTCGTCGATGCCGAGCTCGCGATCGCCGAGTTCGACCCGGATCGTCTCGGGCCGAAGGACAGCGTCACTCCCCTCGATCGGCCCGACGGCTTCAGACTGCGCAACACCCTCCACAACCGGCTGGAGGCGGACGCGTTCATTCCCGCCGGAGACCGGCCCCGCACACTGCGCGACACGAACTGGAAGGATTTCCTGCGCGGCGACGGCAGCCCATCGGCGCGCGTGATCATCGAGGGCGCGAACCTCTTCCTCACGCCCGAAGCCCGCAGCGGCCTGTCCGACGCCGGTGTGCTCATCGTGAGGGACAGCTCGGCGAACAAATGCGGCGTGATCTGCAGCAGCTTCGAGATCCTTGCGAGCATGGTGCTGAGCGAAGAGGAGCTCGTGGCACACAAGGAGGGGTTCGTCGCGCAGGTCATCGAGCGCCTTCGCCGCCTCGCGCGTCTCGAGGCAGAGCTTCTCATGCGCGAGCGACACCACAAGCCCGACATCGACCTCCCCGAGCTCAGCAATCGCATCAGCCACACGATGATCGCAGCCACCGATGCCTTGGTCGCCGCCATCCCGAAGCTCGACGACGCCGACGGCGCCATGGCGCACAACGTCATGCAGCGCCACGTTCCACCGATCCTGTTCGAGGTCGCCGGCGACCGCGTCTTCGAGAGGGTCCCGAGCGACTACGTGAACAGTGCCATCGCCGCTGTCCTCGCAGGCATGATCGTCTACCGCGAGGGCCTCTCGTACCTCGAGAGTATGTCTCCGGAAGCGCTCGCCGATCTCGCGTTCCGATACCTGCGCCAGGAGCAGGAGACCGGGCGGCTCGTCGCCCAGGTGGGAGGCTCAGCGCTCGCGGACCGCGAGCGCATTGCGGAACTGCTGCGGGCGGGGGGGACCGGCGCGGCGCTGCGGGATCGCTTCGGCGCTTGAGGGACGCTGCAGCGAGGCGGCTTGACCGGTGGAACCCTCGCCTCTTCCGCGATTGGAGCTTTGCTCGGAGCTCCGTATACACTGGCCGGCACCACACCTCGCGGGAGCACTGCATGGCCCTTTCCCCCGACCAGCCCCTCATCTCCGCCGACGACCACATGGACATCCACGCGATGCCCGCCGATACCTGGGAAGCGAGACTCCCCGCGGCGTTGCGGGAGCGCGGGCCGCGCGTAGAGGAAACCGACGACGGCCCCTGGTGGTTCGTCGACGGCCAGAAGCTCGCGCCGAGCGGCCGAAAACCCAAAGGCCTCATCGAGACGCGCCAGCACGGCTTTCGCCCCGGTGCTCCGGACACCCGCCTGGCGGACATGGACGAGGACGGCGTCCACGCCCAGGTGATCTACGGGCCGACGAGCACGCAGCTGCGTGTGGCCGATCCCGAGCTTCGCGCCCACGTGGCGTACGCGTACAACGACTGGGCGGCCGAGTTTCAAAAGGCCGCGCCCGAGCGCCTCGTGCTGCTGCCCGACATCCCGGCCGACGACATCGAGCTGGCGAAGAAGGAGCTGCTCCGCTGCGCGAAGCTCGGCCACAAGGGTGTCATCGTGAGCGACACGATCGGCCGGGGCGAGCCGGTGTTCGAGGACTCCTGGAATTCCTTCTGGGACGCCGCAGCCGACGTGAACCTCCCCGTCCACGTCCACCTCTCCGGAGGTGCGCACAGCCTCAGGATGAGACCCCGTTCGTGGCGATCGCCAGCGTTCGTGGCCATCGTTCCCATGCAGCTCGACGAGACCCTGTCGGGGATGCTCTTCTCGGGGATTCTCGAACAGCGTCCAACCCTCAAGTTCGTGATGGGCGAGGCCGGCCTCGGCTGGATCCCCTACGTGCTCGAGCGCTGCGACCACGAGCTCCACAAGTACGGGCCCCTGATCGACGACCACAAGCTCTCGATGCTGCCGAGCGAGATCTTCGCGCGACAGGTGTTCACGAGCTACGAGGACGAGGGCATCGGCGTCGAGCTGATTCCGCGCATCGGCGTCGACAACGTGATGTGGGCGTCCGACTACCCGCACGGCGACAGCACCTGGCCCCACTCCCGCAAGGCCGTGGGCGAGTCGCCGCTCGGACAGCACGGGGACGAGATACTCCGCAAGGTCACGTGCGAGACGGCGGCGCGCGTGTACGACATCCCGCTGCCGTGACGGGTCTGCCCCTCGAAGGCATCAAGGTCGTCGACGTCTCGGAACACGGCTTCGTGCCGTCGGCGGCGGCCACCCTCGCCGACTGGGGGGCGGACGTCGTCAAGGTCGAGAAGCCCGCCGGTGACGCGCTGCGCTCCATCATGAAGAACGGCCTCGTCGACGACGCGGGCGACTTCGACTTCACGGTGGAGATCGCAAACCGCAACAAGCGCGGCGTCTCCATCGACCTGAAGCACGCCGAGGGGCGTGCGCTCCTCGACCGCCTGATCGGGGGGGCGGATGTGTTCATCACGAACCAGCTCCCGAAGGTGCTCCGCAAGCTGCGGCTCGAGGCCGACGACGTCTTCGCGGTGAACCCGGGGATCGTCTACGCGCGCGGCCACGGCCAGGGACAGCAGGGCCCCGAGGCGGAGGACGGCGGTTTCGACGCCGTGTCCTACTGGGCGCGCGCCGGCATCGCCCACATGCTCACGCCCGAAGGCGCCGAGAACGTCGTGGGCAGCCGACCGGCGCTCGGCGACCACCCGTCCGGCGCGCAGCTCGCCGGTGCCATCGCCGCCGCGCTCGTCAAGTCGCTCCGCACCGGAACCGGCGTGAAGGTCGACCTGTCGCTCCTCGCCGGCGGCGTCTGGGCCCTCGGTCCGGATCTCGCGTTCACGTCGTACATGGGAAACGAGCCCCCGAAGCGCCGCGACGACCGCCGCGTGTCGAGCCCCCTGGTGGGCGGCTACCGCACCAGCGATCAGCGCCACCTGCAGCTCGTGATGCTCAACGACGACCTCTACTGGCCCCGGACCTGCCGAGCGCTCGGCCTCGACGAGCTGATCGACGACGCGCGCTACGACACACAGGAGAAACGCATCGCGAACAATCGCGAGCTCCGCGAGCGCCTACAGGCCGTGCTCGGCGCGAATCCGCTGTCCCACTGGAAAGAGCGGCTCAGAGCCGAGGATTGCATCTTCTCGAACTACGCGAGCCCCGCGGAAGTGCTCGAGGACCCGCAGGTCCTGAGCAACGGTTACCTCCCCGAGCACCCGACGATCGCCGGCGCCCGTCTGCCCGCGACGCCTGCGCAATTCGACGATCAGCCCATCGAGATCCGACGCCCGGCGCCCGGAATCGGTGAGCACACGGACGAGGTACTCACCGAGATCGGACTCTCGGCTTCCGAGATCGAGAAGCTCCGGAGCACCGGCGCCGTTCGCTAGGCCCCAGCCTCCTCGTCGAACCAGGACCACTGCCAGGGCGTGATCGTCTCGAGGGGCCCGGCGAACAGGGTCTCGACGGACTTCGAGTGGTCGGGCAGCAGGCCGGCATCGCGCCAGCGCGCGAGATGACCGGGCAATGACGCCGTGTAGGTGAGTGGATCGCCGTCGAGGTACGTGACGTGGATGCGGCGACCCGAAGGATTGGGGTTTGCGAATTTTCCCGGCGGTCCTCCGCGACTCGCAAACGTCCACAGGCCGGCCACCTCCGGAAGCTCGAGGATCGCCGGAGCGTGGACGCGGTCGAACCACTGCGCGTATTCTTCCTCGCCATCGGGCGAGACGTCCTGCACCGTGATGTACACGCCCCGCTGCGGCCGCGCCGGGATCGACTCGGCCGACACGAGCACCCGCGGCGACGCGTACTCCTTCACGCGGTAGAACGCTCCGCCCATCAGGCCCCGGCGGTGCAA
>JABSQW010000194.1 GCA_013215605.1 Myxococcales bacterium
AAGATTTAGATGAAACCACGGCGTTAAAGCTCAACTCCTTAACTCCGCTATTCTCTGTCACCTATGATCTCGTCACAGATCCGTGATTATCTACGCGCTGATAATTGGATTAACGGACGTGAGGGCGCTGAACCATCGGCTTATGAGTTGTTTAGTTCGGTTTAAAGACTTGACTCGATTGGACTAGTGGATCAACTACTTGTTTTCGTACATGATCATGATTTCGAGCTGGGTTGGCACGCTGCACTCGATCTATGCGCAGTCCATCTCTACTTAGTTTGTAATCATAACAGCTGCCTTGATCCACCAGAAGCACGTTGGCCTATCAACCACTGATCTATTAGCGGCGTTAACGCTCTTAGTGCTGGATATAATATTCATGCGCTGGTCTAGTCGTGCTGTATCTAATCTCGATTACATTAGTCACTGGAGTTTGGAATTATGATCGTCGACATATACTTTCTATAGTCAGTTTGGAATCGACGTCGGCCTGGGCTTGATCTCAGCAGCTATTTTATTTCTGTCACTGCTTATGATCCCGGCAACTGCTCTGATCTCGCTTAAACGAACTAAACATCGCCCTAGATATTATTAGACATTGATTCTGGCTCTGGAACCGGCGTTGTTTCTCGCTCTTATATCTATAAACATTTTTATGTTCATACTCTCTTTAGAACTGGTTTTGATATTGACCTACTTCTTGATCCAACTGTGAGGCAGCAAGCTGTATAAGATTAGATCTAGTTTTTATCTGGCGCTCTTCACCTTGATCGGTTCATTTATTCTACTAGCCGCCGCTGTCTCGACCCTGGTTCTAACAGGCCACCTAAATCTAATATGCCTGGAGAACTTTCACTAGTCTATTAATCAGTCTAAGCTCCTCTCTATAACCTGAGCTCTGGGTTTTAGCTCTAAAATTCCAATATTTCCTCTGCACATATGACTGCCCGAAGTTCATGCCGAGGCGTCTAGCTCCGGCTCGATTATATTAGCTGGTATAATATTGAAACTGGGCGTCTATGGCCTTATAAGATTTGATTTCGTGATTCTATCGGCCGGAACTAAATATCTCAGCCCTTGAATTCTAGTTATGGGCTTGATAGGCTCGATCGGCGCGTCGATTAACTGTGTGAGGCAATATGATATCAAGAAGTTGCTGGCCTATTCTTCTATCAGTCACATGAACTTTGCAAATGCGGGATTGTACACTCTAAATATCTACGGCGTCCTCGCTGCACTCGTCACATCATATGCTCACGGATTAAGCTCTGGAGCGCTGTTCACAATCGCCGGAATTATATATGACAGGACTCAATCTAGAAACGTGTTAAGCTTACAAACCTTATTCAACTTCTATCCCGCCGCTGCGTCCGTGATATTTATCATGACACTGGCTAACCTAAGTTTTCCCGGCTCTATCAATTTCATAGGCGAGCTCTTAAGCCTAATATCTATAGCCAATATTGACCTGGCGCTCACCGCTATGTTCTCGATGAATATATTTATAACCGCCGTTTAGTCAATTAGTTTATATAAAAAACTGGTGTTTGATAAATACCAGCTGTCAAGATTTAGATGAAACCACGGCGTTAAAGCTCAACTCCTTAACTCCGCTATTCTCTGTCACCTATGATCTCGTCACAGATCCGTGATTATCTACGCGCTGATAATTGGATTAACGGACGTGAGGGCGCTGAACCATCGGCT
>JABSQW010000195.1 GCA_013215605.1 Myxococcales bacterium
AGGACACTGCCCGGCGTTTCCCACCAGGGTGAGGACCAGGCGCCCGGAGGCGCGGTACTCCATGGAGGCGACACCCCGCTCGAGCACCGGCGCACAGACGTCGCTTCGAGGCACGAGCGCGAGGGTGTCCTCGCCACCCGCCCAGCCCAGCAGGCCGGCCAGCGGGAAGCGGCCCCGAACCAGCGCGTAGCCGTCGGCCTCGGAGACGATCCGGTAGGTGGCCTGGGCGCGCGGGATGACCTCAGCCGTCCGCGGACGCGGCCGGCGATCCCGCCACTCGCGCAGTCGCGCGATACCCACCGATGCACAGCTCCGCTCGCCCGCGCGAACGGTTCCCGTCATGCCGGCGGGCAGGTAGTCGACGGCGGTGCCGGGTACGAGGATCGACCCGCAGGCGTCGCTCGCGGGAAACAGCAGCGTGATCTTCGCGTCCGAAGACACCGCCGCGAGACTCGATGTCCACTCGAGGAGCGCCTCGAGATACGGACCGCGGGACTCGGCGCTCGATACCTCGTAGCTGGGCGACGTTCCCGGAACGCTCGCGCAGCCGAGAGCGAGACCCAGAGGCATGGCCAGTGCAGCGAGTCGGATGCGTTTTACGATGGCGTTTCCTGTCGAGTGGCCGCGCCAATGCGCGGTGCAGGTGGGTTGACCGGAGAATTGTATGATGGGCCGCAGTAGAAGAGGAGCGAAGATGGATCCGGGTCGCGCGACGCTGCAGGACGCTGGAGCGAAGGGGGATACTCCCCACATCGCCGTCACGCCGTGGGAGTTCAGTCCCGACGGCATGGGGGAAGGTCTCGCCGCGCAGGGTGCCCTGGCCGAGGAGCTCGGGTTCCACTCGTTCTGGCTGCCCGAGAACCACTTCACCGGCCGCTCTTCGATTCCGGCGCCGCTGCTGCTGCTCGCCGCCGTGGCCGCGCGGACCGAACGCATCCGCCTCGGCACGACGTCGTACCTGCTGCCCATCCGGCACCCGATCCACGCTGCCTCCGAAGTCGCGGTCCTCGATCGTGTGTCGGGCGGCCGGGTCATTCTCGGCGTGGGACGCGGGTTCCAACGCGCGATGTTCGACACGTACGGCGTCGAGTCTTCGCGCAAGCGCGAGCTCTTCGAAGCGGCGCTCGAGCGCATGATCGCCGCGTGGCAGGGGAAGCCGCTGTCGCCGAACCACGACAGCGAAGTCGGCGACGACGTGCTTCTCGACCCGCTGCCGGTGCAGAAGCCGCACCCGCCGATCTGGATCGCCGCGTTCGGGCCCAAGGCGATCCGCCAGGCCGGACGTCTCGCGCTTCCCTACCTCGCCTCTCCCATGGAAACACTTCCGAGGCTCGTCGCCAACTACGAGAGTTACCGCGAGGCGGCCGAGGAGGCCGGTCGCGAAGTTCCCGCCCACGTGCCGGTGATGCGGACGGTCTTCGTGAGTCGCAACGCCTCGGCACTGGCACAGGCTCGCGAGACGCTCGCCGCACAGGCGCGCGCCCTCGCGAAGTCGCCGACGCAGAGCTTTCGCCGGGCTGCGTCCGAGAACCTCGAAGACTGGGCGCTCGTCGGTGAGCCCGCCGAGGTGGCCGACGGCATTGCGCGCTACCGCGAGGCGCTCGGCATCACGCACCTCGTCGCGACGCTGCGCACGACAGGCGTCGGGGCCAACCGGACTCGCGCCTCCCTCGAGGAGCTGTCCGCTTTCGCGAAGTGAGTGAGTCCTGGAACGCAAGCGTGAAGCTCGGGTCGACCCGGGCTTTGCCCAGATCGGGTCCCCCATTGGGTGACCTTTCGGGTGACCTGTCGCGTCTCCGCCGGCTCTGTCACACTTGAAGCCCTCCCATGCTGTCGGTCCTGACCCTCAACCTCTGGCACGACTCCGGGCCCTACGAGCGCCGCGCCGAGCTGATTCGCGAGTGGGTCGATCGACTGGACCCCGACCTCATCGGCTTCCAGGAGGCGCTTCGCGGTCCCGACGCCGACCAGACCACCGAGTTGCTCGACGGGCGCGGCTACCACGTCGAGTACAAGGGATCGGTGCCGTTCTGGAAGGAGGAGTCGAGGTGGCGCGGCGGCGAGTTCGGAAACGCAGTGGCGTCCCGCTGGCCGATCGCCGAGCGCGAGGAGGCCTCGCTGTCCGACGCCGGCGAGGGCGAGAAGTGCACCGCCATCTCCGTCACGGTGGAGTCGCCGTTCGGCGAGGTGGGGTTCACGTGCTCCCATCTCCACTGGAAGTTTCGCGACGGCACCGCTCGCGAGACGCAGGTGCGCGAGCTCTGCGACTTCGCCCTGCGTCGCCGCCCGAAGTCCGGTTTCCCGCCCATCCTGGTCGGGGACTTCAACGCCGAGCCCGAGTCAGCGGAGATCCGCTACGTCAAGGGGCTGCAGTCGTTCGAGGGACACAGCATCGCGATGCTCGACGCGTGGGCGGTGGCGGGCGATGGTGGGCCCGGGCACACCTGGGTGAACCGCAACCCCTATGCGCGCGACGTCCTCGAATACGATCGCCGCATCGACTACATCTTGACCGGCTTCCCGATCCTGAACGGTGTCGGAAAGCTCGAAGCCTGTCGCGTCGTGTGCAACGAGCCCCAGGACAGCGTGTGGCCCACGGATCACCTCGGCGTCTACGCAGAGCTGCGTACCGATCCGATCCCCGGGCTCGAGGAGAAGTGGGGTCTCGCCGGCGGTGATGACGTCACCGTGCGCTGACGCGACGCTCGCGGTGAGCGAATCATGAACACCGGTCGCGTACCGGTGCTCGTGGTGTCGGGCTACCTGGGCTCCGGTAAGACCACACTCGTGCGTCATTTGCTCGCCGAGGCACAGCGTGAGGGCGTACGCGTGGCTGTGGTGTCGAACGAGTTCGGGGAGCTCGGCATCGACGCGGCGCTGCTCGCCAATCCCGACGACGCGTTCATAGAGCTCGAAGGGGGGTGTGTCTGCTGTCGGCTGTCGGACGAGCTCGTCGTCACCTTGCAGCAGCTGCGAGAGGCCGTCGCGCCCGATCGCATCATTGTCGAGACGTCGGGCGTCGCCCTCCCGTTCGACGTCCAGATGAATCTCTGGCGCGAGCCGGTCGCCGACTGGGTCGACGACGACGTCGCGGTGGTCGTGGTCGACGCAGAGAACCTGCATCGCGGTGAGGGCCTGGACGCGACGTTCGAGCACCAGGTCTCCTCGGCGGATCTCCTTCTCCTCAACAAGATCGATCTCGTGTCTCCGGACGCGCTTCCGCGGCTCGACGACGCGTTGCGCGAGTTCGAGCCGGACGCGCCGATTCTCCACGCCACCCACGGTGCGGTCGATCCCGTGCTGCTGTTTCCACCGGATCCGAACGGGCTGCGCGAAAAGCGCCGCCGCGAGGTGGGCGAAACGCCTTCCCACAGCCACGAGGCCTTCGCGTCCGAGGTGATCGACGTACCGGCGGGCTCGGATCCGAAGGTGCTCGAAGCGCGCTTCAAAAGCCTTGGCGCGCTGCGCATCAAGGGCTTCGTCGAAACGTCGGAGGGCGTTCGCCTCGTGCAAGGGGTGGGCGCGCGCGTCGAGGTCAAGCCGCCCCCCGCGCCTCCGCCGGCTTCGATGGTCGGGCGCCTCGTCGTGATCCGCCGCGCCAACGGCGGGTGATGTGACGCGGTGTCGGATGCGTGTTTCCGCGGACGCCGGTTCGGGCGCGCGCCAGTTCGCCCGAGGGCGATTTCCGAGTTTCCGGCGCGTTCGCAGTTCAGGGTATGCTCGCGCCATGAAGCGATGGAGTGCAGCGAGCTCGCCCGGCAGACGAGCGCCCAGCAGCGGCGCGATGGAGCTTGCGATTGCCGCGGTACTCGTTTCGGGGATGGCGGGAGTGTCCACCGCGGACACGCCCGCGCTCCGCTTCGCGCGGGGTGACGACTTCGTCGCTGCCCTCGACGTCGCCGAGTTGGCGAAACGTTGCGGCGCCGAGACCGTCGTGGTGCAGGACGACCCGTACTACGGGAAGCGAAAGACGTTTCGCGCGTGTCCGTTGCGCGCCGTACTCGCGCTCGGCTTCGGCGACGAGACCCCCGCGCCGGACGGGTCGGGCTTCCTGCTGCGTGCGCTCGACGGCTACGTGAAGCTGGCGGACGCCGACCTCCTCGCCGAGCCGGGCGCCTATCTCGCGTTCGCTGATCTCCGCGGCGACTCGGGTGCGCGCCCGAATGCCGCAGCCGCGCCGCTCGCGGATCCAAACTGGGAGCCCATCGGTCGTGCTCGCGTCGATCCCGGACCCCTCTACCTCGTGTGGACGGGCGGGGAGCAGAACGACACCCACCGCTATCCCTGGCCCTATCAACTCGCGGCCATCGAGATCGCGAGCTTCGAAGCACGTCATCCTCACACCGTGCCGCTCACCGCCACCAACGACGCTCCGGCCTGGGCGGGCTTCGAGATCTTCCGCCGCGAGTGCTTCGCCTGTCACGCGGTCAACGGCGAGGGGGGCAGGATCGGACCCGATCTGAACGTGCCGCGCAGCATCGTGGAATATCGTCCGGCTGCCCAGATCAAGGCCTACATTCGCGATCCCGCGAGCTTTCGCTACACGAGCATGCCCGCGCATCGGCATCTCTCAGCGGGCGACCTCGACGCACTCGTCGCATACTTCACCGTGATGAAGGACCTGAAGCACGACCCCACCCCCGGAGCCGCCGATGACGGCTGACCGGCTCGAGACCACGGCCAGTGGCACGCTCCTGCACCTCGAGGAGTTGACACTCGACACGCTCCACGGTGCGTTCCGCGCGCACGTGTTTCACGACATAGCATCGCGCCAGCCCGTGGTGGTTCTGCTGCGCGGCGACGTTCGCGGACCCGCGCCACTGCTCACGCGCGTGCACTCGTCGTGTGTCACCAGCGAGACGTTCGGGGGTTGCGACTGCGACTGCGTGGGTCAGTTGGACGAAGCGCTGCGTGCGATCGCGAGTGAGGGCCGCGGTGCGGCGTTCTATCTCATGCAGGAGGGTCGCGGTGCGGGATTCGTCGCGAAGGCGCGCGATCGCATGATCGTCCAGGCGAGCGAGAACCGCGTGACTACGTTCGAGGCTTACGAGCAGATGGGTCTCGGCGGTGATCATCGTCGCTACGACCAGGTAGCCAGCGCGCTGCGCATCCTGGGGATCCGCGCTCCGCTGCGGCTGCTCACCAACAATCCCGACAAGGTCGCCGCGCTCGAGACCGAGAAGCTCACGGTGGAGAGCACGCTGCCCCTCCACGAAGTCGCGTCTCCGTTCAACCTCCACTACCTCGCGTCGAAGTCGCGCTCCGGCCACGCCTTCGATGATCCGAGCGGCGCCAGTCTGGCGGCAGAGCTTCCCGAAACGGTCCGCTACTTCGACCCGTATCCGCTCGCCGGGGCGTCGCGCTTTCTCCACGCGGCATCGTATCTGCTCCCCATCCAGCTCGACGATTCCCCCCGAAACGCTCCTTCCCTGCGCAGTACAGAGCCGGAGTGCGTCCCGGTCTGGTTCTGGCTGCACCTGTACTTCGATCGCGAGACCGGAGTCGAGCGCGTCGTCTTCACGCACTCCAATGGCTCCGGTGCGCTTCCGCAGACGCATGTCCTGCGCGAAACGCTCTTCGGGCGTTTTCCACTGGCCGAGCCACTTCAGTCCGGCTCGGATTGGCGTGCGGTCGCCACGGAGATCGCAGCACACGGTGTGGGTTGTGCGGCGTTCCTCCCCACCGAGATCGGAGCTCCGACCCCGTCGTCGGCGACCGACCCCGTTCGAGCCGACGCTGCGGCGGCGTTCCTCCTCGCTCATCACGCCTCGCGACTCGCCATGGCGAACGCCGGCACGTCCTGATGGAAGAGCCGGGCGTGGGCGCTGCGGCGCGCGGTCGGCAAATTCTCGGCGAACGCGTCGCCGCATCGTTTGCGGCGCTTCGCGAGGCGCTCGAAGCCGACGTCGCGCCTGAGGCGGTGAGGCGCGCGCGGGGGGTGCGCCGCGTCGTCACGACGGGGCTCGGCAGCTCGGCAGCCCACGCGCGGTTCCTCGCCCACCAGATCGAATCCCTCGCGGATGTTCCCGCGCGTTTCGTCTCCACCACCGACTTCTTGCTCGGTCGCCGGCGACCGGCGCAAGACGAGTTGCTCGCCGTGTTCTCCCAGGGGTTGTCGCGCAACGCCCGCTACGCGTTGTGCGATCCGTCCGGTTGGGGAGACTGCGTCGTGTTCACCGCCGCGGGTGACGATGCGAGCGACGACGTTCGTGCCTGGCTCGACTTGCTGCGCGACGCCGGGGCGACGATCGTGCGCTTCCCGGGTGAGAACGAGTACGGGACGCTGCTGCGCGTGGTCGGACCGGTTACCGCCTACGCCTCGGCTCTCCGTTACGCGGAGGCCTTTGCGGCGGAGCGGAGTCTAGCGCGAGGTGCGCCCGAGCCCCTCGATGTCGATGCACTGTGCGGGCGAGTCGAGAGCGCGGGCGAACGTCTCGACGCCGCGCTCGCGTCGATCGACGACCGCGATCCGTTCGACGCGCCCATCGTACTGCTCGCTGCCGGGAGCTATGCGGAGATCGTCGACAACCTGCGGTTCAAGTGGATGGAGGGACTGCTGCGTCCGGTACCGCCGGTATGGGATCTCCTGCACTTCGCGCACGGGCCCTTCCAGCAGATTCATGCCAGCGAGGTCACGCTCATCGCCCTCACCGGCAACCCGTCCGCCGCGGAGCAGGATCTCCTCGATCGCATCCAACGCATGCTCGTTCCCGAACGCCACCGGTTGATCCAATTCCCCGCGTCCCTCGATCCGCCGCTTGCGATCTTCGAGCACGAGGCGTTCTTCAACGCGCTCGTTCTGCGCCGTCTCGAAGTCGACGGGGTGAACCAGGTCGACTGGCCGGGCCAGGATCGCGACCGCCCGATCTACGAGCTCGGACCCGAGCTTCCGAGCGCTGCCAATCTCTCCGGGTCCAGGGAATCGCCTCGCGCGCAGGACCTCTCGAGCCTCACGTGGCCCGAGCTCGAGGCCGCGCTCGACGCGGGCGTACGCACGGCGGTCGTCCCGCTGGGGGCGACCGAGCAGCACGGCCCGCACCTCCCCTTTGCGACCGACGTGTGGATCGCCGACGAGCTCGGCCGCCGCTTCTGCGAAGCGGTGCCGGAAGCGGTGCGACTCCCCGCGCTCGCGATCGGCTGTTCGACGGAGCACATGGCGTTCCCCGGAACGCTGAGCCTTCGCCCCGACACGTTGCGGAGTGTGCTCGACGATCTCCTGGCATCGCTGCGCGATCACGGTTTCGAGCGCGCCTTCGTGTTCACCGCCCACGGCGGAAACGTGGCGCTCCTCCGCGAGGCGATCCCGGATCTCGCAGCGACGCACGCACCCCTGGAAGTCATCGCTTTCACCGATCACCGCGCACTCACGAATCGACTCCACGTCATCTGCAAACAGTACGGCGTGTCACCGGAGGCGGCGGGCCACCACGCGGGAGAGATCGAGACGTCGATCCTCTCGGCGCTACGCCCGCAGAATGTCCGCCGATCGCAACTCGGCGCGGGCCATCTCCACGGCGACGCCGAGACCCAGCACCTCTTCTACCCGAGCCTTCGCGACAACGCGCCGAACGGAACCGTCGGCGATCCGCGCAGCGCCTCTGCGCAGCGCGCCTCGGACTACCTCGACGCGTGGACCGACGAACTCGTCGCGCTCTACCGGCGCGCCGGCCAACTCGCGTAGACGAACGGAATCCAGAACGAATAGTAGAGCTGGTTGGGTACCACCCGCAGCAGCCACCCCACCTCGAGCCCGCCCACCACGATCAGCAGATCGGACGTGAGCCAGAGCCCGTAGTAGACCGCCGCGAAAGTCGCGGCCCGTCGCAGGGGAGCGTACGCGGGATCGTCGGGCGCGCAGCGCTTTGGGATGACGAAGCTCCGCAGCACGAGCGCCATCGTCGCGAAGCCGGCCTCGTAGAAGATCCAGAGCGTTTGCGCCGGAAGATCGTCCACCACCTGGCGCAACAGGAAGTCGGCCGTCCACGCGGGAATCGGAACGATCAGCGTGAAGAGCGCGGCTTCCCGGAGGAAGCCCGCGGTACCGCGCCCGGCCATGCCGAAGATCAGCAGGAAGACGCGAAAGTCGCCGAGCAGAACGAACAGCAGCATGACCGCTGTGGCTCCGGCGTCGCCCAGAGCGAGTCCCTTCGTCAGGGGGCCGGTGGCGAGCGGGTCGACCATCGTCTCGATGCAGAACACGAGCGCGTAGAGCTCGATGAAGCGGTCGCGGAAGTCGGGGGCGCGCAGCCGCGACGGCCCGCCGGAGGCCGCCCAGTAGAGGAGGAACAGCGCGGGGACCAGGAGCAGGGCCCAGGTTCCCTGGAGGTCGGATGCGTAGAACGCGTGCCAGCTCTCGGTCGCCATGCACGCATATTAGAGGTTCGGAGACAGGAGAGGATCGAGAGATAGCTCCTATAGTTCTCCCGTGTCCGACGCACCCCGCTCGACCTCCGACTCCAGCGTGCGAGCGTCACTCGCTGCGCGGGTGCCGCCCGGCGGTACGCGTGATGGAGCCGAGATCCTCGATCTGTTCCTCCGCTTCGTATCGGACACAGGGCTCACGCCCTATCCCGAACAGGAGGAAGCGCTGCTCGAGCTGATGCTCGGACGTCACGTCGTACTTTCGACGCCAACAGGATCCGGCAAGACACTCGTCGCCCAGGGGCTCCACTTCAAGGCGCTGTGCGAGGGGGAGCGGTCGGTCTACACGGCGCCCATCAAGGCGCTCGCGAGCGAGAAGTTCTTCGCGCTTTGCGACGACTTCGGCGCGGACAATGTCGGCATGCTGACGGGCGATGCGAGCATCAACCGCGAGGCGCCCATCCTCTGCTGCACCACGGAGGTTCTCGCGAACATGGCGCTGCGTGAAGGGCAGGGGCTCGACATCGCGTACGTCGTGCTCGACGAGTTCCACTACTACGCCGACCGCGCGCGCGGCGCGGCCTGGCAGATTCCACTCGTCGCACTTCCACACACCGGCTTCCTGATGATGTCGGCGACGCTCGGCAATACTGCGTCGATCGAGGAAAAGCTTCGCGAGCGCAGCGGGCGCGAGGTAGCGCATGTCCACTCCGATGAGCGCCCCGTGCCGCTCGACTTCGAGTACCGCGAGACGCCGCTCCACGAGACGCTGGCCGACCTCGTCGAGAGCGGAAAGGCGCCCATCTACGTGGTCAACTTCACGCAGCGCGAGTGTGGCGAGCAGGCGCAGGGCCTCACGAGCGTGAACGTGTGTACGCGGGAGGAGCGCGACCGCATCGCCGAGCAGCTCGGAAATCGGCGCTTCGACACCGCGTATGGGAAAGAGATGCAGCGCTTCCTGCGCAGCGGGGTCGCGGTACATCACGCCGGCCTGCTGCCTCGCTACCGCCTGCTCGTCGAGCAGCTCGCGCAGCAGGGTCTCCTGAAGGTGATCTTCGGAACCGACACGCTCGGCGTCGGAGTGAACATCCCCATTCGCACGGTCGTCTTCACCGGTCTATCGAAGTTCGACGGCGAAAAGGTCGGACACCTGAGCGTGCGCGAGTTCAAGCAGATCGCGGGACGCGCCGGGCGCAAGGGCTTCGACGATCGCGGCAGCGTGGTCTGTCAGGCGCCGGAGCACGTGATCGAGAAAAGGCGTCTCGAGGCGAAGGAGGGCGGCGGGAAGAAGCGGAAGGCTGCGAAGAAGAAGCCGCCCCGCGGATTCGTTCCCTGGAACAAGGACACGTTCGAGCGGCTCATCGAGCGTCCGCCCGAAATGCTCGAATCGCGGTTCGAGGTCACGCACGGGATGCTCATCAACGTGCTGCAGCGACCGGGCGCCGCTCAGAGTCCGGACGGCGGCTACCGGGCGCTGATCGAGCTGGTGAATGCCACCCATGAGACCGCGCACAAGAAGGCGCGTGAGCGCCGGCACGCGGCGAAGCTCTTCCGCTCGCTCGTCCGGGCGGGCGTGGTCGAGGTGCTGACCGCCTCCGAGGGGCCCGACTCGCGGGTCCGCGTGAGCCAGGAGCTGCAGGAGAACTTCTCGCTCCACGACGCGAGCTCTCTCTACCTCGTGGAGGCGATCGATGCCCTCGATGTCGACGAGCCCGACTACGCCGTCGACGTGCTCACGCTCACGGAGTCGATCCTCGAGAACCCGCGCGCGATCCTCGCCGAGCAGGTGAGGCGCGCGAAGGGCGAGCGCATTGCCGAGCTGAAAGCGGAGGGCGTTCCGTACGAGGACCGCATGCGCGAGCTCGAAGACGTGACCTGGTCAAAGCCCAACGAGGACTTCATTCTCGAGACTTTCGCCCTGTTTGCCGAGCAGCATCCGTGGGTGAACGCTGACGACATCCGCCCCAAGTCGATCGCCCGGGAGATGTTCGAGGGGTATCACTCGTTCGTCGAGTACGCGCGAGAGCTCGGAGTGGCGCGCAGTGAGGGACTGCTCCTCCGCTACCTGAGCCAGACGCACAACACGCTCGTAAAGTCGGTGCCGCTGGCGGCCCGCACGGACTCGCTCGTCGATCTGATCGCGTTCTTCCGGGCGACCATCGCCCGCGTCGACTCGAGTCTGGTCGACGCCTGGGAGGCGCTGCTGGAACCCGAGTCCGACAAGCGGCGCGGCGACGGTCCCGAGGAGCTGCCCCCGTTCGACCTCGCTCAGCACCCAAAGCTCGTCGCGGCTCGCGTGCGCGCGGAGATGCACGCGCTCGTTCGCGCCCTTGCGCAGCGCAATTACGACGAGGCGGCGTCGAGTATCCAGCCCGATCCCGACGATCCCTGGGACGCGGCGCGATTCGAGGCGGAGCTCGAGCCGTTCTACGCGGAGTATGAGGAGATCGTGTTCACTCCGCGCGAGCGTCGCGGCGAGTTCACGACCCTGAAGCCGACGGCTAGCCGCTGCTGGGAGGTCTTCCAGGTGATCGCCGATCCGCAGGGCGACAATCTCTGGGCGGCTCGCGGCGAGATCGACCTTCGGCAGGATCGCGACCCCGAGGGCGCGCTGGTCCGACTTCGCGCTCTCGGTCCTTGATCACGGCCGCCGGTACACTCGGAAGACCCATGTCCACCCGTCTCCCGCTGTGCGCCGCGCTCGTGTTGTGCGCGCTTTGCACGACGTCCTGCTCCAGCGCACCGCCGCCCGAGCGGATCGTATTGATCGTGATCGACACACTGCGCCGCGATTACGTCGGGGCGTATGGGGGGAGTGTCGCGACGCCTCACATCGACCGACTCGCCGAGCGCGGACAGCGCTTCGACCTGATGTCCGCGGCGTTTCACCAGACCTCGATGTCGATGGGGTCGCTGTTTACCGGGCGCACGCCGAGCATCGAGTCGCGCGACGCGAAGCAGACGCTCGGATGGAATGGCACGACGTGGTGCGGACTCTCGCGGTTTGCGACGCCCGGCGCCGACGAAGCGTGCGTGCCCGATGCGCTCCCGACGCTCGCGGAAGATCTGCGCGCAGCGGGCTACTGGACCGCGGGAATCGCGTCGAGCGAGTTCCTCTACCGGCCGTCCGGCTTCGATGCCGGCTTCGACGAGTGGGTCGAGCTGGGTCGCGAGGGCGGCAACTGGGAGGCCGCGCGCATCGCGGTCCCCGATCCTGGCACCGGAGCCGCGGAGCCGCGCGGTGTCATTCGCGACTATCCTCTCGTTCCGGGCACCCGTGTGAACGCCGCCGTGCGCGACGTCCTGCGCGATCGACCCGGCGATCGGTTCTACCTCTACGTGCACTACATGGACGTGCACGACTACGAGTTCCGTCGCATCCCCTACGCTGCCGCGGTCGCACGCGCCGACGCGGCGGTCGGCGAGCTCGTTGCGGACCTCGAAGCCGCCCGGCTCCTCGAAGGCACGACGATCGTTTTGACGTCCGACCACGGCGAGCGCCTGCGGGAGGAGCATCCCCTGATGGGGGGGGCGCTCCACCTTGGCAACCCGTCCTTCGAGGAGGTGTTGGCGGTGCCACTCGTCGTGGCGCCAGCGGCGCCGGTGTTGTCGGGCAGGGAGCGCCGAGCCGTCCGAACGCAGGATCTGCGCGGCTGGATCGGAGAGATTGCGGGCCTTCCGGCCGGCGAGACGGCCGACACCCCACCGGGCGAGCTCTTCGTGGGAGAGGTGCATTTTCGCACGTTTCGGAAGGGGCGCTTCAAGAGTGCAATGCGTCGCAGTGACGGACACTTCTATTTATTCGACCTCGAGACCGATCCCGGTGAGGCGCGGGACGTCGCGGACGCCCACCCCGACATCGTCCGGGCACATCTGGTTCGCACCAGCGAACTCGCCCGCGGGATGCGCACGACCCACGAAACGCGCGAAGGACTGACGGGTCGCGAACGCGAGCGATTGCGGCTTCTCGGCTACATCGAGTAGCCATCTGGGTGAATTCGAGTAGCCTCTGCGGCCTCTTCTACCCGAACACCTCGAGATCGATCCTCCGCCCGCATGACCGTCGACTTTCTGCTCCTCGCCGTGGGTCTCGCGCTGCTTGTCGGCGGGGGCGACGTGATGGTGCGGGGCTCGACCGGACTCGCGCGCGGGCTTGGCGTGTCGCCGCTGGCGATCGGTCTCACGGTCGTCGCGTTCGGGACCAGCGCACCGGAGCTCGCGGTCAATGTGATCGCTGCATGGACGGGACGCGGCGACATCAGCTTCGGAAACATCTTCGGCTCGAACATGGCGAACATCGGGCTGATCGTCGGCCTCACGGCGCTCATCAAGCCGATCTCGATCAGACGCTCGTTCGTGTCGCGCGAGCTCCCGATGATGCTCCTCGCGACCATCGCCGCCATGATCATGGGGTTCGACGAATTTCTCGGTCGCGGGCCCAATGGGTACAGTCAAGGCGAGGGCGTCGTGCTCCTGCTGCTGTTCTTGATCTTCCTCTTCTACACGGTCGGCGATTTCGTGCGGCAGCGCGGACAGAACGACGCCACCAAGCTGATCGCGGGAAGCGTTGGGAACTCCGTGTGGATGAGTCTCGGCTACACCGTATTGGGTCTCGTCGGTCTCGTGGGCGGCGCGCACATCACCGTGGAATCGGCGGTCGACATCGCGCGCGCCGTCGGCATCTCCGAGGTGATCATCGGACTCACGGTACTCGCGGTGGGCACGAGTCTTCCGGAGCTCGTGGCGTCGATGGTGGCGACGATGCGCGGCCACGTGGAGCTCGCCATCGGCAACGTCGTGGGCTCGAACATCTTCAATCTGCTGCTCGTGCTGGGCGTCACGACCGTCGTGAACCCGTTCAGCGTGCCCGAAGGAGGGCACACCGACCTCTGGGTACTCCTCGCCCTCTCCGCCGTTCTCGTGTTGGTGGCATCGACGGCGGGGCGGAAGATCATCCGCACCGAGGCCGCGCTTCTGCTCGTGATCTATCTCAGCTACTTGGCCTTCCGTTCGACCGCCGCCTAGGCGTCGGTGGTCGAACCCCGAACTCAGCGACGGCGCGCTTCCGCAGCGATGCGCGTCTTCGACGCCGCCCAGCCGCAGATCGGGCACTGGCTGAGGTCGTGTCCGCGCGCGGGGCAATGCTCGCGGCCGAAGTAGATGATCTGCAGGTGCACCCGCCCCCAGCTCTCGGGCGGCCAGAGCTTCTTGAGATCGCGCTCGGTCAGCTCGACGTTCTTCCCCCTGGAGAGCCCCCAGCGCGCGGCGAGACGGTGGATGTGGGTGTCGACGGCAAACGCCGGATGGCCAAAGACCTGGGACATGACGACGCTCGCCGTCTTGTGACCGACACCCGGCAGCGCTTCGAGGGCCTCGAAGCTGTCCGGCACGCGACCGCCGTGCTCCTCGACGAGAATTCTCGACAGCGCCGCTATGTTCTTCGACTTCGCGGGTGACAGGCCGCAGGGGCGGATGACTTCGCGGATCTTCGACACCGGGATCCCGCACATCGCCTCCGGCGTGCTTGCCAGCGCGAACAGCCCGGGTGTGACCTCGTTGACGCGAACGTCGGTACACTGCGCCGAGAGCAACACCGCGACGAGCATGGTGTAGGCGTTGTCGTGATCGAGGGGGATGTCCATCTCGGGGTAGAGACGGTCGAGGATCTTGCGAATCCGCTCGGCTTTCTCGGCTCGGGTCACGCGCCAAAGATAGCCGCACCCGCGCCGCCGCGGGAAACTCGAGGGAGGGCCCATGGCGAGTCCGCTGGCAGCAAAGAATTGTGTTCCCTGCAAGGGCGGTGTCCCTCCCCTCGCGGGCGTGGCGCTCGATGAGCTGCACGCGCAGCTCGACGGCCCCGGAGAGTGGAGGGTCGTGGACGGTCACCACCTCGAGGGGCTCTTCAAGCTCAAGAACTTCCGTGAGGCCCTCGTCCTCACGAACCACATCGGCGAGCTCGCCGAAGAGCAGTTCCACCACCCCGATCTACACCTCGCGTGGGGCAAGGTCCGCGTCGAGATCTGGACTCACAAGATCAACGGGCTGACGGAGAGCGACTTCGTCTTCGCGGCGAAATGCGACGCCCTGGCCGCTTCGGGCGGCGCGTAGCGGAACCGGGACAGACGGCGTCCATTCGGCTCGGGAACCACTCTCGGCAACTACCCGCCAGTTTCCCGCTCGACCCGCCGCATGAACTCCACGAGCGACGGTCGGCTGGCGAGCAGCTGTTGCGACCCAGGGATCGAGTCGCGCCGCATGGTGAGCAGCATCCCGTACACGGCGAGGTCGGCGATGCTGACGCGGTCCGAGTAGAAGAAGGGGCGCGCGCCGAGGAAGTTCACGAGATCGCCGAGGCGATCCGAGAGGCCGCGCAGGATCGCCGTCTCGGGGCGCTCCCAGGTGCCCCCGGCGCGCAGCCATGCGGTGATGCGTCGCAGCCGCCCGAGCGGACGCTGCTGCTCCTCGGCGTACTGGCGACTCGCCTGCTGGTTCTGACCGACGTTCGTCGCCGCCACCGCGTGCTCGCCGCGGAAATTGAGCCACTTCATGAAGTACCAGAGAAACGACTCGTCGGCCCAGTCCTCGAGTGTTCGTTGCTGAGCGGCGATCGTCGCGTCCTTGGCGAGCAGCGGCGGGTCTGGGTAGAGCCGGTCGAGCTGCATCAGGATCGAGGTCGAGTCCGACGTGAGCTGGCCGTCGATCGTCATGACCGGAAGGAGACCGGTCTCGGGGCTCCACTTCGCGTAGTCCTCCGCACGGGTCGGCTCGCGAAGCTCGAAGCGCAACCCCTTCAACACGAGGGCGCGTCGCACCTTCTCGGTGTACGGCGCCTCACGGGGTCCGTAGAGCACGATCTCCTCTGGCGCCATCAGTGTCCCGCCTGCTCGCGTCCGCGCGCCTGAATGGCGCGTCGGCGCTCAGCGATGGCGTCGGAGCTCACGGTCTTCGCGTGCTCGGCGTTGGCTCGGCTCTCGATCCGCAGGCTGGTGCCGTAGTCTGCTGCGAAACCCTCGTCGATGACGCGCTTGTACCCCTTCAGGGTCAGGGGATCGCAGCTCGTCATCTCGCTCGCGAGCGCGCGGCAGGTCGGGATGAGGTCGTCCGGCGCGACCACCTGCGTGACGAGGCCCCATTCCGCGGCCTGCTCGGCGCCGACGAAGTTTCCCGTAAACGACATGCGCTTCGCGCGGCCGATGCCGATGATTCGCGAGAGCTTCTGGCTGAGCCCCCAGCCGGGGAGGATGCCGACTCGCGCGTGGGTATCGGCGAAGCGCGCCTTGCTCGAGGCGACGAGCACGTCGCACGCGAGGGCGAGCTCGAAGCCGCCGGTGATTGCGAAGCCGTTGATCGCGCCGATCACCGGCCCGCTGAATGACTCGATGGTGCGCACGAGGTTGCCGTCGGTGATGGCGTCGCCCGACGCACCGGCGCCGAGCTCTTTCAGATCGAGTCCCGCGCAGAACGCCCTGCCCGCGCCGGTGAGGATCACCACCGCCACGTCGTCGTTCGCCTCGAGGGATCGGAAGGCATCCGCGAGCTCGTTGCGAAGGGCAGTGGACAATGCGTTCATCGCGTCGGGCCGGTTCAGCGTGACCGTGGCGATGCCTTCGTGGGTCTCGACGAGGACGAGTGACATGGAGGCTCCCAGTGATTCGGAGCGGAAGGATACAATGCGTACGTGGTGGACAACCAGTCGACGCGGCGGCACGGAAAGCACGAGGGTTCGGTGCTGCGTTCCGATGTCGGTCGGTCGAGACGGGGCGACGCAGGCGACGGACCCGACGGAGTGTACGACCGGATCTTCGCCGTGGTGCGCCGAATACCGATCGGGAGGGTGGCCACGTACGGTCAGGTCGCCGACCTCGCCGACCTGCCGGGGCACGCACGACAGGTGGGCTACGCCCTCCACTCCCTCGGGCGGGGGCTCGCGCGGCGGTCAGCCGTCCCATGGCAGCGGGTCGTGAATGCGCGCGGTGAGGTGAGTCGCCGGGTGGAGCCCACTGCCGAGCTCGCTCAGCGTTCGCTGCTCGAGGGCGAGGGCGTGAAGTTCGACGCCCGCGGGCGGATCCGCCTCGCGGAATTCCAGTGGGAGCCCCGGCGGCGGCGTCCCCGTCGCCGATCCGGGCGCGCGAAAACGGCGGAGTCCTCGGGCTCGGCGTGACCCGCGAGTTCCTCGTCCGTCGTCCCGGAAGGTCTCGCCCGTGAAACGAGCCCGAAGCGAGAGGCCCGGTCCGCGGGGAAGTCGCGCGCTGCGCCCGATTCTCGGGCCCCCGCTCTCACCACGACGCTCCTCTCTGGCGCTCGCGCTTGATGTAAGATGAGCGGCCTTTTGCGGGAGCCCAACGGGACCCGAGCCGGATCGACCCCGAAGTCAGGAGAGAGCATTGCGCGAAGCAGTCATCGTCGAGGCCCTGCGAACGCCCATTGGCCGCGGCAAGGCGATCAAGGGCGATCTGTCGGGCATCCACGCGGGGAAGCTCCTCGCCAGCGTCCAGAACGCGGTGATCGATCGGACCGGCGTCGCGCCCGAAGACGTCGAGCAGGTGATCGGTGGCTGCGTGACCCAGGCCGGCGAGCAGTCGAACAACATCGTGCGCCACGGCTGGCTTTCGGCGGGCAGGACCTGGCGGACGGGCGGCACCACGATCGACACGCAGTGCGGCTCGGGCCAGCAGGCCAATCACCTCGTGTCCGCGCTCGTGAAGGCGGGCAGCATCGACATCGGCATCGCGTGCGGCATCGAGTTGATGAGCCACGTGGGTCTCGGCGCCAACGCCATCAACGGCCCCGGCTACTTCATGCCCGAAGACTGGCCGTGGGACTCGTCGCCCGAGCAGTTCACGTCGGCGGAGCGAATCGCCCACAAACGCGGCATCACGCGCGAGGACGTCGACGCTTTCGCACTGAGCTCCCAGCTGAAGGCCCGAAAGGCCACCGACGAGGGTCGCTTCGCACGCGAAATCCTGCCCACCGATGCACCCCTGCTCGGCGAGGACGGCCAGCCCACCGGCGAGACGAAACTCGTGGCCTCCGACCAGGGCCTCCGCCCTACCACGCCCGAGGGCCTCGCTGCCCTGAAGCCGGTCATCGAGGGCGGGATCCACACCGCCGGCAACTCGTCCCAGATCTCCGACGGCGCCGCCGCGGTGCTGTGGATGACGGCGGAGAAGGCCAAAGAGCTCGGCCTCCGGCCGCGCGCCCGGATCGTGCAGGATGTCGTGGTCGGGACCGATCCCTACTTCCTGCTCGACGGTCCCGTCGATGCCACCGAAACCATCTTCAAGAAGACCGGCATGACCCTGAACGACATCGACCTGGTCGAGATCAACGAGGCCTTCGCGGCCGTCGTTCTCTCGTGGGCAAAGGTCTACGACGCCGACATGGACAAGGTGAACGTGAACGGTGGGGCGATCGCGCTCGGGCATCCGGTGGGTGCCACCGGCTCCCGCCTGATCGTGACGGCGCTCCACGAGCTCGAACGCCAGGACAAGTCGACGGCGCTCGTCACGATGTGCTGCGGCGCTGCCGTTGGCACGGGCACCATCATCGAACGGCTCTGACCGAGCCGCAGCCACTCACCACACGCCAGGAGAAACGGGGATGTCGCTGTCGCTAGACGGAAGAGTTGCCATCGTCACCGGGTCGGCCCACGGCCTGGGCCGGTGTCACGCCATCAATCTCGCCAAGCAGGGCGCCAGGGTCGTCGTGAACGACATCGGCGCCGACGACATGGGGCTGGGCTCCGACGCCACACCCGCCCAGCAGGTGGTCGACGAGATCAAGGCCGCTGGGGGGGAGGCCACCGCCCACTACGGTGACATCGCCGACTGGAACGCCTCGAAGGCTCTCGTCGAGACGGCCATCGAAACGTACGGCAGCCTCGACATCCTGATCAACAACGCGGGCTTCACGCGCGACGCCACGATTCTGAAGATGACCGAGCAGGACTTCGACGACGTCGTCCGGGTGCATCTGAAGGGGCACTTCTGTCCGTCCAAGTGGGCGATGATCCATTGGCGCGAAGAGAGCAAGAAGGCGGGTGGACCGATCTACGGTCGGCTGATCAGCACCGCGTCGGAGAGCTGGTTGTTCGGCACCCCTGGACAGCCCAACTACGCCCCCGCCAAGGCCGGCGTGGTGTCACTCACGATGGGCCTCGCCCAACTGGGGGCCCGCTGGGGCGTCACCGCCAACGTGATCATGCCCCGCGCGCGCACCCGGATGACCCTCAAGGGACAGATGGGCGCGATGTTCCAGAAGCCCGAGGAGGGCTTCGACAACTTCGACCCGGAGCACTCGTCGCCGCTGTTCGTCTACCTGGCGACACCGGCCGCCGCCCATATCTCCGGCGAGCTTCTGCTGATCTGGGGCCGTAGCACGAGTGTGTGGAAGCGCCCTGAACCGTACGTCGTTTTCGATACCGAGGACGTCTGGACCGTCGAGGAGCTGCACCGCCACTACGGACCCCACTTCGAGAAGCGCGAGCCCGTGACCGACGGATTCACGGTTCGGGCGGGGTAGGGGTCCCACCCGAGAACGCTGGGCATCAGGGGGGACGACTCATGGCACTCGTCAGCATCGTCGCTTGCGTCGCGCTGCTCCAGTACCTGCTCTTCGTGATGCGGGCGGGTCGGGCCCGCGGGCAGAGCGGGGTCCCCGCGCCCGCGATCGTCGGGAACCCCGACTTCGAGCGGAACTTGAGGGTTCAGTACAACACGATCGAGCAGCTGGTGGTCTTTCTGCCGGCTCTCTTTCTCTTCGCCCACTTCGTGAGCGAGCCTGTCGCCGCGGGGCTCGGGGTGATCTTCGTGATCGGGCGGGCGCTCTACGCCCGGGCCTACGTGAACGATCCCTCGAAACGAGGGCCGGGTTTCGGGCTGACGATCATTCCGAACTACATTTTGACGCTCGGAGCCCTGATCGGGGCCGCCGCGGCCGCGCTCTAGGGCTGGGGAAACCCGGTGGATTCTCCCGCGCACGCTCCTCGAGTCGCGTCGGCCCAGCCGCGGGCTCGGCGGGATCTGCCTCGCGTCTGCGCACAGGACTCACACGCGTGCGGCGGCGGGCCGATGGGTTGACCAGGCGGAATTGCTGTGAAAAACTCGCCGCCTCTACGGAGAGGTTCTATAATCGACGTGCGTCCCGGTCCACTCATGAGGTGGGGCGGGATTCGTTTTTGATTTTCTGCACTTTGCGCCCTTCCTCGGTGCGCTGGCATGTCTTGTTATTGGGGAAGCGCCGGCCTCGGTGCTCCCGCGGGTCGGTGAGAGCGACTTGGAGTGGTCCCGGGATCGTCTCTTGCGGCTGACGAATTCCAAGGAATCGAGATGAGCAGCAACAATCAACGATTGAACGCCTGGGTCGAAGAAGTGAAGGCGCTGTGCGAGCCGGACGCGGTCCGCTGGTGCAACGGATCCCAGAAAGAGTACGACCAGATGGTCGAGCTCATGGTCGAGGGCGGCACCGCGCGCAAGCTCGACGAGGCCAAGCGTCCGAACAGCTACCTCATCTGGTCCGACCCCGCGGACGTTGCCCGCGTCGAGGACCGCACCTTCATCTGCTCCGCGAACGAGGAAGACGCCGGCCCCACGAACAACTGGTGCGATCCGGGCGAGATGAAGGAGAAGCTACGGGGCCTGTTCGGTGGCTGCATGAAGGGTCGAACGCTCTACGTGATCCCCTTCAGTATGGGCCCCATCGGCTCACCGATCGCGCACATCGGCGTCCAGCTGTCCGACTCCCCGTACGTCGTGGCCAATATGCGCATCATGACGCGCATGGGTCAGAAGGTGCTCGACACCCTCGGCGACGGCGCTTTCGTCCCGTGCCTGCACTCGGTGGGCGCGCCGCTCGAGAGCGGAGCGAAGGACGTTCCGTGGCCTTGCAACGCCGACAACAAGTACATCGTGCACTTTCCCGAGACGCGCGAGATCTGGTCGTTCGGCTCGGGCTACGGGGGCAACGCGCTCCTCGGCAAGAAGTGCTTCGCGCTGCGCATCGCATCGGTGATGGCCCGCGACGAGGGCTGGATGGCCGAGCACATGCTCATCCTCAAGCTCACGAATCCCGAGGGCATCACCCACTACGTTGCAGCTGCCTTCCCGAGTGCCTGCGGCAAGACGAATCTCGCGATGATGAATCCGACGCTCGACGACTGGAAGGTCGAGACGATCGGTGACGACATTGCCTGGATGAAGTTCGGCGACGACGGCCAGCTATACGCCATCAACCCCGAGGCGGGCTTCTTCGGCGTTGCTCCCGGAACGAGCATGCGCTCCAACCCCAACGCAATGCTGAGTCTCTCCGAGAACTCGCTCTTCACCAACTGTGCGCTCACCCCCGATGGCGACGTCTGGTGGGAGGAGATGACCAGAGAGCTCCCGGCCACCCTGACCGACTGGCACGGCGAGGCGTGGACGCCGGGCGACGGCAACGCCGCCCACCCGAACGCGCGCTTCACGGCGCCGGCCAGTCAGTGCCCGGTGATCGCGGACGAGTGGGAGAACCCGAAGGGCGTGCCCATCAGCGCGATTCTCTTCGGCGGGCGGCGAGCCAC
>JABSQW010000196.1 GCA_013215605.1 Myxococcales bacterium
CAGATTCGCCGAATCGGAACCGACCGCGTGTTGTTCGGGACCAACTACCCCATGCACGACCCGCGACACTTCCTCGAGGTGTTCCGAAGCCTTCCCCTCACCGATGACGAGCGCGAGCAGATCCTGTGGCAGAACGCTGAGGGGATTCTGGCTCGTTCCGCGTCGCCCGCGTAAGCCGGTCGGAGGATCAGGAAACCGCCATGTCGCAGTCAGGTCTCGTCGCCATCGAGAGCGCGGCGGGTTGGGTCGCCGCAGACTACGTCGACGTCGACGATTGGTCGGAAACGCTCGGCGACGCCGAGCGCGAAGAGCTGGAACGCGCTGCGCGGCAGCTGCCCCCCGCCGCGCAGGACTGGGTGACGCTGAAGCCGGCGGACGTTCCGCTGCCGCGGCTCGGGGCGCGGCTCGGGCGGGTGACCGACGATCTCGAGCGGGGGAGGGGCTTCGCGCTGCTCCGAGGAATCGACCTGCCCCCCGACGACTTCGATACGGTCCGCCGCATGAAGTGGGTGCTGGCCTTGAACCTCGGTGACGTCATCGCCCAGAACGCCAAGGGCGAGATGATGGGATCGGTCCAGGCGGAGTTCAGCGGGGAGCGGACCGCAGACACGCGCGGCTATGTGAGCAGCGACGAGTTGCGCTTTCACTGCGACGGCGGCGATGTCGCCACACTGCTCTGCGTTCGCCAGGCGCCGATTGGCGGGACCAACTCACTCGTCAGCAGCGTGGCGATTCACAACGTCATGCTGCGTGAATGTCCGGAGCACCTGTCCGTTCTCTACCGCGGCATGCCCCTCTACATGCGCAAGGAATCGACGTCCAGTGGCAAACTCGATAGCGCCAGGCTCCCGCGCATCCCCCTGTTCCGGGTCGACGCTGGCCAACTCTCCTGCTTCAGCAACCTCCGGCTGATGGAACTCGCTTACGAAACCGCCGGAATCCCGATGCCCGACGACGAACGCGCGGCCCTCGACGCCTTCGAAGAGATCGCGGAGCGGAAGGCGATGAAGATCGAGTTCAAGCTGCGTCCCGGGGACATGCTCCTGACCCACAATCTCGCCGTCATGCACAAGCGCTCGGCATTCGAGGACGACCCCGACGTTGCGAAGGCCCGGCTCATGCTTCGCCTCTGGTACAACGTGCGCGGGGGACGCACCGAACGCCTCCAGACTCCCCAACAGCGCCGGGGGTACTTCACGAAGGCTCCGCTCATCATTCAGGACGATTCGAGGCGCAAACCCGCATCCCCTTGATTCCCAAATCGATTTCTCAGCGCCCTGATTCTGCCCCGATCTCCTGGGGCCGCTGGCCGCGGGGTCGATGGGCGGGCACAGGGGCGCGTTGACGCCCCAAAGCTCGGAGCACGACCGGGCCACCGGCGACGCGACTCGAGGGCGTGCCTCGTTCAGAGTGAAAGCCACAGGCGCAGCAGGTGTCGCCGCTGCTCGGGCTCCGCGTGGTCTTCGTATCCGCTGCGCGCGTGAAGGATCGTGTGATTCGAGAGCCACTGGATGTCGCCGGGCGCGAGGTCCATGTCGACATAGAGGTCGGGGCGTGCTGCGATCTCCTCGTAGAGATCGAGGAGTGCGAGTTCGTCGCCGCTGAACGCCGGGACGTCGTCGTGGCGCACCACCGAGCGGAAGTAGTCGCTGTGGTAGAAGGTGCGGAGCCGCGCGCCGTCGAAGCGACACGGCGGAATCGGGAGGTGTCGGAGCGCGCCTGAGCTGTCCTCGTTGCGGATGTCGAGGTGGAAGGGCTCGTACAGCCGCTCCGCGAGATCGGGACGCCGCGCGAGGAGTTCGTTGTAGACCGTCACCGAGCTCACGATGCGACTCGTGCCCCCGCGCAGCGCACTGCGCAGACACAGGAGGCCCACGATGTCTGCCGCGTCGCAGTGGTACGCGATGTGGGAGCGCGTACGGTAGAGGCGGACGAAGGGGTCGTCGGCGTCGTCACCGGTGTCGAAGACGTGACCCAGCAGGTCGCCCTGGGGGTTCTGTGCACCGGGCCTGCCCATGTGAAGGCCGAGGCACCAGTAGACGAGCTCGGTGTCCTCGCGCGACCAGTCGGCGACGGGTACGCCCGAAACCACCTGGAACCCGCGGCCCGACGCGAGCGTTTCGCGCCAGCGTGCGATTTCACCCGACAACGTGGGGAGCGGAAAATCATCCGCCGACAGCTCTCCCGTCGGGCGCCCGGACTGCTTCGCCGTGGCGAGCGCCGCGTGGAGTTCGTCGACGTACCGTGGCGCGAGGGACACCCGCCATTTCCCGAGGCTCGTCGGGTCGGAGCTCCGCCACGCGGCCGGAGTCTTCAGCGGGGAACGCGCCGGACCTTCGTGGACTCGTCTGAAGTAGTGCTGGGTCTGCACCGCGTACGAGTAGAACCCGTCCATTTCCGGCCCCCTCGAGCTCAGTCGATCCCCTTCAGCCAATCCGCGACCGCGCCGCCGATCTCGTCCGGCGAATCCTCCTGGATGAAGTGGATGCCGGCCACCGTCACTTCCGTGAGGTTCGGCCAGGTACGGCAGAAGTCGCGGACCTCTCGGCGCAGGATGGCACCCGGATCCGCGTTGATGAAGAGCTTCGGGACATCGCAACCGCTCAGCCACTTCGCGTAGTCGGCGGCAATGCGGGTGACGTCCTCGGGTTCGCCGCCGAGGGGAATCTGGCGCGGCCACGTCAGCGTGGGGCGGCGATCCTCGCCGGCGTTCAGGTACGGCCGGCGGTACTCGGTCATCTCCTCTTCGCTGAGGTCGCGGACCACCGAAGTGGGCAACATCTTCTCGATGAAGGCGTTCTGCTCGAGGATCATGGTCTCGCCCTTCTCGGAGCGGAATGCCTTGAAGACGGGCGTCACTACCTTCGGCCACTCGTCCCAGGCCACGGGCCGCACGAGGGCCTCCATGAACGCGATGCCGCGCACGGCGTCGCGGTGGCGGTTCGCCCAGTCGAAGCCGAGGGCCGATCCCCAGTCGTGGATGACGAAGGTGACGCGCTCGGTGACACCGAGGTGTTCGAGGAGCGCGTCGAGGTACTCGCGGTGCTCGACGAAGCGGTATCGGTCGGGACCCGAGTCGTCGAGCTTGTCGGAATCCCCCATGCCGATCAGGTCGGGGGCGATGCAACGCCCGAGCCCCTCGCAGTGGGGGATCACGTTCCTCCAGAGATAGGAGGACGTCGGGTTGCCGTGGAGGAAGACGATGGGGTCGCCCTCGCCGACCTCCTGGTAGGCCATCGACTTCCCGCGAATCATTGCCTGCTTCTTCGGGTACCGCGGATCCGCAGAAATGGACATTCAGAAGCCCTCCACCGTGACGAAGTTCGAACCTGGAACCGGCGCCTGCCGGCTCGGAATGACATTCTGCGTCGCCTTGGACGCGGCGGTCAGATCGACCGACATGCTTTGCCTTTGCGACGCTGGAAAGTAGGCGAAGTGCTCTTGCCCGGCGAGAAAGGCGTCGTGGTCCTGGGACAGGTGTTCGCGCAGCATTCGCGCGCTGAATTCGGGTCGCCCCACGGCAACGGGTTGCTACCGACACCGGGCTGGAGGGGTCGACGCCGCAGGGCTTCGAGGGGTATCGCGCGCGATCTCTCCACGATCGTGGACCTTTCCGTCGGATGGGCACAGAATGCGCCCGAATGATTCTACTTCGATGAAGTGAGTTCCACGGAGTAAAGGCATGAAGAGCGAAGCCGACGACCGATGGGAGATCTGCCGGGTGCTCGACGGCTATGCCGAGGCCCTCGACCGCCGCGATTGGGATGCGCTCGAGAGCGTGTTCACCGAGGACCTGGTGTTCGACTTTGGCGAGTGGGTGACGGAATCGCGCGCCGCCGCCGTGAAGAGCATTCGCAGCTACCTCGACGGCTGCGGTCCCACGCAGCACCTGCTGGGCAACTACCGCATCGACCTCGACGGCGACCAGGCTGCGAGCCGCGTCTACGTTCGGGCCTTCCACATCGGCATCGGAAACGCCGAGGGCGAGACCTACGAGATGGCTGGTGAGTACTCGGACCGGCTGCGCCTCACACCCGACGGCTGGCGGAGCTTCTCGCGCCAGGGGCGCGTGCAGTGGGAGATCGGTAGCCGGTCAGTCCTCGGACCCGGTTGATCCGTCGTCCACGCGGGGCGGGCCCGACGGCGATCTCTCGAACGAACCCGGAAACGCCGGAATCGCCCGCGTCAGACCTTCTTGCTCAGGATCAGGTCGCGGAGCAGGAAGCGGTGACACTCGGTGGCGTCGCCGTGGCAATGGCAGAGCAGCGTCACCGGGCCCGCCTCCGCCAGGTGCTTGATGAGGCGCATGCTGTGCAGCTGACCGCGGTTGCGGATCGTTTCGTTGCGGTCGTCGATGCTGCTCGGCGCGAACATCTCGTCTCGATAGTTGCGTCCGAACTCCTTCCAGGCGACGGCGCCGTCGAGGAAGGAGCGCAACAACGCCTCGCTCGGTCCGAGGTTCGCCATCCAGACGTCGTACGCGTCGGCCGAGAGGCCGCGCCCGCGGAACCTCGTGACGAGGAGGCGAAGACCGTCTTCTCTGCGCGGTACGCTCGAGACACTGCCGGTCAAGAGCATGCTCATCTCGCTCGCGTGTCGCCTGCGGGGGGCTCCCAGGCGCGCAGCCCGCTGCTTTCGAGTGCTGTCCCGTCGTGAGACACCACGACGTCGATGCGTGGATCGGCGTCCAGCGCCGCGAGCCAGCGGCGGAGCTTCGAGAGACGGGCTGGGGCTTCGGGGGTGATGAACAGGCTGTAGATCCGCTCCTTCGGGCGGTCCTCGAGCATCGCGTCGCGGAAATTCGTGATGTCGCCCGAGAACAGCCAGGTCGTTCCCTGCACGTGGGTGGCGAAGACCGTGCTGCCCGGCGTGTGGCCGCCGGCCTCGATCGCGACGAGTCCGGGGAATCCCGGAATCTCGAACAGAGGTCCTCCAGCGAGGCGTTCGATGCGCGCGCAAGCGGCGTCCTCGAGCTGTGCCTTCCCGGGGTTCGTCATGTAGTTCCCGACGTCGGCCTGGGTCGGGGTCTGGAATACGCGAAGCGGTCGTGCGCCGGGCGGACACAGCGAGGCGATGCCCTGCGTGTGATCGACGTGAAGATGCGTGAAGGCAATGCCCGCGACGCTGCCCAGCGCCGTCCCGAGTTGCCTGCCCACGGAGCCGAGCGGCTCCATGGGATCGAATCCCAACGCGAACTCGATGGGTTTTCCGAAGTCGCGTGCCCTCTTCGCGTCCATTCCGGCATCGATCGCGAAGCGGCGTCCGTCGGCCCATTCGAGCACGAACACCGGATACGCCATGGGGGTACCGGCCGGGTTCTCCTGCTTTCCGGTGTTCAGATAACGGATGTCGATCGGCGCGTCGGCGATGTCGACAAGCGATGCGAGTGCTTCGCGGCTGGGAAGCGCCATGTCGATGGTCCGCACTTGCCAGTGGGCGTGGAGGAGAAAGCTCCCGAGCACGGCAATCGCCAGGAGGAACAGCGCCAGAGTGGCGAGAGCGAGCTTCTTCACGTCGGGTCTTCCCCTCTTCGGCTGCGGCAGCAGCGCGCATGGCGCGAATGCGGCGTCAGCGTCCCCCGGCGACGTCCACGCAGGTCCTCGTAGTGGATGTACACGGCGTCGCCCCTCGCGGCCGCAAACATCGATGACAGCGTGCCGATCCCTCGGACTTCGCCGGTTACGAGAACGCCGCCCGTTACACGAAGTAGCGGACTGCGCGGCTGTGGTCGGCTGTCACAGATAGCTGCCGTTGGTGTCGATGTCTTCGCGAGGCGCAGACCACTTCGCCCGCGCGATGATCTCCGCCTTGAGGGTCTCGTACTCCTCGGCCGTAATCGCCTCGTGTTCCAGGAGATACGCGAGCCGCTCGATCAGCTCGACGTTGCTGGTGATCGCACCGCCCACTCCGTAGTTGCTGCGGAGATACTGCTGCTGGGCTTCACGAATCTGCGCTACGAACGTCTCGACCCCGCCGCGACTCGGCCGATCCTGAAGGAAATCGAGACCCGGATTCCCGTGGCTGAGGAGGATCCGGTTCTGACGCGTCGTCGCGAAGCCCAGCAGCATGGCGACGCCGAGCGCCGCGAAGACCGCGGCCCACCCCACTCCTCTCATCCCGAAGCCCGCGGCACCGCTGATCAGGACGCCGAATGCGGCCACTGCGGAGAAACCGCCCGCGAGGATCAGCCACGCTCGCGAGCCCCGCGTGTACTCGACCGGGTGCGAGGTGATCTCCTCGAAGGGAATCTCGAGCACGTGCGACGAAATGAACGAATCCGTCGCGAGCCACACGCCGCCTTCGAGAATCTGGAGGCGGTGGCGGGTTCCGAGGTGCCGCTGATCGAGCGATCTTTCTTCCATTCCGCTTCAAAACCACGATACCAGAGCGTCGGAGACGAACGAGCGGCGATTCCAAGAATTCCGCCAGGTTTCTCTCGGCCCCGCGGAACCGCTAGAAATCTTCTGCGTGCAAGGCGTCGAGGGGATCGGCTCCGGCAGTGACCGACGGTACGAGCGAAGCGGCGCGCGGCAGGATCTGCGACGCGAAGAAGCGCGCCGTGGAGATCTTCGACTCGAGAAAGCGCGCGTTCTCCCCGGCGCCGCGGAGCTTCGTCGCCTCGGCGGCGCAGCGTGCGAGGAGCGCGCCGCCCGTGACGAGGCCCATCATCTCGAGATAGGGGGTCGCGCCCGCCGCGGCGCTGCGCTGATCGCTCGCGAGCTTTTCGAGCAGCCACTGGCTCGCGCGTTCGAGGGCGCCGATGGCGTCGCCGAGGTGGCGCGCGGTGTCGGCGAGTTCGTCGCCCGCGCCTTCGACCTCTGCGGCCATGCCGCGCAGCCGCTCGAGATGGGCGCGCAGCACGGCGCCGTTCTGCATGCCGATCTTGCGCAAGACGAGGTCCATGGCCTGGATGCCGTTGGTGCCCTCGTAGATGGGAGTGATGCGGGCGTCGCGGAAATACTGGGAGACGCCCGTCTCCTCGATGAAGCCCACGCCGCCGTGCACCTGGATGCCGAGCGACGTGACGTGGTTGCCGAGGTCCGTGAGCCAGGCCTTCGTGACGGGCGTGATGAGCGCGACTGCTGCGCTGGCCCGGGCGCGCTCCGCCTCGTCGGGGTGGCGCATCGACCGATCGTTCTCCGACGCGCTCAGGTAGAGGAGGCAGCGCATGGCCTCGATGGACGCGCGCATCTCCATCAGCATGCGGCGCACGTCGATGTGATCGATGATCGCCGAGGCGTCGCCGCTCGACGCTTCGCGCCCGACGGCGCGACCCTGCCGGCGTTCGCGCGCGTAGGCGCTGGCGGCCTGGTAGGCGCGCTCCGCGATACCGAGCCCCTGCAACCCGACGAAGATCCGCTCGCGGTTCATCATCGTGAACATGTAGCGGAGGCCCTGGTTCTCCTCGCCGATCAGGTAGCCCACGCAGGCGTCGTTCTCGCCGTAGGTCATGACGCAGGTGGGACTCGCGTGGATGCCCATCTTGTGCTCGATGGACACGACGCCGAGGTCGTTGCGCTCGCCCAGGCTGCTATCGGCATTGACGAGGAACTTCGGGACGATGAAGCACGAGATGCCGCGGCTCCCGGCCGGAGCATCCGGCGTCCGCGCGAGCACGAGATGGACGATGTTCTCGGCGAGGTCGTGGTCGCCGAACGTGATGAAGACCTTCTGGCCCCTGATGCGGTGCGTGCCGTCGCCGGCGGGGGTGGCGGTGGTGCGGATGGCGCCGAGATCGCTGCCGGCCTGGGGCTCGGTGAGATCCATCGTGGCCGTGAAGCGCCCGGCGACGAGCGCCGGCAGGAAGAGGTCGCGCAGCTCCGGCGATGCGTGGTGCTCGAGGGCCTCCATCGCGCCGTCGCCGAGGGCCGGGCACAGCCCGAACGACAGATTGGCCGACGCCAGCATCTCGGTGATCACGGCGGAAACCGTGTACGGGAGCCCCGCGCCCCCGTAGGTCTCGGACTGTCCCACGCCTCCCCAGCCCGCCTCGGTGAACTGCGCGTAGGCCTCCTTGAATCCCTCGGGCATCGAGACGACGCCGTTGTCGAGCTTTGCGCCCTGTTGGTCGCCGACCGGGTTCAGGGGAGAGAGCACCTCCGACGCGAACCGGCCCGCCTCTGCGAGGAGATCGTGGACCACGTCGGGCTCGGCGTGCTCATAGCCCGGAAGCGCCGCAAGCCCGGCAAGGTCGGACACGTGTTCGAGCGTGAACATCATGTCGGCGAGGGGCGCCTGGTAGTCGGCCATCGGTCGGTCCTCCAGAGACTCCTCTCCCGTGTCGATGCGCGGTGTCTCGGGCTCGAGGTCGCCCCTGGATGGTAGGGTGTTGCCCTCAGCGGAGCACCCGCGAGCGCGAAGGAGTCAGCATGTCGGGACCGTTGGAAGGAGTGAAAGTCGTCGAAATGGGCGTGTGGGTTGCCGGTCCGGCTGCGGGCGGCATCCTGG
Source organism: Myxococcales bacterium (assembly GCA_013215605.1). Lineage (GTDB taxonomy): Bacteria > Myxococcota_A > UBA9160 > UBA9160 > SMWR01 > JABSQW01. The sequence goes on from JABSQW010000196.1 coordinate 8,449, forward strand.
CCGACTGGGGGGCGGACGTCGTCAAGATCGAGCCGCCGGGAATCGGCGACCCCGGCCGCCTGTTCCAGAAGATGCTCGGCGGTGACCTGCCGTTCAATCCGCCGTTCGAGATGGACAACCGCAGCAAGCGCAGCATCGCGATCGATCTCGCCAAACCCACTGGGCGCGATATTGCGCTGTCGATGGTCGATGGCGCGGACGTGTTCCTCAGCAACGTGCGTCAAGCGGGCCTCACGCGCCTCGGCTTCGATCCGAAGAGCCTCCTCGCGCGCAACGACCGGCTGATCTACGCCGCCGTGACCGGCTTTGGTCTCAAGGGTCCCGACGCCGACCGCGCCGCCTACGACATCGCGGCCTTCTGGGCGCGCTCGGGGATCGCCAACGCGCTCACCCAGCCGGGATCGCATCCGCCGTTCCAACGCGGCGGGATGGGCGACCACAACGCCGGTCTCGCCGGCGCCGCGGCCATTTCCGCCGCGCTCTTCTCGCGGGAGAAGACGGGGAAGGGGCAGCTCGTCGAGACGTCGCTGCTGCGCGAGGGCATCTACACGCTCAGCTTCGACATCGCGACCACCTTGCGCCTCGGCCACGAGATCGGCGTGGCCAGCCGAAAGACGATGGGCAATCCCACGATCAACAACTACGAGGACAAGGACGGCCGCTGGTTCTGGATCGTCGGCCTCGAGGCCGAACGCCACTGGCCGCCGCTGTGTCGCGCCGTGGGACACGAGGAGTGGATCGACGATCCGAAGTTCTGCGGGCCCGTCGAGCGTTTCCAGAACGCCGGCGAGCTGATCGCCAACCTCGACGAGATCTTCGCCTCCAAGAGCATCAAGGAATGGAGACCCCTCTTCGACGCCGAGGAGGACTTCTTCTGGTCGCCCGTGCAGAACATCACGGAGGTCATCGCCGATCCCCAGGTGCTCGCGAACGGAGGACTCGTCGAGGTGCCCGACGGCGAGACGACGTCGACGTTCCCGGCGACGCCGTGCGACTTCCACGGCACGCCGTGGGCTCCGCGATGGATGGCGCCGGAGCTCGGCGAGCACACCGACGCGATTCTCGCGGAGCTCGGCCACGGGGAGGTCGAGGTGAAAGCGTTGAGAGAAGAGGGTGCTGTGGCGTAGCCGGTCAGGATCCCGCCGCGATCGCTCCAGCTAGAACGCGCGTGGCATCGCGGCGCTCAGGCTGGTCAGCCCCCCGTTCACGCCGTAGATTTCGCCCGTGACGTAGCTCGCCGCGGGAGACGCGAGGTAGAGCGCGCACGCTGCGATGTCCTCCACGGTGCCGAGGCGCGCCATGGGCGTCGTGGCGATCATGGCTTCGCGCATCTCGTCCGTGAGGAAGCTCTCGAGGGCCTGCGTGAGCGTCGACCCCACCGCGATCGCGTTTACCCGCACCTTCGGCGCGAAGTCCTGGGCGAGCTCCTTCGTGAGGAAGCTGAGCGCGCTCTTGGCCGTGCCGTACGCGGCGAAGCCGGGTCCGTTGTGGCGTCCCGCTGAGGACGAGATGTTCACCACCGCGCCTTCGCCGGCCGTCTCGACGATCCTTGGCACGGCGATCCGCGTGAGCGCGAACGCGGTCGATACGTTGAAGCGGAAGGCGGTGTCGAACTCCTTCGTCGTGGTCTCGAGTGCGGCCTTCGGGGGCGAGCCTCCGGCGTTGTTCACGACGATGTCGATTCGGCCGAACTCCTCGAGCGTCGCATCGACGAGGCGCTCGAGCTGGTCTTCGTACATGACATCGGTCTGTACGGCGAGGGCGCGCGTCCCACGCGCGCGAACCTGCTCGGCGGTGTCGTCGATCTGATCCTGGGTACGCGCACCCACGGCGACGTGCGCGCCCGCTTCCGCGTAGGCGACGGCGATGGCCTCGCCGATGCCGCGCCCGGCGCCGGTGACGATGGCGACTTTGTCCGTGAGCTTGAAGTGGTCGAGGATCATGAGTTCTCCTTTGCGAGCAGGTCGCGACGGTAGGAACGCGACGCGAGGAAACTGTGCAGCGCAGCCCACGCGTGTGGGAGCATGGCGAGCAGAAGAGCGTACCTGAGACTCTCGACACCGTACGTGGGCGCGAGTCGATCGCTCAACGCGCCGACCACCACGGGGCCAAGTCCGTAGCCGACACCGCTGTTGGCGAGCACGTTGAGGGCCGTCGCCACGGCGCGCATGCGCGGCTTCGCAAGGCTCTGCACCACGGCGCTGCCATTCCCGAGCCACATTGTGTTGAGGAACGCCGCAGGAACCAGGAAACTGATCGCCACGGGCAGACTCGGCGCCAGCAGGAAGCCGATCGCCATCGGTACGGCGAGCAACGACGCGATCGCCGGTACGAAGCAGTACCAGCGCTTGTCGCGGCGACCGAGCCGATCGCCCAGGAAGCCCGAGGTCCAGAGGCCGACGGTGGTGGAGCACGACAGCGCGATCGCCAGGGTGAATCCGGCCTCGGCGATCGGCAGGTCGTAGGTCCTCATCAGGAAGGGTTGCGCCCAGGTCAACAGCGAGTAGTTGCCGGCGGCGTTCAGCGAGCCCGCCAATGCGACGTGACGAAACGAGGGCAGGGCGACGAGGTAGCGGATGCACGCGCCGATGCTCTCGTCCTGCGTTTCTTCCAATCCATCGAACGCGCCGCGGGTGGGCTCTCTCACCGTGAACCAGATCAGGGCGGAGAGCAGCACGCCCGGAATCCCGAACAGCACGAACGTCATGCGCCAGCCGAACTCCTGAGCGAGCCAACCCCCCATCGCAAAACCGAGCATCGAGCCGATGACGCCACCCGAGCCGAGGATCGAGAACGCCGCCGCGCGGCGTTCCGGGGGGAAGCTGTCGGACAGGAGCGACTGCACGGGCCCGCTGCCCACGGTCTCGCCGATCCCCACGCCCATGCGAGCGATGAAGATGTGCGCATAGCTGCGCGCCAGCCCGGTCGCAGCGGTGAGAGCGCTCCACGCGAAGAGGCCGAGCACGATGATGTTCCGGCGGTTGCCGCGGTCCGCCCAGCGCGAAACGGGGAGTACCGAGGCGACGTGGAAGAGCGTGAACGCCGTGCCCGAAAGGAGCCCCATCGCCGTGTCCGACACCTGGAGGTCGCGCTTGATGGGCTCGATCAGCGTCGCGAGCACCTGGCGGTCGAGCACGTTCAGCGCCGTGAGCGCGAACATGACGCCGAGCGCGTATTTAGAGCGAGACGGGAGCGCCGGAGCTGCGGGAGAGTTCAATTCAGGGGGCTCGAAATCAGATCGGCCGTTGAAATCCGACCGAGTCGACCCCACCATACCCGTCGAGCGGCTCCCCGTGTGGGGAGGGCATCGGGAGAGATGGCCGAGCGGCTTAAGGCGCACGCTTGGAAAGCGTGTGTACCGAAAGGTACCGTGGGTTCGAATCCCACTCTCTCCGCCAACTCGTCCGCGACTGCGGAGACGCCGCGCCGGAAGCGCGCCCCAGACGCGAAATACCAGCCAGTTCCCGGGGCTTTGGGCAAGGGCCCCAGCGGTCCGGGAACCACGGGAGGAACCATGTACTACCGAGCCATCGCCACCCTGAGTCTCTGCATTCTCGCCGCTGCGCAGACCGGCTGCATGACGGCATTCGCCGCCTTCCAGCCCGAGAACATCGGGGGGACCACGATCGTTCTCTCCACCACGGGTGCGGACGGGACGTCCTACGAACGGGTGTTGTCGCCCATCGACGACGACGGGCAGCTCTTCGTCGCCGCGAACCACTGGCCGCGCGCGTGGTATCACCGCGTGCTCGAGAATCCGAATGTTCGCGTGACCCGCGAGGGCGAGACCACCGACTACCGTGCCGTACCCGTCAGCGAACAGGAGCGCGAGCGCCTCCTCGACGAGTCCGGGTTCCCGCTGGTCGCATACGTCTTCACCGGCTTCGCACCGAGGCAGTTCCTGCGGCTGGATCCGCGCTAGGTCCGATCGCGTCCTCGTGGGCGGGAGCGCGTCGCGCTCGCCTATGCGGCTGCCACGCCATCGGAGCCCCGCCGCGCGCACCCGACTACGACTGGATCAGAACCTCAATTCGCCTCTGCCCCCACACCGCACGGTGGCGGAGGTGGCGGCGGAGCGCGGGGTCCTCCCCGTCTCCCTGATGATCGCTCTCTCCCTCGAGACCGGCTTCGGCCAGTTCTTCCTCCAGCCGTTCAACAACCGCGGACGGGTTCGCCCCAGACTTCCCCATCCGACAAGTTTCGCGCGGCGTCGAATTCGGTAGACTCGGCGCCGCTTCGCTTCTGCGCCCATAGCTCAGTTGGATAGAGCGTCTGGTTGCGGACCAGGAGGTCGCACGTTCGAGTCGTGCTGGGCGCGCCAGAAAACCTCGAAACGGCCGGTGGTTAGCGTTTTCGCTCTCCCGGCCGTTTCTTCGTTCTGGGGACCGATCGGGACCCACCCCGCCACGCTGGGTGGCCGCTCACGAGACCTCGGCGACATCGTCTCCCGAAACCGCGCGGAATCCGGCAGGACGAACAGGCGGGCGCGCCAGCGTTCTCGGGCCGTTCTTCCGGTGATCGGGCTACGCCACTCCCCGACGCGGCCCTCGGGCACACGGGGGCAGGCCTCGCCGCTCGTGCCGTCGAAGG
>JABSQW010000197.1 GCA_013215605.1 Myxococcales bacterium
AAAGGATTCGAATCAATGGCCAAGGAGAAGTTCGAGCGTACGAAACCGCACGTGAACGTGGGCACCATCGGTCACGTGGACCACGGGAAGACGACTCTCACGGCGGCGATCACGCAGCGCCAGGCGGCGAAGGGCCTGGCGGAATTCACGCCGTTCGACGAGATCGACAAGGCTCCCGAGGAGCGCGAGCGCGGGATCACGATCGCGACGGCGCACGTAGAGTACCAGACGGATTCCCGTCACTACGCCCACGTGGACTGTCCGGGCCACGCGGACTACGTGAAGAACATGATCACGGGCGCGGCCCAGATGGACGGGGCGGTCCTGGTGGTGAGCGCGGCGGACGGACCGATGCCGCAGACGCGTGAGCACGTGCTGCTGGCGAAGCAGGTAAATGTTCCTCACATGGTGGTGTTCCTGAACAAGGTGGACCAGGTGGACGACGAGGAGCTGCTGGAGCTGGTGGAGCTCGAGGTTCGCGAGCTTCTTTCGTTGTACGACTTTCCCGGGGACGACATTCCGATCGTCAAGGGCTCGGCGCTGCAGGCGCTGGAGGCGCCTACGGACGACGGTCCGAACGCGTGCATCGACGAGCTGATGGACGCGCTCGACAACTCGATTCCGCTGCCGGAGCGGGCGCTGGACAAGACGTTCCTGATGCCGATCGAGGACGTGTTTTCGATCACGGGTCGCGGGACGGTGGTGACGGGTCGTGTGGAGCAGGGGATCGTGAACACGGGCGACGAGGTGGAGATCGTGGGGATTCGCGAGACGGCGAAGACGACGGTCACGGGCGTGGAGATGTTCCGGAAGATCCTGGACGAGGGTCAGGCGGGGGACAACGTGGGTTGTCTGCTGCGTGGGACGGGGAAGGACGAGGTGGAGCGCGGCCAGGTGCTCGCGAAGCCGGGTTCGATCACGCCGCATACGAAGTTCAAGGCGCAGGCGTACGTGCTTCAGAAGGAGGAGGGGGGCCGTCACACTCCGTTCTTCAACGGCTACCGCCCGCAGTTCTACTTCCGTACGACGGACGTGACGGGCGTGGCGAATCTTCCGGAAGGCACGGAGATGGTGATGCCCGGGGACAACGTGGAGATGCTGGTGGAGCTGATCACGCCGATCGCGATGGACAAGGAGCTGCGCTTCGCGATTCGCGAGGGGGGCCGCACGGTCGGCGCCGGCGTGGTCGCAGAGATCATCGAGTAATCGAGCAAAGGGAACTGGGCGCATGGCCGCCCGCAAACAGAAAGCCCGCGAAAGAGTGATGCCGCGAAGCGGCGACCCGGGCAAGGAGCCGCCAAACAGCGAACCCGCAAGCCGCCCCGGCGGCACGCAGCGAGCCGAAGGCGAGTGAAGAATCGATAGAACTAGGCGCGTAGCACAATTGGAAGTGCACCGGACTCCAAATCCGGGGGTTGGGGGTTCGAGTCCCTCCGCGCCTGCCAGAACCGAGGACTTGGACACTTATGCAATGGAGTCCGGCCGTCTGGGTCAATGATTCGAGACAGTTCTTCCGCGAGGTGATGACGGAAGCAAAGAAGATCACCTGGCCGACGCAGAAGGAAGCCGTAGCGGGAACCGTAGGGGTCGTGGTCGTCGTCACGATC
>JABSQW010000198.1 GCA_013215605.1 Myxococcales bacterium
GAGCTCCGCGATGAAATCGTCGAGATGGAATCGCGTTCGGCCAGCCACACCCGGCGCGACAGCTTGTCGGCCGAGGAGATCCAGCACCTCCGCGACCTCGGCTATCTCTGAGCGTCCGCGACGTCCTCGGGTCGGGTTGCCCAGTAGGCCCAGGCGATGAAGACGATTTGAAGCGGCAGTCGCAGATACAGCGCGGAGCTGGAAACATCGGGAAACAGCTCGGGATTCAAGGCCATGTGGAGGTTCGCCGGAAACACCGCCAGGAGCAGAAGGATGAGGCCCCAGCCCGCGAGGGAGCGAACGCCGGGGACCAGAACGGCGACCCCACCGAGAATCTCGAAGACGCCGCTCAGAAGCACGAGTTCGAGGTGCAGGGGCAGGTACGGCGGCATGATCGCCACGAAGAAGTCCGGATTCAGGAAGTGATTGACGCCTGCGAAGATGAAGGCGGCGGCCAGCGCGAGAAGAGCGAGCGTCTTCGCACGCCGCTTGGGAAGATCGAGCATGCACCCTCTTCTCGTTCGCTGCCTGGCCTTCGGCGCCGAGGCACAACGGATCGGCCGCTTCCCTGCGAGCGACGCGGACCGCCGCAGGATACCCGGCCTGACAGCGCTTCGCTGTCGCTAGGGCGGGACCACGGGTCGATTGGAATGCGCCGAGGTTCGCGAACGCCTCAACCCCTCAGCAGGTGATCGGCCAGCCGGTGGGCGAGTGCGACGATGGTCTCCGTCGGGTTGGCGGTTCCCGCCGTCGGGAACACACAGGCACCCGACACGAAGAGATTCTCCACGCCGAAGACCTTGAGATTCCGGTCGACCACGCCGGTGTTCGCATCGAAGCCCATGCGCAGCGTCCCGGACGGGTGGAAGCGCCACTTCTCGCTCTTGTCCACGGTGTCGGGATGACCTCCGAGGGCCTCGACCGTGGCGGCAAGAACGTCTTCGCCGGCCCACTTCGTCGCGAGGTCGCGCGGGGACCAGCCGAGCGCGAGGTCCGCGACGGGATCTCCGAAGCGGTCGGTCTCGGCCGTCGACAAGGTCACCCGGTTCGCCCCCCGCGCCTCGATCTCGGGCTGGTGCTTCAGGATGATCGATTCGTCGCGAAATACCCGCAGCTGAAAGTGAGCGGCGTTCAGTCCGCGGCGGCGAAACTCGTCGGCGTAGTCGTACGTGCGGTTCGAGAGCGCCTGGGGCGCCCCGTCGAACAGGCGGCCGAGCGAGGGCGGCGTGAACTGCCAGCGCAACGTCGGGTGAACCGTGAAGTAGCGACCCACGAGGTCCCTGGCGTTGCCGAGGCCGTTCGGAAACCAGCGGGACCGCGAGAGCAGCAGCAGCCGGGCGCTCTCGAGCACGCCAGCGGCCAGCACGATGCGCTTGGCGAAGACCTGTCGCTCCGAGCCGTCGGCGCTGCGGACGAGCGCGTGGTCGATGCGCCGCCCGTCGAGCGTCACGAGACGGGTGGTCTGGTGACCCGAGGCGAGGGTGCCGGCGCTCGAACTCGCGAACGCCTCGACCTCGCGATCGACCAGGCGAACGGGGCCGTCCCCGCGCACCGAGCGGGCCAGCGGGAAGTAGCGCAGGCGCCGTCCGTCGATCTCGACGTTCGGTGGCCGGTACCCCGCGTCGGGCGCTCTCGGGTAGGCACAGCTGCGCGCGGGCTCGGCGTCGACCACTGCGGCAGACCCGCGCACGGACAGGTCGCGCTCGGCGCGGCAGTAGTACGGTTCGAGCTCGTCGTAGCTGAGCGGCCAATCGACATCGAGGCCGAACTCGGAGCGCAGGCGAAAGTCGCTGGGCCGCATCCGGTTGACCGCGCCCTCCCAGTGGTTGCTCGCACCGCCCACGGCGATCATGCGCGCGGCGTTGGCGGGATAGTCGACCGCACCCGACGAGGTGAAGGGGAGCATCGCCGGCTCTCCCGCGAACCAGCGACCGGGGAACCCGCCCGCCTCCACCACCAGGGTCCGCAGGCCGCGCTGGGCGGCGCGAAGCGCGATGGGCAGACCCGCGAAGCTCGATCCGATCACGAGGAGGTCGTATTCACCCTCGATCGGCGATGCGTCTCCGCCTCTGCATGCCAGGACCGACGCCGCGGTGGCGCCGATCCCCCCGGTCACGAACTGGCGCCGCGTGAGCGACATCGTGCCTCCGCCTGGGATCTAGGAGACGATCAGCGCCCCTTGAAGACGGGGTCGCGCTTCTCGAGAAACGCGTCCATGCCCTCGTTGCTGTCCTCGCTCGCCGACACCACAGCGAAGGCGGCGCGCTCGAGGGCGTGCGCGACGCGCACGTCGGCGTCCTGCCCCTCCTGGATCACGCGCTTCGCGTGGGCCAGCGCCACCGGCCCCTTCGCAGCGATCGTCTCGCCGGTCTTCACCGCCTCGTCGAGCAGCGCGTCGGGCTCGAACACGCGGTTCACGAGACCGATGCGGTAGGCGGTCTCGGCGTCGATGGGCTCGCCCACCAGGGAGATCTCCTTGGCCCACGCCACACCCACGCGCCGCACGAGGCGACTCGTCCCGCCGAAGCCGGGGATGAGACCGAGATTCACTTCCGGCTGCCCGAAGCGGGCGCGCGTCGACGCGTAGATCCAGTCGCACGCGAGTGCCATCTCGCAACCCCCGCCGAGCGCGTAGCCGCCTACCGCGGCGATCGTCGGTACGGAGAGGGCTTCGATGGCAGCACCCGCCCGGTGGCCGAGTTCCGAGAAGGCGAACGACTCCGCAGGACTGTGCCCGCGCATCTCGGCGATGTCCGCACCAGCAGCGAACGCCCTCCCCTCGCCGGTGAGCACCAAGGCGCGGACGTCGGCAGTTCTGGCCACTTCGTCGCAGCGCGCGATCAGCCCCTCGAGCGTTTCGCGGTTGAGGGCATTCAACGCTTTCGGGCGGTCGAGCGTCAGTACCGCCACGGGACCGCGAAGCTCCAATCGAACGGGGTCCATCCTGTTCTCCTATGGGCGAACGGACATGAAGGAAGGATTACGTCCCCGGGTCTCGAAGAGGATGACACCCGATCGTGACGACACCACGACGCGACTCTGTGCACCTCCCACCCTGCGCGCTGCATTCAATACGAAGGTCAGCCGGTTGCCGTCCGACGACCAGATCGGATTCTTCTCGTTGCGATGGATCGAGCGCGTCAGGTTGCGAATCGCCTCGCCCTCGAGGCTCGCGATGTAGATGTCCGGACGGCCGGAACGCTCCGAGACGAAGGCAAACTCGTCGCGGGTCGGGGACGCGGCGGGAGAGCGTGCATCGCCGCCCCTATGGTAGTGCAGCGGCCGGCGGTCGCTGCCGTCCGGGCGAATCCGATTGAGCCGATTGGGGGCGTCGCCTATGCGACTCGAGAAGACGATCCACTCCCCGTCGCGGGTGAAGACAGCGGAGTGGTCGTAGCGCTCCGTGGGCCTCGTGATCTGCTGAGCCATCTTGCCTCGCTCGAGGCGCCAGATCTGCTGCGCGAACAGTTCGCCGCGTCGCTGAGCCACGGCGGTGCGCGAGTCGGGCGCGTAGGAGGGCCGGAGAAACTCCATCGTGTACGTCGCAGATCCAAACCGATGGTGGGTTCCCGTGGCGAGGTCGTACTCGCGGACAGCCCGGTGTCTGTCCGGCAGATTTGTGGGGCGCGTGAACGCGAGGTGCTTTCCGTCGGGTGCCCACACCGACCAGAAGTTGTGATCGGGGTCGAGGACCTGGTGGATCAGCGTACGTTCGCCCGTCTCAGGATCGAAGAGTATGAGCTTCGAGCCTTCGGGGGTGGACTCCACGTAGAGAAGCCTGTTCGCCGCCGGCGACCAAGCGGCTCCTCGCCTCTCGATGTCGGAGGCAGCGAACAGCCGTTCGACCCGTCCATCGGCAATGCGACCGACGAACAGATCGAGCTTTCCCCCGTGGTCGCGGGTGAAGATGATGCCCTCGTCGGCCGGACCCATCTCCTCCAGTCGACCGGGGGCGACACCGGCCCGATCAGCGGATTCGGACGCTGCCGGTTCTTGCGCGGACACCTGCGCGGCGACAATGACGGTCGCGGCGAAGACCGTCGCCGCGCGAATCGACCTCATGCTTGCGTACTCGAGATTTCGGGGCACAGCAGTCTAGCGAGAAACCGCGCCGTCTGGCCATGCCGCGGCGGGATAGGGGCGCAGCGGTGCGTTCAGATCGTCGGGCGTGAGCAGCCAGACCCGGCGGTCCTCGAAGTACTCGACGAGCGCGCGATTCTGCGCGGCATCCATTTCGCGTGCCCAGATCACGCTGGCCGCGTCGATGTCGGCGTCGTTGTTCACCCACTCGGTGTGGACGTTGTGCCGCGGTCCGTAGCGCACGACCACCAGGTGACGACCGCCCATGGCCTCGAGTCGTGCGACGATCCCCGGCCGCGCCATCAGCGGGCTGCGGGCGCGGCGCTCGAGAAACGAACGGGCCATGACGCCGTGCTCGACGAATGCCACGCAGAGGACACCGACGAACAGCGCGACGCCGACCGGGCGTCCGACCGGGCGCCATCGGGTGACAGCGCGCAGACACGACACCCACACCACGAGACCGAGCGCTACGCCCGGCGCCGCGTAGTGGCGCTGCTCGTAGGTCTCAACGGCCAGCGCGAGAGCAAACCACGTACACCCCACCGCGGCGAAGCGCACCTGTCGGTCCCGCCACACGAAGGGCAGCGCCAACAGGGGCAGGGGCAGCGCGACGAGCGCGAAGAAGCGCCAGAAGATTTCGAGCTTCTCGCCGAGGCCGCGCACGAACCCCGCAGGCGTACGACGCTCGTAGTAGGGCCGCGACTCGAAGCCGCCGGGCGCGAAGAACTCCCGGATCGCTGCGTGGGGAGACACGGCGGCGGACCCGTTCGGGGTGCCGGTCGCTTCGGCCAGGGGCAGGAACACGAGTGGTGGGACGCCGGCGTACTGCTCGGAGTAGATCGTGTAGGGAAGCGTGAACGGATCGCCCGTCGTGCGGTAGTCGTAGAGAGCGAGAAACGCGGCGGCCATCGCCCCGACCGCCGCCGCCGGCCACAGTCGCCGGACACCGTCCAGGACGCGACCCCGCCAGAAGAGGTCGTGCGCGAGCAGCGCCGCCGCGGGAACGCAGGCCGCGAGCCCCTCGTATGGACGCGTCAGCACGAACGCCGACACGCCGAGGCCGAGCATGATCGAAGCCAGGGCGTTGGTTCGCGCGAGCAGCCGGGGCAGCGCGCCGTACACGAGCATCCCCCCGATCATCGCGGCCGCCCCGCCCCACAGCCACGTCCCCCACACGGAAACGAGCTGCGGGTGAAGCGCAAGCACGAGCCCGCCGACGAGCGCCCAGACCGGTCCGACCCATGCGCGAAGCATCCAGCAACTCGCCCCGCACGCGAGCGCGAACGAGATCCATACCCCGGCGCTCACCTTTCCGAGCAGCAACCCGAGCGCCATGAACATCCCCTGCAACGGGGGATACTTCGACACGTACATCGGTTGCTGCAGGATGTGGAAGCTCTCGAAGTGGACCCCCATCGGATGTGGGAGATTCGCGAGCCTGCCCCCTGCGAAGGTCTCGGCCGCCAGCAGGTAGCTGAACTCGTCGTGAGTGAGCGGCGGCGGCGACCACAACGTACCGACGACCGCGGCCGCGCTGAACGCCGCGAGCACGACGAATCCTACCGATAGCAACGGACTCGCAACGATCCGGCTCACGAACTCCCCGGTTTCTGCGCGGCGTGCGCCTCGACGGGGCGTACACCGAAGTGGATCAGTGCCGCGAGGGCGCTCAGCGTGGTCGCAGTGTCGCGCTGGGGCTCTGGCGTATCGCTCCCTTCGAGCCAACAGCCGTCGGTGGCCTGGGCGTTCAGGATCGCGACCGCGAGATCGGGCCCGTCGAACTTCGCACCCGGGAGCGCGTGCGCGTCACTCAGCACCAGGATCCGCGCAGCCGCCACCGGACCCCACTGATTCGACAGGACGCCGCGTTCGAACTCCCGACCGCACCACTGGAGAATCGGGTCGGACTCCGAGTGGTCGACGTTGGCGAAGAAGTGGGCGTGGGAGGCGATATCGGCCCAGCGCCCGCCCTTCACGCGATCAGGCGACCAGTGCTCGGCGAGGAAGTCGCCGGCGGCCTGCACGCGTCCGGGCCGGCCCCACCGCGTTCGCGCGAGGAAGCCGCCCGCCATACCCGTCAGGCGCACGCTCGTATCGAGGTCGGTGTCCCGGCCTCCCCACGAGCCGTCGCCCGCCTGCTCGCCGCTGAGATACGCGACCGCGTTCTCGACGATCGGCGCACCGAGCAGACCCACCTCCGACAACTCCCACAGCGCGTCCACGCTGCCCTCGACGTCGGCCGACGCCCAATCGGTCGGGAGGGTTGGGTCGCTCGCGAACGCGCCGTGGTCGGACTGCCGTGACGCGTACGCCTCGACCACCCTCTCGGCGCTCGCCCCGAACGCGAGGAGATCGGCACGCGCGACGTCCAGAGGATCGCCGTGTTGTTCGACGTAGCGAAAGGCGCTGCGCAGGGCGGCTCCGAGATCCACGTGTGATCCCTCAGACCTGCAGCAGGAGACCCGTGAGATAGGAGCCCTCCGGGTGGTCGATCGACACCGGGTGGTCGGCGGGAGCGCCGAGGGAGCGAAGCACGCTGAAGCTTCGGTGGGCGTCGAGCGACGCGGCAAACGCGACCTTGCGAAACAGATCCGGTCCGATGTGGTGCGAGCAGGCGAACGCGAGCAGGTGCGCTCCGGGGGCTGCCGCGCGCAGCGCGAAGAGCAGGAGGTCTTTGTAGGCGCGCGTGGCGCGCGTCGTGTCGCGGCGATTTCGTGCGAGCGGCGGCGGGTCGATCACGATCAGATCGTACGGGCCACGCTTCGGGGCAGAGCCGGCATCGGCGCCCCGGGCGGGGCGCAGAAAGTTGAAGGCATCTGCGCGAATGACGTCGATGACCGACGCGGGATCGTTGTGACGCAGGTTGTCCGCCGCCATTCCGAGCGCCCGCACCGACGAATCGACGATTTCGACGCGGGTCGCGCCGCCGCAGGCAGCTGCGACCGCGAAGCCCCCCGTGTAGGAGAACAGATCGAGCACGCGCCGCCCGGCCGACAGCGATTCCACGAGATCGCGGGCGTCCCGCTGGTCGAGGTAGAAGCCCGTCTTCTGGCCGTGGACGACGTCGACGGCGTAGCGCCGAGCCCCTTCGCGGATCCTCACCGGCGCCGTCGGCGAGACGCCCCAGAGCGGGCCCTGGCGCGCAACCACTCCTTCGCGACGCGCGGCGCTGCCGTCGACTCGCTCGTACCCGTGAGCAGCGCCCGTGGCGATTTGCAGCGCGTCGGCGATGGCGTCCCGCCGCGACGCCATGCCGGCAGTGGTGAACTTCGCGACCACGACGTCTGCGTAGGCATCGACGACCACTCCGGGGAGACCGTCGCCCTCGGCGTTCACGAGGCGACGCGCGTCGGTGTTCGCGAGGAGCGGGTTCGCTTCGCGTCGGGCCACCGCTTCGTGAATCCTTCGCACGATGAGATCGGGCGGCGGCTCGTCCTTGCCGAACGAATAGAGCCGCACGCGGACGTTCGAGCGCTCCGAGTAGTCGCCGAACCCGAGCGTCTCGCCGGCCGACGAGACCACGCGAGCCGACGTCGAACGGTTCGGGTCGGAGTCGCCCGTCGCTCGGGCGACGGCGCCGGACATCACCCAGGGATGTCGGCGCCGAACCGAGCGATCGCGGCCTTCGTGCAGGATCACGTCGATCAAGTGGGGCCCCGCGGGTTGGGTCGATCGGTTAGTGTAGGGCCGAAAACGCCCTGGAGCCCCTGTGAGCGAGTCTTCTCCGTCCGACAGCGAGAAACCGGCTCGAGACGCCGAGGCGCGCGAGCAACCCAATCGTCTCGCCTCCGAGACGAGTGCCTACCTCCGCCAGCACATGTTCAACCCCGTGGACTGGCATCCGTGGGGATCCGAAGCCCTGGAACTCGCCCGCGACGGCGATCGCCCCCTGCTCGTTTCGATCGGCTACAGCGCGTGTCACTGGTGTCACGTGATGGAGCGCGAGTCGTTCGAGGATCGCGCCACCGCGGAGTTGATGAACCGCTACTACGTGTGCATCAAGGTCGACCGCGAGGAGCGGCCCGACATCGACCAGATCTACATGGACACGGTGACCGGGCTGACGGGTCATGGGGGCTGGCCGCTCACGGTGTTCTGTCGACCGGACGGCACGCCCTTCTACGGCGGCACCTACTTCCCGCCCGAACCGCGCTCCGGAATGCCTTCGTTTCAGCAGGTGCTGGCCGCGGTGGAGCGCACCTACCGCGAACGGCGCAGTGAAGTCGACGACACCGCCAGGCGCATCGTCGACGCTCTGTCGTCCAAGCCCCCGACAGGCGCTGCTGGGCCACCGGGCGAAGCCACGCTGGTAACCGCGGCGTTCCGCTTGCTCCAACGTGCCGACACCGACCACGGTGGCTTCGGCACGGGGCCGAAGTTCCCCTCGCCGCCGTCCCTCGAGGCCCTGCTCGCCGCCCTCGACGCGCTGCCGGAGCGCAAGGCGCAGGAAGCGCTCGACCACCTGTTGCTCACGTGCACCGAGATGGCCCGAGGAGGCCTCTACGATCACGTCGGTGGCGGCTTTCACCGCTACACCGTCGATGACCACTGGGGAATCCCCCACTTCGAGAAGATGCTCTACGACGAAGGCCAGCTGTTGCGCGTCTACGTCGAA
>JABSQW010000002.1 GCA_013215605.1 Myxococcales bacterium
CCGTCGTCCGCAGACGTGGCGACGAAGAGGTCGTAATCCGTCCCCGCCGTTCCGTTCAGGTTCTCGGTCGATATCCACACGGCGACCCAGTTGCCCCACCCATCCGTGGTGACCTGCGGGAATTGGTCGTGTCCCGAATCACTGGCCCCGTTGCTGTTCAGCACGGCCGGGGGCGAGAAGGCGGGCTCGGCTCCCGCCGCGAGGGCGAGCCAGGGCGCGGAAATCACGGCGGCAAGCAGCGTTCTTCCCAGCCGCAGAAGGCGGCCGGCGTCGCGTTCGCAACGACCCGCACGCTTCTCGTACCTGCCCGAGAGATCCGTCATGAGTGCTCTGCTCATCTGGCTTCGCAACCACCGGCTCGATCGAGATTCATTATGAGCGCCAATTCCCTGTTTTCCGAAGGGAAACTCGCGGGACAGGGGTGTAGAGCCCGCGGAGACGCTCCCGGTCCGCGCGGGCGCGGACGCCGGGGCATTGGAGGGGATTTCGATCACGAGAGTTCTCCGAGTCCCCGGCCGTCGCGGGCGGGGCTCCACGGGTCCAGTCTGGGGCATCCATGGGCCCGGGGCTGTGAAGTACTTCACAGCGCGCCTTCGCCGGGGCGTTGATACTGCAACGGAGAAGGGAGGAGGGCGGTGATCCGGGCGGGCGCAAGACGCGTGCCGCCGCGAAGGGCTCGCACGCCTTGGGAACGCCGCTGCCCCGCGGTCTCCCGGGCTCGCTGCAACGTCGTGCCGTGACCCGTTCGAGGGCGCGCAGCGCTCGAGTTCGCTGCGCTGCGCAGGGTTCGGTTGCCGCGCAGCGTTTCGGGTGAGACGCTCGAGCGGTCAACCGTTGGATGTTCGCTCGGGCGAGCGGCACAGCAGGATCGCCACCGCACCGAGCACGCATAACATCGTCAACACGACGAACGTGCTCGCATAGGACTCCGTCCGATCCGCCGCCGCGCCGGCCCAGCTGGGTCCGAGCCAGCCAAAGACGCCCACGATCGCGATGCGCAGGCCGTTCGATCCGACGAAGGCTCGCGTCCCGAACATCCGGGCGTAGACGAGGGGCTCGTTGGTGAAGCCCACTCCGTACCCGAAGCCGAGCAGCACGATGCACGCGGTTGCCGCGGCCGACGTCGTCGAGAAGGCGATGCCCCCCATGCCGATCGCCGTGACGGTGAGGGCGAGTGCCAGCACGCTTCGGGGGTCGACGAAATCGCTCGCCGCGCCGCTGAGTCGACCCAATGCGCTCACGCCCACGCGGACACCGAGAATCGCCGCTGCCACGGCCGACGGAAAACCGAGGTCCTCGAAGTGGAGCCGGCCGTGCGCCGTAAAGATGCGCCACGGAACCGTGTTTGCGAGGCACACAAAGGTCACGACGGCAAACTGTGGCGTCCGGATGGCCTGGGCGGTAGTCAGCGCCGCGGGTTCCTGGACGATCGACTTCCTATCGGGGGGATCCAGAGTGCGGTCGGGCGCCGGCTCCTCTGGTGCGTCGCCGTCCGGCAGCTGGCCGAGATCTTCCGGACGGTTGCGCAGGAACACGGCCGCGAGAAGTGCGACGCCCGCGGAGACGCCGGCAATGCACTTCCACACCATGCGCCAGTCGCGGGCGCCGAGGATCCAATCGTCGATGGATGGGACGAATGCGCCAGCCACGGCGGCACCCAGCAGGATCACCGCCGTGGCGCGTGCGCGGTAGCGGCGGAACCAGTACACGGGCAAGACGTGCGCGGGCAACAGGGTCGAGAAGCCAACACCGACACCGCCGACGAGCGCGAAGGCCACGGTGATCTCGGTCGCAGACTGGGCGACGCTCGTCAGCCCGAACCCCAGCGCGGCCAACGCGGAGCCCGCGGTCTCGACGACGCGCAGCCCGAAGCGCTCCAGCGCCGCCGCCGCCAGCGGGCTCGTAAGAGCAAAGGTCAGCGTGAAGAGGCCGAAGCTGTTGCCGATCTGCGCCCGCGTCAGCCCGAGGTCAGCGACCAACTCGGGCGCGAGGAAGCCCCAGCTGTAGTAGGCGGGGCCGAGGCCGAGGCCATAGACGAGGAAGCCGACGCCGACCAGGAACCAGCCTCGGAAGGGTCGGGTTTCGTTCCTCAAGAGGTTCGCAAGAGACGCTCGTGCAGTACGTCAGCCGCGCCCAGCCACGTCGTCGATCGCCATCACGACGCACTCGGGCTTCGGCGGGTCGGTGTCGGGAAGCAGGAACCTCCAGAAGATCGTCCCCTCCCGGTGACCCTCGGTGTCGAGCCAGTTGGGGACTCCCGGATCACGTGCCGCGATGACGATGCGGTAGCTGCCATCCCCTTCGAACTCGAGCTGAGCGGCGTTCATCGAGGACGTTCGGTTCCGGTACTCGAGTGCCTGCATTTGCTTGTTCCACAGCGTGACGTTGGCGAAGACTCCATCGGGCAGCTCGCCCGTCATGATCAGCGCTTCGTCAGGCCCGAGATTCCAGCGTCCCATCGAGTAGTGGATGTCGGCCGCGCCCGGTACGGGCAGACCGCTGTCGCGGAAGCTGAACGGCTTCGCGACGTCGTTGGGGACGGCCGAGACGAACGGCGCCGACGACGCTGCGCCCGGGAGCGCCTGACCCACCGTCGCCTGGCGGAGAAACGCCAGCCCCTCGGCCATGCGCTCCGCGAAGACCTCGTCACTGAGCGGATCCGGCGAGCCGACGTCGTCGAGACACTCGATATCGATCCGCACGGCCACGTCCGCGTCGTTCTGGGCGGAGGTCTCGAGCTGGTAGTAGCTGCGAACCATGATCGAGTGCGCGTCCGGGTGAAGCTCGATCCAGTTGCCCGGGTGTTTCCGGGCACTGACGATCACCTCGTAGCTGCCGTCGTCGTTGACGTCGAAGTCGCGATCGTTGACGTCACCGAGAAGCGGCCCCGCCAGGGCCCCATCGGGGGCTTGCCCGTGCACGGTGAACGAGGTGTAACACTCCTCCTCGATCGTGCCCCACACCCGATAGGCACGGTCGCCGCGAATCCGCGCGAAGTGATAGATGGCATCCGGGTTGTCGCCCTGGAACTTTCGCGCCGGCGAGACGATGGAGGCGAACCGGGGTCGCTCGGGATCCGCCTCGTAGAAGAGCTCCGAGGCCACACTCAAGAGCTGACCCACGTAGCGATACGCCTCGACGACATCGAGGGGGTCGTCGAATCGCTTGGCGTCGTTCGCGTAGCCGTCGCGAATCTCGGTCAAGAGGCCGATGAGGTCGTCGAAGACCCGGGTCGTCTGGGGGGCTCTGCTCGCGGCCATCCGTGTCCTTCCTTTCCTGACCGCTTCAGCTCGGCGCCGGTTGCGGACCGCGCACGAGCTTGCCCGGCAGTGCGCCGGTCGGCTTCCCCCCGTCGTAGGTGACCTCACCGCTCTTGATCGTGTAGCGGTAGCCATCGATCTCCTGGATGAGTCGTTTTCCTTCGGCCGGAAGATCCCAGACCATCTTGGGCCCGTGGATGTGGAGCGCATCGAAGTCGATGACGTTGACGTCGGCCTTCATCCCGGGCGCCACGACACCGCGATCGCGCATGCCGTAGAACTCGGCCGTGCGCTTCGTCTGCCGCTCGACGATCCATTCGATGGGGAAGCGCTCCCCCTTCTCGCGATCCCTCGCCCAGTAGGTGAGGAGGAAGGTCGGCATGCTGGCATCGCAGACGAGCGCGCAGTGGGCGCCGCCATCCGACAGCCCGAAGACCGCCTTCTCGTGAGCCATCATCGAGCGGATGGCCTCGAGGTCGCCGTCGGCATAGCCGAGGAAGGGCATGTAGAGCAGCTCGCCGCGAAGCATGAGGTCGTAGGCGAACTCGGCCGGCGAGACTCCCGCCGCCGCGGCGCGCGCTTCGACGCTGTTCTCGGGACCGGGCTCGTAGTTCGGCGGATCGCCGAGGGGATACATCATGCGCCATGCCGTGGTCACCAACGCGGCCACACCGGGGATGTTTCCGTCGCGGGACTCTTCTTCGATGATGGCGTTGCGAATCTCCGGACGAGCGAGTACTTCGAGCCGCTCTTGCGAGGGCAGCTCGGTGAGGGGAGAGAACGAGGGCTTCAGACGGAAGGGGTGAAGCGAGCTGTCGAATCCAAAGAGCAGTCCCGCCGGGCGCTGTGCGACCTGGGGCGTCAGGCAGCCGCCTTCGGCGGCGTCGCGGTCTACGATCTCCAGTAGCCGCTTCCACTGATCGCCGTCGATCGGATTCTGGAGACACGCGAAGGTCACGGGACGACCCGTCTCCTTTCCGAGCCGGCTCATCCATTCGAGCTCGGCGCCTTCGGGTGCGAGGTCACTGGCGACCTCGAAGACACCGTGCCCGACTTCGCCGAGCATCCGGCCGATCCCCATGACCTCGTCGTCCACCGCGTAGGTGCCCGGAACCACTTCACCGTCCTTGGCCCGGTGAAGCATGGTTCGCGACGTCGTGAAGCCGAGGGCGCCGGCTTCGAGGCCTTCCTTGACGATCTTCGCCATGGCGATGATGTCTTCGGGCTCAGCCTTCTCGTTCTTCGCGCCGCGCTCTCCCATGACGTAGGCGCGGACGGCTCCGTGCGGAATCTGCGCGCCGACGTCGATCGAGCGCGGCATTCGATCGATTGCATCGAGGTATTCGGGAAAGCTCTCCCACTGCCAGTCGATGCCCGCGGCGAGCGCGGTTCCGGGAATGTCCTCGACGCCTTCCATCAACTGGATGAGGAAGTCTTCCTGACCAGGGCGGACCGGCGCGAAGCCGACCCCGCAGTTGCCCATGACGACCGTCGTGACCCCGTTCCAGCCGGAGGGCGTCAGGTGCGGATCCCAGGTGACCTGCCCGTCGTAGTGGGTATGGATGTCGACCCAACCCGGTGTCACGAGAAGACCCGCCGCATCGATCTCGCGTCGAGCCTCACCGAGATCGTTGCCGACGGCAACGACCTGGTCGCCGTCGATGGCGACGTCGGCGTGTCTCGACGGTGCGCCGGTTCCATCGACGAGGGTTCCACCGCGAATGACGAGGTCGTACATGGGTTGCTCCGATGGGAAAGGGCCGGCGAGCGGCAACGGGTTCGGGGGTGCAGGATACCAAAGTGCGGACTGATGGACTGGAGCTGTGTCAGACGTCGCCCCCGCTGCGTTCTTCCTTGCGCTCGATCTGCGACAGCACGAAGAGCGTACCGGCCACGCGCTCGCGCAGGTGACACTCGAGCGTGGTGTCGAACCGCTCGTGCATGAAGGCTGGCGCGTCCTCGTTGATGGCGTCGTAGACCTCGCGCGACCGCACGCCGATGACATCGAGTCGTTCCTTCGTTGCACGCGCATCGGCCACACCGAAGGTGATCGAGTGGATGCCCTCGCCCTTCTCGTCGAGCAGCCGGGTCAGCGAGTCGCTCGCGGGCGAGCCGTCGCCGAGCGGGGCGATGTACTCGAGCATCGAGTCGGCCGAGAGAGCGCCCTTCACACCCTGGCGCGGGGCCTCGAAGTACTCGAACTGGATCTCCAGCAACTCGCTCAGGCGCGAGACGCTGGCATCCAGATTCTCGGACCGAACCATCATCACGACGTGATCGACCTGCCCGACGTTGTCGCCCATGGGCATGTTTGGCTCCCTCGCGACTCAGGCGAAGTTCGGCATGACCTTCTCGGCGAACAGTCGCAGGCTCTCGAGCGTCTCATCGTGAGTCAGCGTCCCGTACTGTACCAACGCGAGGTAGTGGTCGAAGCCCGCCTCCTGGTACCTGCGCACGATCTCGGTGCAACGCTCGGGATCGCCCACGCAGATCGTTCCCGAAGAGATCAGACCCTCGGGACCGGCGGCCACGAGTTGGGCGCTCAATGGCCGATCATCACCCGTTTCGACCGCACCACCGCCGTAGGGTCTGGCGGCGGCCTGCGCGAACTCCTGGTATCCCTGTGATTCGAAAATGCCACCGTAGTACTGGTCCATGAAGCTCAGGTGCAAAACGGCCGACGAGCCGCCGCGCTCGCGGGCCAGCTTGTCGTCGGCGCGGCAGTGCATCGTGCAAAACGCGGCCGCGGCCTCGTTGACGAACGCTCCGACCGGCTCGGCGTCGCGGATGGCCGTCCGGTACTCCGCGACCCTCTCCGTCAGGCCGGAAGTCAGCCCAGCGGAGAACGAGAGCAGCCCCAGGCCGTAACGACCCGCGGTCGCGTAGCTCGAAGGACTCGTGCACGCCATCCACATGGGCGGGTGGGGCTTCTGGAGCGGCTTGGGGACCACCACCCGGCCTGGCGGGATGTGCACGAAGCGCCCGTCGTGGCCGGAGAACTCGTGCTCGGTCCACATGCGCGGAATGATCCGGACCGACTCGTCCCACATCGCCTTCGACTCGTCCGGGTCGATGTCGAAGCCGCCGAGTTCCTCGGAAGTGATCGAGCGCCCCGAGCCGAACTCCACCCGGCCATTGCTCAGGATGTCGAGCGTGGCCACCCGCTCGGCGACGCGCCAGGGGTGGTTGAAGGGCGTGGGCAGAAGCACGACCCCGTGGCCGATCCGCAGGCGCTCCGTATGCTGAGCGACCGCGGCCAGGAACACCTCGGGCGACGAGCAGCGAGCCAGATCCTCCAGGAAGTGGTGCTCGACGGCCCAGACGGAATCGAAGCCCAAGTCCTCCGCCAGCTTGATCTGCTCGATCGCCTCCCAGTAGGCGTCGTACTCGGTCTTCCCGGTCGCCTCGACCTGGCGGGGGAGCGCGATTTCGTACAGGAGCCCGAATTTCACGCTGCCTCCTCGCGGTCCGCGGCCGCCCGATCCCGCTCCAGTCTATCGGTTGCGACTTTTTTCCGGACGATCGAACCGGGTTCCCACGGTGCGAAGTCCCGGCGATGAGCCTCGGCGAAGGTCAGCCAGACGCCGGCAAGCCAGCCAGCCGGTTCGTGCAGCAACACATCCTCCACCCGGCGGCCTTTCCGAGGTGATCGGTCGAGTGCTCGTCAGACGCATCGCCCCCGGCGCGGCACACCCACCGCCCTTCCCGGATAGAATATCAGTATGGGCGACGGGCTTTACAAAACGGGGAGCCTCGAGAAGGCCGACCTGGTCGATCCGGCGGGAAGGCGCTCTCAGGAAATGCACGCCCTCACAGATGTTCTACCTCCTCGAAACCAAATAGGCCGAACCCACCGAGTCCCATCTTGTTCCGAGTCCTGAAGTCGATCGGCACCGTACTCCTCTACGCCGCGATGCTATTCGCGATCCTCGCCCTCTGGAACAACGAGGCGCCGCAGTTCATCTATGTCGCGTTCTAGTGGGTTCTGCTCTTTGGAGGGGCGTCCTGGCCCTTTGCGCGTGGAGCGACCGCTGCCGGGAGATCGGACGGCTCTCCACTGATGCAACGATCCAGTGCACTGCTTCTGTGGTTCGTGTTGGTGGGGCTGCTCGTCGCCGCGCAGTCGGCCGCGCGAGCCGAAATCTGCCTACCGCCCGCCATCGGCGACCGCCCGCGCCTGACCGAGTTGGGCAAGACCCAGGTGTTGTGGCTCGAACTGTTGTTTCGCCAGCACGAGGTCTGCTGGCGTGCGCCCAGGGTTCCAGACGAGACGCGCATCTTCGCGATCGGAAACAGCACCACTTTTGGCTTTCCACTCCCGTATGACCAGAGCGCGATCGGTCTGGTCAACCAGCACCTCGAACGCCGCGGGATTCCGGCGCACGTCTTCAATCTCGGGTTCGCGTACACCTACCAGGTGAAAGAGGCCTTGATCCTGTCCGAGGTCCTCGCGTACGAGCCCGACTTCATCGTCTACGGGGTCACGCTCGATGACCTCATCCACATCGCTCCGTTCCGGTACAGACCTCTGGTCGAGTTCTTCAATTCGAACAGCTTCGCCGTCGAACGCCTCGCTGCAAACCCGCCGCCCACATTCGAAGAACCGTTCAGGCGCTACCTCGATGCGCAGGCGGACGACGTGCGCCCCTACGCGGCCTGGCTCGGGCTCCGACAGGCAGGGACGTTTATCCGCGTGCGCGCGCGCCAGACCGCCAAGACGCTTCGCAAGCGACTGTTCCCGGGAGTACCCGACGAAAAGCCCGAGATCCTGGACACGAAACCCGACTACCGCTGCAAGCCGGTCGCCCGCGAGTTCAACAAGACCCACGAGAATTGGCAGGCGTGGAGCATGCTCGACTACCTCGCCGAGCTCCGCGCCGAGACGGGAATCGAAGTCCTTGTCGTCAATTGGCCCGTCGCCCACGAGCCGCAGGGTCGCTGCTACAACGTCCGCTACCCGGCGGCCGCCTTCGCCGATTACGTGTCCTGGATGGAAGACAAGGCGGAGAGCCTGAAGCTCCCGTACCTCGACATCCACGACCTGCTCGCGCCTGTGGACTTCGTCGACTCGGTGCACCCGACCGCGAGCGGCCAGCGAAAGGTCGCCGTCGAGCTCGAGGCGAAGCTCGATGAACTCCTCCCCGCGAGCGGCGCACGATGAAGGCCGTGGCCCGCGATCGAAGAACCGCCGCATGATCTTCCTCGATACATGGTTCTGGATCTTCGCGGCGATCGCGGTGCCGGGTTTCTGGCTGTGCCCGAAGCCGCTCAAGCTCTACTGGCTGCTCGTCGCCAGTGGGATCTTCCACTTCCATTTCGCCGGGCCGGCCGGGATGACGCCGATCATCATCCTCGCGTTGCTCACGTACGGGACCGGCATAGCGATCGCGGGCGGTGAGTTGCGGCGCGCGTTTCTGGCGATGTGCACGCTCCTGATCGGCGCTCTGGCGTTCTACAAGTACTCCGAGTTCGGGCTCGCATCGGTGAACGGCGCGGTCGCCGCACTCGGCATCGGGTCGCTCCCCGAGGTCACGAATGGATAGCGAGCGTCGATCGCACCGCTCGCGATCTCATTCTTCACGTTCGAGTTCGTCCACTACCTCTACGAAGTCCGGGTTCACGGCCGCGAGCCGATCCGCAATCCGGTCCATTTCGGGATCTTCGCGATCTTCTTCCCCTCGCTCGCGTCCGGTCCAATCAAGCGCTTCCCGGAGTTCGTCCCCCAGCTCGAACGGCTCGAGAACCCGAGTGTCGACAAGGTGCTCGCCGGTGGGCGACGAGTCATTCGCGGCATGTTCAAGAAGGTCTGCATCGCCGATCTGCTCGTCGAGTTCATCAAAGTCTTCGAGGACGTCCCCGAATACACCCTGCCGGTCGTGATCGGTCTGGCCGTTCTCCAGGGCTTCCGGATCTACTACGACTTCGCCGGGTACTCGGACATCGCGATCGGCCTCGCGCAGATGCTGAACCTGACGATCCCCGAGAACTTCGATCGGCCGTACTTCTCGACCAGCTTGCAGGACTTCTGGCGTCGCTGGCACATGAGCCTCAGCTCCTGGATCCGCGACTACGTGTACATTCCTCTCGGCGGCAACCTCAATCACCGCGGGGCGAATCTCCTGATCGCGATGTTCCTCTGCGGCCTCTGGCACGGCGCCGCGTGGAACTTCGCGATCTGGGGTCTGTATCACGGCCTCGGTCTCAGCCTCGAGAACGCGGTGAGGAGTCTCCGACCGGCGTGGTTCGAGGATCATCCGCTCTGGAACGGTGTGCGTTGGGCGGCCTGTTATGGCTTCGTCAGCTACGGCTGGCTTCTGTTCTTCTATCCGGCGAGCACCGTCTGGAAGATGACGATCGATCCGATTCTCGGGATCCTGGGATCCTGAGCTGCAGTTCACGCGGTCGCCCCGCGAATCGATCCCGCCACACACCTCGATGAGCGCTGAGAAGAGACCGTCGCGGCGGTTCGCGCGCCGCTCTTCTGGCTCCAGTCGACGGGCAGCAGGTCTTCCACGTTCTCACCTCCTGGACCCCAGGCTGGCACCATAGGGGTTACTCTCCGGCTTCCATGGCGTACATCGAAAATCGCATCGTCCACGACGCGGACGCGCACCTCATGGAGACGCCGTACTGGCTGCGCGATCACGCGGACCCCTCGATACGCGAGCGCATCGCACCGCCGAGCTACGTGAACGAGCTGCGCCAGACTGGCGACAACGACGCCCAGCTCGCGAACATCGACGCCGCATTCGCGAAGCTCCACGAGCGTCACCGCTCCGACGAATATCGCGCCGACGAAGCGGCCGAGATCATGAACCGCAAGAACTTCGCGGCAACCGGATCCTTCATTTCCGAGCACCGCCCGCGCGCGCTCGAGCTGATCGGCGTGGCGAGCCAGCTCATCTTCAACACCTTCCACAACACGAGCCTGCACAACTGGGAACACAGCGGAGATCTCGATCTCGCCTACGGTGTCGCGCGTGCGCACAACCGCGGCATGATCGATTTCTGCTCGGCCGATCCGCGACTGTTACCGACTTGCTATGTCCCACTGGCGGATTTCGATCGCGCCGAGGCGATGGCAAAGGAGGCGCTCGAAATGGGCGCGGCGGCGCTCCTGGTAGCATCGGGCTGCCCGAAGGGCCATTCGCCGAGCCACATCGGCCTCGACCCTGTCTGGGCGATGGCGCAGGAAGCCGGAATTCCCGTCGTGTTCCACGTCGGGGGCACGGGTGACCTGATCGATTCGAACTACTTCGTGACCGGAGTGCCGGTTCCGCCCGACTTCCACGGCGGCAACGAGAACTTCCGCTCCGTCGACTACATGGGCATTCCGGGGCCGCCGATGCAGACACTCGCAACCCTGATCTTCGATGGCGTGCTCGAGCGCTTCCCTTCGCTCCGCATCGGCGTCATCGAACAGGGCGCGATCTGGTTGCCGAGCTGGATGCGCCAGATGGAGTCTGCGGTCGAGGCCTTCGGTCGTCACGAGGAGCGTCTCGGCAAGCTCTCGCTGCGCCCGAGCGAGTACGTGCGGCGGCAGGTGCGCGTCACCCCCTACCCGACCGAAGACGTCGGCTGGATCACCGAGCAGGTCGGCAGCGAGATCTGTCTCTTCTCGACGGATTTCCCGCACGTGGAGGGCGGCCACCGGCCCATGGAGCGCTTCGAGCGCAGCCTCGGCACTGCGAACGAGGAGGTGCGCGCGCGCTTCTACTCGGAAAACTTCGTCGATCTGATGGGCCGCGCTCTCGACCGTTTGACGACCTGAGCGCTTCTCGCGCGTCGGCGTGCGCGTTTTCGCTTCACGCCGGCCCCGCCTTCTTGCGGAGGCCGTGGCGCCCGGGAGCAACGGCTCGCGGGCGTCCGACTCACGGCGCCGTCAGTGAAGCCTCCTCGGCCAGCAGCTTCCCGGCCTCGACCTCGACGGACGTGCCGACGAAGAAGTCGGGATTCATCCCGCCGTGGAGTCGCACGGCGTTCGCGAACGCGAAGTCTCGGAACTCTCCTGCATCGAGGAGCTCCTTCTCGCGCAACTCGTAAGCCTCTTCGATGACCCTCGACATGTCGGGCACGTCGAAGTGGCCGATGTCGCTGCCAAGTACGGTCTTGATGCAGCTCCCGAACGGATTGACCCTCGTGTCGAAGGCCCAGGCCACGCTGGTGTCGTCGGCCTCGCAGCCGAAGAACAGACGTGCCGCATAGCGATCGACGAAGTCCTCGGCTCGCTCGACCCCCATGGCCGCCCACTCGTCGAGGTCTTCGGGGGCGACGTCGGTCTGGAAGAAGCTGCCGAGCGAGGCCTCCACCTGGTCGAGCTTGCCCTCCGCGAAGCGCCCCGCGTAGCGGCCGATCAAGTCCAGGTAGCCCGGCACGTCGAGGTTGGCCGGGTTCGTCGCCTCGAGTCCCACCACACTGCGTTTCTCCCACATCCCGACGAGATCGGCGAACTGCTTGCACGCCCAGGCGGCCCCGCCCTCGAGCAGCCCGAAGTTCAGGGTCGGAAACCGGCGCGTCACACCGCCCATCACGAGGGCCTTGCACAGGCTCGCCTGGTGAAGCGCGTGGTTGCCGATGTGGTTGAAGCAGAAGTTCGAGATCGAGCGACCGGCCCAGGGGATCATGGGCAGAACCCCGGAGTGGGCGGTCACCGCGACCCCGAGCTCCACGCACTTCGCCCAGACCGGATCGTAGTCGTGGTCCGAGTCGATCGCGTAGTGGTCGAGCCACTGCGCGTCGGGGAACGCCTCGGGGCTCGACTCGTTGAGCGATGGAATCGGGCGCGGAACGCCCGATGGGATCATGATCACCTTGTGGCCGAGACCGCGGACCGCGTGCTCGAGCTCGTCGAGGGCCTCCTCGGGCGTGTGCATGGGGATGCAGGCAACCGGAGTGAGCCGGTCCGCGTACTCGCGGAACATGTCGGCCTGCAGGGTATTGAGGGCGCGGATCGTGATGCGACGCGTCTCGGTGTCGGGCTCGAGTGGCAGGTACAGACCGAGACCCCCGTAGAGGATCGAATAGTCCATCCCGAGCTCGTCCATGCGCTCGTAGAGCAGACCCGGCAGCGCTGTGGTGGCCGCGTCGCGCAGATTCCTGGTGGGAGACCCCCACCACGCCGCGCGCCGGGTACGGTGCCGGCGGCGCTCGTCCCAGCTCTGATCGGACCAGCCCGCGAAGTCCCCCCCGCGGTGGCCGCCCCCGGTGGGGCTGGCTCCGAAGCCGCCCCGGTAGCGGCGCGCAAAGTCCCCCCCGCCGACCTTTTCGACGTACTCGAGAAAGCCCGGGTAGAACTCGGTGAGGTGCCCGTCGCCATCGACGATGGGGTGGTCGAGCCGTGCGCGGATTCGAGCCGACCGGGTGGACGCTTCGCTCATGACAGCCTCCAATGGGTTGGAGCACGGACCATCCTATCAGCTGGCTTGCCGGGCGGGTCTGCGGATGGATCGAGTGGACGCGAGTTCGTCGGCACGTCCGGGGTGCGAATCGAGGCGCCCGCTCCCCGTCTTCTTGATACGCTGCGCTGGATGGCCATCCGCAAGCGATGTGCGTCGTCTCCGTTCGTCGCACGCGTCAGCGCCGGAGCGATCGGCTTCGCAACCCTCCTCGCCTGTGCGAACGCGCCGGAGCAGGCGCAGAACGCGATCCTCATCTCCGTCGATACGCTGCGCGCAGACCACATGGGGATGTACGGGTACGAGCGCGACGCAACCCCACACCTCGATCGCTTCTTCGCGCGCGGTACGGTCTTCGACCAGGCAGTGAGCCCGGCGCCCTGCACGCTGCCCGCCGTTCCACAGGTGCTCGCGGGCGCCTGGGTCGTCGAGAACGCGCAGCCCAGCCTGGCGGAGCTTCTCGCCGAGGCCGGAGTGGCCACCGCGGCCGTCGCGAGTCAGCACCAGTTTCGGCAGGGAAGCGAGCAGAGCAGCGACGCGTTCGCCCTGGCGGCGTCCGTACCTCGAGGTTTCGAGCACTTCGACCTGCAGGCGACCGACGCGGTGGATGACCACGGCTTCTCCACGCGCAGCGCTCGAGAAGTCACCGATCGGGCGCTTGCCTGGCTCGACGAACGCGACCCCGCCGTGCCGTTCTTCCTGTGGGTCCACTACTTCGACCCCCACGATCCCTACGAGCCGCCCGAAACGTTTCGACGCTTCGGTGCGAACGACCCGTCGTCGCGCGACGGGGACCGCCGGCGCGACCTCGTGGCCGCCGCGGGGCCGGGCCTGCCGTGGCAGCGCGCGGGGCACATCTTCGACGAGCGCGACGTGGCGCGCCTCGTGGACCTCTACGACGGGGAGATCCTCTACACCGACGCCGAGATCGGTCGACTGCTCGATGAACTCGAACGCACCGGGCTCGTCGACCGATCGATCGTGGCGTTCTTCAGCGACCACGGAGAGTGGCTCGGCGAGGGCGACCGCTGGGACCACTGCAGGACCCTCCGCGATGTGGAGCTCCACGTTCCGCTGGCAGTCGTGCTGAACGGTGGACGTCTCGACGAACACGCGCACGTGCTCGAGCCCGTGACTCTGCTCGACCTCGCGCCCACGGTGTTGGCCGCTGTCGGGCTCGACGCTGCGGGGAAGGGATACGACGGCCGCGATCTCCGCAACCGCGACGCGGCGGCACCGGTGTTCGCCGCCTGGCGCGGACTTGCCGCAGCGCGCCAGCGGGACTGGAAGCTCCTCTACGACCGCGGTCGCCCAACCGGCCTGTATGCGGTAGCCAGCGACCCGGACGAACGGCGCAATCGACTCGGCGAGGGAATTCCGGAAGAAGCGCGGCTTCTCGCGCACGTCGAGCGCTTCGTCGCCTCGGAGCCGGGTCTGCGAGCTCAGAACCGCGAGACCCTGGAACGTTTGCGCGCACTCGGGTACGCGGAGTAGGTCGCGGTCACGGGTCGTGCGATCGTGACGCGCGAAGGGGCCCGCGCAGCCACAACTCGTCGCGTGACCCGTCCTTCATGCGTTCGAGCTCGTAGTGCTCGCCCAGGTAGTAGCGGGCGATCCACACCGGGGGCGGAGATCCCGGGACGCGAACCGGCCAGGCGATGTCCCGGCCCGCTGTACGGGACGCGGCGAGCTCGTCGCGCAGCTGCTCCACGGCGGACTCGTGGCCGACGTGGACGAGCGGCGCCGCGACGCGGACGCCGGCCGTCGCGAGCAGCAACGCACCAAGGCCGACCGCCAGCCCCGGCGAGCGGACGGCGGGCCAGCGATTCGCGGCAACGCGCGCCGCCATCCAGAGGAGTGCGGTCGCAGTGAGCGCGAGCAGCGGCCCCGCGGCCGGTCCGACCCGCCAGGCGGGAAGCATCGCGATGCGAGAAGCCTGCTCTGCGAACGGATTCAAGCTCGTCGCAGCCACGGACACGAAGACCGTGAGCGACGCGACCAACGAACCGATCGCGAGCGCGACTCCCGTCGGCCGCGCGCGTGAGAGATCAGCGAGCCAGAGCCCCACGCACAGTGAAAGGAAGGGGTAGAGGGAGATGACGTACCAGGGGAAGCGCTTCCCGATCAGCAGGTAGAAGACCGCGATGGCCAGGATGAAGCCTCCGACCACTCGGAGACCGGTCTCGCCTCGGCGCGCCCGGGAGACCAGCACGGCGAGCGCCGACGGATAGACGATCGACCAGGGGAATGCTCCGAAGAAGAGGGCCGTCGCGTAGAAGCGGAGGTTTTCGAAGACGCCGGGCGGGCCGGTGATCGCGGCTTGTCCGCTCGCCTGTGCGGCCATGACACCGGCGACCCGGAGGAATGCCTCGGGATCCGACGCGACGTTCCAGACGTGCCACAGCGCGCCGAGGGGCAGCACGCAGAGCGCGGTGCCCAGGGAGTCGCGTGCGCGCCCGCGCGCACTCGGGACCAGCGCGAACACCGCGACGCCGGCCAGCAGGGGGATCACGGCCGTCGGAAGCTTGATGCTCATGAGGAGCGCGACGCAGACGTGGTGCGCGACGAAGCCCCGGTGCTCGACGAGCGCGCGAAGGAGGAACAGCGCGCACAGGGTGAGCAGGACACAGAGAGTCGATTCGAGCTCTCCCGTCCGCGCGCCGTGGAGGTACACGAACTGGAACGTCGTCAGCTGCACCACCCCGGCGCAGAAGGCCGCGCGCCGATCACCGAGGGCGACGCCGAGACGCCACGTCATCCACACGGAACCGACACCCATGCCGGCCGAGAGCGCTCGCATCGTCCAGGCGCTGTCGCCGAAGAGAGCGATCAGGCCGGCGCGCACCCAGTACTGGAGCGGCGCGTTCATGAAGGTGTCGTACTCGCGCACCGCCCCCCGGAACACCAACTGCAACCAGTCGCCGGACTCCAGCATGTGGACCGCGACGGCGTGGTAGATCGCCTCGTCGCCGTTCACGACGCTGTAGCGGCCGAGCCCGTAGAAGAGGAGGGGCGTGGCCAGCCCAACGAGCAGCAGCACCGGCTCGGAACCCGCGAAGCTCCGCGCGCGGCCGATCTTCATGCGAAGAGTATGCGCCTACAGAGCGCTCACCCGCCAGGCGCGCTCTGGAATCGGATCGCGCGACGACGCACGGACCCGCGAAGCCGTACCGCGAGCTACCTCGTCAGACCGCGCGCGGACAGGGCCTGCGCGACCAGCGGCGCGAGCTTTCGTGCATACAACCGATTGAGCAGGGCCGACGGATGGCTGTCGCGTTCGTGCAGCACCATTTCTTCCGGAGAGAGCTCGCGCTCGATCTCTTCGAGGTAGCTCACGGTGACGAAACCGGCGCCGCGAGCCGCAGCCTCCGCCTGTTGGTAGAGGCGGATCTTCAACTCGCGCCCCTCGTCGAGCGGGTCCCCCACCACCGGCGCCGCCAGCACCGCTCCCCCGGCCAGCACGGCAAAGATCGGCTGCAGCAATCCCCGATCGTCCCCGATGGCGCGGATGTACTGGAGCGAGGCAACGAAGGTCGCCCATTCCCGAGAATCGGTGTCGTAGGCGCGCTGGATGATCTCGCCGTTGTCGGGGAGTACGCCGAAGCGGGTCAGCAGGCGGTGAATACGAGAGTCGAGGAACGTCGCGAGCCGCCGCATTCCGACGTACCGCAGACTGTGGAACGCCTCGAAGAGCCAGAGCAGTCGATCGCGTTCGGGCGACGACCGGGTGGAGCCCAACTGCGGATCGTTGATGCAGAAGCCGACCACGACGAGATCCGGCTCGAGTGGGTCGATGCTGCGCTTCAGGAGGTACGCTGCTCTCTCTGCGTTGATGCCGGGCATACCGAGGTTGAGAACGTCGATGTTCCTTCCGGGAAACCAGTTCCGGAGACGCTCCTCGACGAGGTTCGTGAAGCGCTCCTCGACGGGGAGACCGGTCCCGTAGGTGATCGAATCTCCGAGCACCAGGACCCGCCAGGCGTCCGGCCGCTTCTTCTCGAACTCACGCTCGCGAAACCCCGCCTCGTTCGAGACCACGGGGTGCCCCCACGTGTAGTGCTGACCGTCGCGGGCCCCATTGATGGGGAAGCGGAGACTGTCGAGCCACAGGCCGAACTCCACGAGGAAAGGGATTCCCACGGCGAGCGCGAGCGCAATGACGAGGATGAAGACCCGTTCGCGCGGTCGCCGCGCGGAGCCGGCATCCGAATGGGCGCGGTTCGGTTCCGTGGCCATGGCAGCCGATCAATGTACCCCGATCCTCGAGTACGATGTCGAGATGGCAAGAGCGCCCGAACGCACGCGCGTCTACCAGAATCACCACTTCGACAGCACCCGCTGGGACTACTTCGAGGCGCGCGAGGACGACATCATCATCGCGACGTCCTACAAGGCCGGGACGACCTGGGCGCAGGCGATCGTCGCGCACCTGATCTTTCGAGACGGAGATCTGCCGCAAAGCGTCTCGGAGATGTCGCCGTGGCTCGACATGCGAACGTTCCCGCTCGAGGTCAGGTTGAAGAATCTCGAAGCACAGACCCACCGGCGCTTCATCAAGACCCACCTGCCTCTCGACGGACTACCGTACGACCCGCGTCTCAAGTACCTCTACGTGTCGCGCGATGCGCGCGACGTGTTCATGTCGCTCTGGAACCACTACACGAACCATACCGACGACATCTTCCGCGAGGTGAACGAGACACCGGGGCGCGTGGGTGATGAGTTCCCGCGGCCTCCGGATGACATCCACGAGTTCTGGCACGGCTGGATGACGCGCGGCTGGTTCGACGGGGAGAGCGACGGGTGGCCCTACTGGTCGCATCTCTACAACGTGCAGTCGTGGTGGGACTACCGTGAGCTTTCGAACATCCAACTGATCCACTTCGCGGACATGATCGAGGACACGGAGCGCGAGGTGCGACGCATCGCGGAGTTCCTCGAGATACCCGTTTCATCGACGGCGTGTTCCGGCATCGTCGAGGCCGTGTCCTTTGCAGCGATGAAGCGTCAAGGCGAGCGCTACGCGCCCACGGGGGGCGACGCCTGGAAGGGCGGCGCGCAGACCTTCCTCCACCGGGGAACGAACGGGCGCTGGCGCGACGTCCTCTCGGACGAGGAACTCGTCCTCTACGACATGGCCTGTCGACGCACGCTCACTCCGGAGTGTCGACATTGGCTGGAGAACGGCGGAACGCCGTAGCGACGGCGTGATGAACGACCGGCGGTCAGCCCACCTGCCGGTCGCTCCCCTCCCAGAAGGGCGCCCGCAGCTCCCTTTTCAGAACCTTCCCGGGCCCAGACTTCGGCAGCGGCTCGCTCCGCAAGTCGATGGCCTTCGGCACCTTGTAGCCACCGATGTGCTCGCGACAGAAGGCGATCAGGTCGGCGGTGTCGATACCGGCACGACCTTCGCGCGGGACGACGACCGCGTGCACCGCCTCGCCCCAACGATCGTCGGGAACACCGAAGACTGCGGCCTCGAGCACGGCGGGGTGCCGGTAGAGGACCTCCTCGACCTCCGTCGAGTAGACGTTCTCCCCGCCCGACACGATCATGTCCTTGCTGCGATCGACCAGGTACAGATGTCCCGTGTCGTCCAGGTACCCGAGGTCGCCGCTGCGGTAGCCCGGCTCGGTCAGGACAGACTCGGTCTGCTCCTGCTTGTTCCAGTAGCCGCGCATCACATTCGGACCGCGCACCACCACCTCGCCGACCTCCCCCTGGCTGCACTCTCTTCCGTCGTCGGCGATGACTCGGATGTCGATACCGGGGAGCGCCTGACCGCACGAACGGATCAGCGGATCGTCCACGAGATGCTGCTCGTTGCGGAGCAGGGTGACGAGGGGCGAGAGCTCAGTGGCACCGTAGACCTCGATGAGCTCTGCCGAGGGGAACGCGCTGGCGGTGCGGCGCACGACCTCGGTGGCGATCGGCGATCCCCCGTGCGCAACGGCGCGCAACGAGTCGGTCTTGCGGGGCCGCACGAGCTGCTCCTCGGCGCACCCGGCGAGCATTGCGGGAACCCCGAGAGTCACCGTTGCCCGCTCCTGTTCGATCAGGTCGAGGGCGCGCGCGGGATCGAACGTGTCGAGCAGGATCTGGCTGCCACCCGTCCAGATCGTGGAGAGAATCTGGTTGGAGCCCGCGGCGTGGAAGAGCGGAGCCATGACGAGGAAGCGGTCGTCGTGGGTCTGCGAGAACGCCGAGAGCCAGTGGAAGCAGTTCGCCACGAGGTTTCGATGAGTGAGCATCACACCCTTCGATGCACCTGTGGTGCCGCCGGTGTAGAACAGGCCGGCAAGCGATTCCTCGGTGATGCCGAGGCCGAGTTCCCGCTCGGTCGCCGATTCGAGCAGGGCGTCGTACTCGTCGGGCATCCGCACGACGGTCTCGACGGCATCGGCGAGGCGTCCGGACTCGCGGTCGGTGATCAACACCTTCGTACCCGAGTCCTCGATCGCGTAGAGGACCTCGGGCTCCGCGTGTCTCGTGTTGAGGGGCACGGCCACGTAGCCGGCCGCGGGAACTCCTGCGTAGACCTCCAGGTAGCGGTGGCAGTTCCCGGCCAGGATCGCGACTCGATCGCCTGCGGCGAGGCCGAGCCCGTCCAGTGCACCGGCGAGCTTGCGACAACGCGCGACGAACTCCGCGTAGGTGAAGCGGTCGTCGCGGCACACGACTGCCGTGCGGGCGTGGTTGTTGCGTTCAGCGTGGGCGAGCGGCGTGGCAAAGGTGTTCACGGAGTCTCCTGAAGGATCCCCGCATCGTCTCATGCCCCGTCGAAATCCGCGACCCGAGCGCGGCGTGCAGCGCGTAGAAGCTACCGCTCCGAGCTGATCGATCGAACGCGATCCCGCTGTGAGAGTCGGCGCCGCTGGCGGGTCGCCCCCGGGTTGGAACCTCGCTCAGCCAGCCTCGGCGAGCACCCGCTCCGGCGTGAAGCGAACCTTCAACTCAGCGCAGCTGCGCACGAGCGAGGACGGCTTCAGCACGGAGCCGCCCTGCGCGTATTCCATGTTGGGCATGCGGCGCAGGATCTCGGCGAACGCTACCCGGAGCTCCATGCGAGCGAGGTTTGCACCGAGACAGAAGTGGCTGCCGATCCCGAAGCCCAGGTGTGTGGGATTGCGTTCGATTTGAAAGCTGTTCGCGTCGTCGAAGACCGTCTCGTCGCGGTTCGCGGAGAGGTAGATCATCAACACCTTCTGGCCGGCCTCGAGCCGCTTGCCCTTGAGCTCCGTGTCCTCCAGCACGGTGCGCGTGAAGCTGCGCACGGGCGAGACGAAGCGAACGATCTCCTCGCACGCGCTGCTCAGGAGCGACGGATCGTCGATGAGCTTCTGGCACTGGTCGGGGTTGTCGATGAAGGCCTCCATCCCGCCGGAGATCGCATTTCGCGTGGTCTCGTTGCCGGCCACCATGAGAATCACCATCAGCTTGATGAGCTCGTCGTTGGCAAGTTCCATGTGATCGGGATCGCGGTGCTCGATACGGTCCTGGCTGCTGTCGAAGGTCTTGAGCAGGCCGTCGTCCTTGGCGCCCACGAGGATGCTCGCGAGATCGTCCCGCGGTTGCTCGCGCCGCGCCTCGAGGATGGCAGTCGCATAGGTCGCATACTCGACGTACGCCTTTCCGGCCTTTGCGAGCACTTCGGGATCGCTGCTCCCCTCGCCGGAGATCATCGCATCGGACCACTCGTGGAAGCGGTCGTAATCCTCGGACGGGATGCCGATCATGGCTGCGATGATGCGCAACGGGAGCGGCACCGCGATGTCTTCGACGAACTCGCAGTGCCCGTCCTTGACCACGTCGTCGATGACTTCCCGGGTGAGCTCGCGAAACGTCTCCTCCAGCTTTTTGACCATTCGCGGGGTGAAGCCCCTGTTGATCATCGTGCGGAGGTTCGCGTGGCGAGGCTCCGCCTCGTCGATGAGGCCGATCTTGAGCGGCTCCGGTCGCACGCCTTCTTGCGACGTGAAGATCTCCTGATGCTTCGACACGTACTCGACGTCTTCGTACTTCGTAACGATCCACAGACCGTCGGTCTCGGACCAGTAGACCGGGTCGTTCGCGCGCAGCCACGCGAACCGGGCCAGCATGTCCTCTTCGATCCAGTTCTCGGATTCCGTGTACGCAATGGCAACATCGACATCTGACATGAGTGGGTCCTCTACGAGTCCGAAGGGCTTCGGTTGGGCGCCTCGCGAAAGAGGCGGTTGACGAATTCGATCAGGAAACGGGTTTGGCGCTCGAGCGCCTCGCTCGAGAGCAGGTCCTCGCCCTGGATCTCGCGGTACAGCGTCGCGGCGGTGAAGTACCCGACCACCACGTTGTAGAGCGAGAGCACGACGAGGGGCACCTGGTCGGCGGGCCACACCTCCCGCATCGTGGCCGCGCGGTTGGCCTGGGAGAAAACGGGCGCGATGAACTCGCGCAGCATCCCGGTGAGGTGCGCGCCGCCGCTGAGGGTCTCGTGCTGGACGAGACGCGCGACGTTCGGGTGATCGGCGAGAGCCTTCATCGTCCCCGCGATCACGTCGTCGCTCGAAAGCTCCCCCTGGCTCTCGACCATCTTCGCCAGGAGATCGAGCACCGGGCGGATGTCGCGCTCGAGAACCGCGGAGTACAGCGCCTCTTTGCTCGCGAAGTGGTTGTAGAGGCTCGGGTTGCGGAGTCCGACCCGCGCCGCGACGTCGCGCAGCTTCGTGCCCTCGAATCCCTTCTCCGCGAAGAGCGTCTCGGCGGCGTCGAGGATGCGCTCCGCGGTGAGCTCGCCCTTGCGCCTGGGGGGACCCGGTGTAGCGGAGGGGCTGGTGGTGGCTGTGGTCACCGTGGGGGGCTCCGGTGATTGGCTCGGCGTGATTCGATCGAGCTGAAACGAACTAGCGCTAGTTCAACAAACGATCATTCGTTTTTACCTTGCGTCGGGCAGACTGTCAAGACCCCTGTGTCCTGGCGAGCGCGATACGCTCCCGACCCACCACCTGTGGCGACAGCTTGGGGGTCCTTGGGACTCCCTCCCCCTCGCCAGCGGACGGAAGCGCTCCCGTGACGCAGACCCGCCGGATGCATGAAGAGTTCCTGCCGATGACGCGGCGGGAGATGGACGACCTCGGCTGGGATCAGCCCGACGTGGTGTTCGTCTCCGGTGACGCCTACGTGGATCACCCGTCGTTCGCGGCGGCCATCCTCGGCCGCTGGCTCAACCACCAGGGCTTCCGGGTCGCGATTCTCGCCCAGCCCGATTGGCACAGCGCCGACCCGTGGCGCCAACTCGGCCGCCCCCGTCTCTTCTACGGCGTGAGCGCCGGGAACATGGACTCGATGATCAACCATTACACGGCGAACAAGAAGCGCCGGAACGCCGACGCCTACTCGCCGGGGGGTCGCATCGGCCTGCGCCCCGACCGTCCCACCGCCGTCTACGCGCAGCGCTGTCGCGAGGCTTTCAAGGGCGTGCCCGTGGTTTCGGGGGGCGTCGAGGCTTCGCTTCGGCGCATCGCCCACTATGACTACTGGTCGGACAAGGTGCTCCCCAGCAACCTGTTGCCCTCGAAGGTCGACCTCCTCGCGTTCGGCATGGGCGAGGCGACGATCCTCGAGATCGCCCAGCGCCTCGACGCCGGCGAGTCGATTCGCGACCTCCGCGACATGCGCGGCGTCGCCTACCTGCTCGGAAAGAGTGAGAGCCTGCCCGACCACACGTTCGCCGAAGCCACGAACGACGGTCGAACCACCCGGCTCCCGTCATTCGAGGAGGTGAAGGGCGACAAAGTCGCCTTCGCGCGCATGACCCGCCGGTTCCACGACGAGACGAACCCGCTGAACGCGCGCCGCCTCGTACAGGCCCACGGCGACCGCCTCGCCGTGATCAATCCGCCGGGCCTCGCTCTCACCACGCAGAAGCTCGACGCAATTCACGAGCTTCCGTACACGCGCCGCCCCCACCCGCGGTACAAAGGCGAAGGCGACGCCATCCCAGCGTGGCAGACGATCCGCGATTCGGTGCAGATCATGCGCGGCTGCTTCGGTGGTTGCACGTTCTGCTCGATCACCATGCACCAGGGACGCGCGATCCAGAGCCGTTCGAAGGACTCCGTGCTGCGCGAAGTCGAGGCCATGGCGACGCGCCCGGACTTCAAGGGACAGATCAGCGACCTCGGCGGACCGACGGCGAACATGTATCAGATGCGCTGCACGAAGCCGAAAGTCGAAGCGATCTGCCGGCGACCTTCGTGCGTACACCCGAAGGTGTGCAAGCTCCTCGGAACCAGCCACGCGCCGCTGCTCGAGCTGATGCGAGAGAGCCGTGCCGTCGAAGGGGTGAAGAAGGTCCACATCGCCTCGGGGATCCGCATGGACCTCGCAGTCGACGAAGACGCCTATCTCGACGACCTCGCGCGACACCACGTGGGCGGGCACCTCAAGGTGGCCCCCGAGCACGCGAGCGACGCCGTGCTGAACGTCATGAAGAAGCCGAGCAGCGAGAGCTTCGAGCGCTTTGCGAAGCGCTTCCGCGCCGCGTCGAAGCGGGCGGGCAAAGAGCAGTACCTGGTCCCGTATTTCATCGCGAGTCACCCCGGCAGTGGCGTCGAGGAGATGATCGAGCTCGCCGTCTTCCTCAAGCGCGCGGGCTACCGGCCGCGACAGGTCCAGGACTTCATCCCGGCGCCGATGGACGTCGCTACCTGCATCCACTACACGGGCCTCGACCCGCACACGCTCCAGCCCGTGAAGACCGTGAACCGCCTGCGCGACCGCCAGGTGCAGCGCGCCCTCCTGCAGTTCTTCGCACCCGAGAACTACTTCACCGTGCGCAAGGCCCTCGAGCAGGCCGGGCGCCGCGACCTCATCGGCGACACCGAGCGCTGCCTCATCCCGGCGAGCGCGCCCCAAGAGGCCATCGCGGCGCGTCGTGAACGCGCCAATCGGGACGGTCGGGAGGCCAGGAACGCCCAGGGGACCGGGCGCCCGGAGCGCGACCCGAAGGCTCCGCGGCAGCCGGGCTACCGCGCAGCGGCGCGCGAGCGGGGAAAGCGGCGCCGCTGAGACCCGCGTGCCGCTGCGAAGACATCAAGCGAGCAGGCGCTTCACCTCCGCGCACTGCTCGACGGCCGCGGCATCGCTCGCCGCGTTCGGGACGAGGTGGAAGCTCCGGCAACCGGCTTCGACGTAGGGCGCAAGGAACTCGGCGACGTCCGCGGCGCTCCCGTACGGCGTGTAGCGTTCGAACTTCTCGAAACCGATCCGGTAGAACGACTCCATGGCGGATCCGACGCGATCGCGAGCCGCGTCCCCCGTGTCGCCGAAGCCACACCACACGTAGAGGCCGTGCTCGAAGCCCGAAGCGTCGCGCCCGACGCCACTCGCGTGATCGGCGACCTCCGCGAGGATGCCCGCAAACCGCTTCGCCGAGATCCAGACGCCCAGGTAGCCGTCACCGAGCGTTCCCGCGCGACGCACGGCAGCCGCCGACCTGCCGCCGACGACGATCGGAACCCGCGGTTCCACCGCAGGCGCGATCTGCGCGGCTTCGAGGCGGTAGAACTCGCCTTCGAAATCGAACGGCTCGCCCGTCATCAGCCCGCGCAGGATCGTGAGCGCTTCGTCAGCGCGGCGGCCGCGGGTGCGCGGATCCACGCCGCACACCTCGTACTCGTGGGGATCCTCGCCCCCCACACCGACCCCGAGCAGCAGACGCCCCGGCGCACTCGCGGCGATGCTCTGAATCTGCCGGGCGACGGTGGTGGGGTGGCGGAGCGGCAGAAGATAGACGGCGACGGCCACCTCGAGGGTGTCGTGCAGACTCGCGACCTGCGCCGCGTGGATGAGTCCGTCGAAGCCGGCGCCCACGAAGAAGCTCACGTGGTCGGACACGGTCACGTGATCCAGACCGCCGTCAGCGATCGATTCCATCACGGCCTGTCGCTCGGCGACGGTTCCCACCTGTGTGCTGCGCGGAACTCGAATCCCCACCTTGACGTCGGTCATCTCGAGGCTGCCTCCCTGCGGTTCCCGCAGCATATCGCGCGGGCGCTACTCTGCTGATCGATGAATCGGATGCTGCGGCGAGCACTGCTGGGAATCGGGCTCGGAGTCCTCCTCTACGCCAGCGCCGTCGTCTACCTCGACGCGCGAAAGATCGGCGCCGCCCTCGACCAATACGCGTGGCGCGCCGTCTTCGCAGCGCTCGCCCTGTCGAGCGCGAACTACTGCCTGCGCTTCCTGAAGTGGGAGCTGTGCCTCGGCTGGCTCGGGATCCGGCAACCCGGCGACGGAAACGCCCCGAATCTCACGTATTCGCGCTCCGCGCTCATCTACATCGCGGGGCTCAGCATGTCGGTAACGCCCGGCAAGGTGGGCGAGGTGTTGCGCAGCGTGCTGCTCCGCAGCAGCGACGGCGTGTCGGGATCGCGCACCGCGCCCATCGTGGTGGCGGACCGGCTCACCGATCTCATCGCGCTCGTGGTGCTGAGTCTCGTCGGTATCGCGCAGAATCGAGACTTCCTGCCGATCGCCGTGGCGGTCCTGGCGCTCGTCGGTGGTGCGATCGTCGTGCTCGGATCTCCCCACCTGCTCCACACACTGCTCGGATTTGTCGGCCGCCTGGGGCTCTCCGCAGTGACGACGCGCGCGGAGAAGCTGGTCGACAGCAGCTCGGTGTTGCTCGCCCTGCGGCCCCTGCTCCTGCTGTCGTTCATCAGTGTCATCGGATGGGGGCTCGAGTGCCTCGGCTACTACGTGGTCCTCGAGGGATTCGCCGGCGTGGAAGCCGACATCCTCCTGTGTCTCTTCCTGTGGTCGACCACCACATTGATCGGTGCCGTGAGCTTTCTGCCCGGTGGACTCGGCGCCACGGAGGGCTCGCTTGCCGTGCTCGCGACGCGGCTCGTCGAGGGTGTCACGGCCCCTGTCGCACTCGCGTCCACTCTGCTGATTCGCGCGTGCACGTTGTGGTTCGCAGTGGTCGTCGGCGGACTTTCGCTCGCCCTGTTTATGCGCGACCCCGCCGTTCGGCAGGCGAGCGGTAATTCTCGTATCCTGGAAACGGAGGACGCTTGACTGCTTCGGCCGTCCCCCAGGGAGCCCATCCATGGAAGATGCGAGAGAGAGTCACCTCGTTTCGAATCGCCTCACGAGATGGGCCGCGCAACGCTTTCTGCGATTCACCGGGTGGAAATCCGAGGGGAACGGGCCGGCCGCGCGCAAGTTCGTCCTGATCGCGGCGCCCCACACGACGAACTGGGATCTCATCTACATGCTGGCCATCGCCTGGGATCTCGATGTGGACATTTCGTGGATGGGCAAGCACACGATCTTCCGCTGGCCGTTCGGCGGCTTGATGAAGTACCTGGGCGGCATCCCGGTGCGACGGAACGCCCGCAAGAACGCCGTGGAGCAGATGACCGCGGTGTTCGCGAACCGCTCGACGCTCGCCCTCACGGTTCCCGCCGAAGGCACGCGTTCGTACGTCCCGCACTGGAAGTCGGGCTTCTATCACATCGCCCGTGCCGCCAACGTTCCCATCGTCCTCGGCTTCCTCGACTACTCGCGGAAGCTCGGCGGCTTCGGCCCGGAGGTCATTCCCACCGGCAACGTCAGCGAGGACATGGACGAGATCCGCGCGTTCTATACCGCGAGCATGGCAAAGTACCCGGAGGCCTTCGGCGACGTGCGACTCAAGGAAGAGATGTAGGCGATCCGAATTCCTCTTCGTATCGCTTCAAGAGATCTTCGCGGCTTCCGCGCAACAGGTAGAGCTTGCCGCGCACGACCCTCGATTCACCAACTGCGAGGGGTCCGATGCGGACGGAGAGGTGCAGGCACTTCGACGAGTTGTTCGCCTGCGCGGATAGAAAGCGCTCCCACGCGGCTCCCATCACCCACTCGCCATCGACCGACTCTCGCACCAGGATGCCCCGTTCAGCATCGCTTGAGCTGGTTCGCCAGCGCCTCGACCACGGGAAGCGCCCGTTCCTCGAGCGTGCGTCGATCGCCGGCCTGAAACGCCGATTGAAGTGGATCGCCCGCCAGCGACCGCGATCCACCACGAGTTCGAGACCGTCCTCTCCGAAGAACCACGTCTTCTTCGTGACGAAGTTGGGGGTGTTCCGGCTGCGGTTCTGGGGGCTGAGACACGGAATCACGCTCGCGAGCTCCGGCCAGGGGCGCGCGCTCTGATTTCGCGCGGTCAGGCTCAGCTCGATCCCGTCGAATACGGGAAGCGCGTGCAGGGTCAGGCCCGGCGCCAGCGCCAGCGTCCCACCGGCCTCGGTTCCCGAAGGCTCGAGTCGGCCGGAGAGTCCCTTCGAAATGAGCCGCGGCTTGACCGCACCGAACAGGTTCCACTCGTAGAACCAGTACCAGAGGATCAGCTCCGGCTCGCCCGGCGGTCGGAACCGGAAGCCCTGCTTCCACTTGAGGATCTTCATCGCGCCGGGGTCGGCGACGGCTCCCGCGGGTGCCGCGGCGCACCCCAGCGCCGCGACGACCGCGGCGCAGAGCACGCGGCGCCAGACCGCGCGCCGACGTCCGACCCGGCTACGGCTCCCCAATGAAGAGTCCACAGCCCGGACACTCCGCTGCTTCGGGATCGATCCGGACGCCGCACGCCGGGCAGGCGTCGGACGCTTCGGATTCGTCGGGAATATCGCGCGGGTCGAAGCCCTCCGGAAGGTCCGGCATCTCGCTACGCACGTGATCAGCGTCGATGACGCGCGCCGCCTCGAGGTCCTCCGAGAGCACGAAGACCCCATACGCGTTGCTCTCTCCCGCGGTCATCTTCTCGACGCGATGTGCGATGCCCGCCCCGCGAAGTCGTTCGGCGAGGGCCACGGCCCAACCGGGCTGCGTGATGCGCAAACACTCCAGCTCCGAAGCCGGCGGGAACTCGGGCGGCGGCGCATCCCGATCGAACTCGCCCTCGAGCACGAGAGGGACGTCGCAGTGTACGCACGTCGTCGCCTGGTGGAGATACTCGTCCCCGCAGCTCGGACACACCTTCGGCGGAAGCGGCATCGGATCCTCCTCGCAGTACGAGCATACCCACAGACGCGGCCGCGGGTCGCGCCCCAGGCATGTTGACCTCCCGTCCACCGCTCCGCCAAGATGCTCGACCTCATGCTCGCGCTACACCTCGACGGCAGCGACGCCCGGGTTCGCGACGTCTCCGAACCCTCGCCGCGCGACGGCGAGGCGCTGGTGTCCGTCACCACCGCGGGGATCTGCAAAACCGACGTCGAGCTCGTAAAGGGCTACATGGGTTTTCGCGGCGTGCTCGGCCACGAATTCGTGGGTGTCGTGGAAGACGGTCCCCCGCAGTGGCGTGGACGCCGCGCCGTCGGCGAGATCAACTTCGCGTGCGGATCCTGTCCGAGCTGCAGCGCCGGCCTCGGACGCCACTGCCCGACGCGTCGCGTGATGGGCATCCAGAACGCCGACGGCGCGTTCGCAGAAAAGCTCTGTGTCCCCGTCGCGAATCTGCACGCGGTACCCGACGGCGTACCGGACGACCTCGCGGTGTTCACCGAGCCCCTTGCGGCCGCCTTCGAGATCCTCGAGCAGGTCGACATGGAGGCCGGGCTCGACTGTCTCGTCCTCGGTGACGGCAAGCTCGGCCTGCTCGTCGCCCAGGTTCTGCAGCGCGCCGGCGCAGTGGTACGCAGCGTGGGTCGGCACCCTGAAAAGCTCGCGATCCTCGCC
Source organism: Myxococcales bacterium (assembly GCA_013215605.1). Taxonomy (GTDB): domain Bacteria; phylum Myxococcota_A; class UBA9160; order UBA9160; family SMWR01; genus JABSQW01. Next base: position 28,358 of record JABSQW010000002.1, read on the forward strand.
CGACGCGGGATCGAAACGCTCCTCGAGCGCGATTTCGCACCGACGCCCACCTCGCTGGTCATCGAGGCCACAGGCAACGCCGCGGGCTTCGAACTCGCCATCGCCTCGACGCGACCCCGCGGCACCCTCGTGCTCAAGAGCACCGTGGCGGGCCACGCCAGTGTCGACCTCGCGCCTCTCGTCATCCACGAGATCCAGGTCATCGGCTCTCGCTGCGGACCCTTCGCGCCGGCACTCGATGCACTGGCGGCGGACGAGATCGACGTACACTCCCTCGTGTCGGACCGCGTCAGCCTGGGGGCGGCCGACGCGGGACTGCGGCGCGCCACGGAGGCCGGCGTCCTCAAGGTGCTCATAGACGCGGGTTGACGCGAGCCTGGCTGCTCGCATGTCGGGTCCCGACGCTCGACAGGCCGCGCTTTCGCCCGCGTAGTGCCGAATGCGCCGAATCGCCGCTCCGAAGTCCCGCGCCGTGGCGACTATTGATATCGCCCCGAACGCTGGATCACCTCGATCTTGTAGCCGTCGGGATCCTCGACGAAGAAGATGCGCGCGAGAACGTTGCCGGCGTGCTTCATGTCGACGACGTCGCGGGGTGAGAGGCCGAGCTTCGCGAAGCGGACGTGCTCGGCGTCGACGTCCTCGACGACGACGGCGAGGTGACCGTATCCACTGCCATGTGTGTAGGGCTCTGCCGGATCGTGGTTGTAAGTGAGCTCCAGCTCGAAGTCGTTCTCTGCGTTGCGGAGGTAGGCGAGCGTGAAGTCGTCGAAGTCGAAGCGCTCGGCGAGCTTCAGTCCGAATGCGCCGGCGTAGAACGCCATCGAGCGGTCGAGGTCGAAGACGCGGATCATCGTGTGAATCGCCTTGGCCATGGTTCCTCCGCGTGGATTCGAACGAATCTCTCACGCCCTCGGGGCCGGGGTCAACGAACCTCGCCGCCTTGACACACCAAACTGGCCCGTAGGATCCTGACCTGCGCCGCGCGATTCCGTGCGCACAGGAGAGCAATGAGCATCTTCAGCAACGACACCTTCAGCGATCAGGTCGCCCTCGTGACGGGCGGCGGGACGGGCATCGGCAAGGAGATCGCGCGTTCCTTCGGTCGCAGCGGAGCGAAGCTCGTGATCTGCAGCCGACGACTCGAGGTCATCGAGGCAACGGCGAAGGAGTTCGAAGACGAGGGCCTCTCGTGTCTCGCCGTGCAGTGCGACGTCCGCAAGCCCGACGAGGTAGAGAACGTGATCGCCTCCACGCTCGAACGCTACGGCCGGCTCGACATCCTCGTGAACAACGCAGCGGGCAACTTCCCGGCGCCCATGGCCGGGATCTCCTACAACGGCTTCAAGTCCGTGGTGGACATCGACCTGCTCGGCACCTACAACGTCAGCAAGGCCGCCTTCGAGGCCTGGCTCAAGGACCACGGGGGCAACGTCGTAAACATCACGGCACCCTTCCAGCACGTGGGTCCCACACTGCAGGCCCATGTCGCAGCGGCGAAGTCGGGCGTCGACTCCCTCACCCGCAGCTGCGCGTCGGAGTGGGGACCGCACGGCATCCGCGTGAACGCTGTCGCGCCCGGCGGCATCTCGGATACCGAGGGCCTCGCCCGCTTCGACAGCGTCAGCTCGGGCAAAGGAAACGCGAGCTGCCCGCTGCGCCGCGTCGGCAGCAAGCAGGACATCGCCAACACGGTGTTGTTTCTCGCCAGCGAAGCCGCGAGCTACGTGACCGGCCAGGTGATCTGCGTCGACGGCGGCTCGTCCGTCGATTCGATGAAGATCGCCCTCGACGCCTGAGTGGCCGTCGGCGGAAAAACGCCCCGATCCGGCCGCTCTCCAGCGCAACTCGTCCGACTCCGGGACGTTCCCCGATCTCAGGAACGTCCCCAAATTGCGTGGGGCGGGGCGAATTTCTGGCGGGACATCGCTGCCCGGTGTAAGTTTCCCGCGGATCAGCGAGGAAACCGGCGAAAATGAATTTCCTTTGCACCACTGCTCAGCGCTTCGCGCCCGTGACGGCCGTGGTGTGCCCGAGAGGCGCCGCTCCCAACGGTCATTCGTTTGCGGACGACCTCGCGCGCCGCGACCCAGCACCCTAGAGAAGAGCCTTCTTTGTTCAAACGGCCTTCCGGGTGCAGACCCGGAGGGCCGTTTTCGTTGGAGGGGTCCAACGCGGCCAGGCGGGTCGCACCGGAGAAGCAACCCAGGAGATGGCCATGCAGGCCCAGATTTCCACATCGGACACCGATCGCCGGATCATCGAGCGCTACACCGATCAGCCGGAAGCGTTGCCCGCGAGCATCCGGCGTGCCGTCGAATCCCGCATGGACGGCGACCCGGTTCAGCTCTACGCCCTCGCCGACCTCGACGACGCGATGTCACTCTGCGAGACGTGGGTGTGCCTCGGTGCTCGCTTCGTCGTGACTGCACGTTCTCAGAATGCGAGAGCGTCGAACGCACCACTGCGCATTCAGTGTCTTCCCCGCGCTGAGATCGAAGCCGTCCGCCTCGACCCGGGCCTGTCGTGCAATACACTGCAGCTGCTCGGGGACGCCGGGGCGCCGGCAATGCTGCGGGTGCGCTTCAGCCACCGCCAGCGGCGCGGCATGGAAAACCTGCAGTTCGTCCTCGAGCAGGCGCTCGAGGGTCGCGACACTCCGTCGGCGGACGCCGACGAACTCTACGCGGACAGCGTCGCAGGTCCGGTGCGCGAGGCGCAGGCCCTCGTCGCGGCGAACGACATGGCCGTACTGTGGCGGCTGCTCACGTATCTGCGGCCGTACCGCGGGCAGGTCGCGTTCGGTGTGTTCTCCGCCACCGTTCTCACCGCATTGGCCCTCGTGCCCCCCTACCTCACGGGCATCCTGATCGACCAGGTCATCCGCCCGGTGCAGGACGGCGTGAAGAGCGTGGACGAGGTGCGCACGTTCGCGCAGTGGGCCGTGGCGGCGATCGCCGCGTCGTACGCGTTGCGTCAACTCGCCGCGTGGGCGCGACTTCGCTGGATGGCGATCCTCGGAGAGCACGTCGCGCGCGACCTGCGCACCGAGCTCTACGCGCACCTCCAGAAGCTCTCGCTGGCGTTCTACTCGCGGAAGAAGACTGGAAGCCTCATCACCCGGGTGACCGCCGACACCGACCGGCTCTGGGATTTCCTGGCGCTCGGCATCGTCGACGTGTCGCTCGCGGTCATCCAGCTGATCGGGCTCTCCGCAGTGCTGATCCATCTCGACACCCCGCTCGGTCTCGTGATGACGCTGCCGGTTCCGTTTCTGTGTCTGTGGGTCTACCTGCACGGGCGGCAGATGAATCGGCTCTTCCTGCGGGCCTGGCGCAAGTGGTCGCAGGTGACCGATGTGGTGTCCGACACGATTCCCGGCATGAAGGTCGTGAAAGCCTTCCACCAGGAGGCACGCGAGCGCCGGCGCTTCGACGAGCGGAACTACGGGGTCACGAACGCGTTCAACCAGATCCACCACAAGTGGACCGCCTTCTGGCCCGCGCTGATGTTGGCGGTGCGCGGGATGGTGGTCGTGGTATGGGTGATCGCGCTGCCGCGAGTACTCGGCGACGGACCGACCGTGGAGAGGCTCACCTCGGGGACGTTCGTCTCGTTCCTCCTCTACATGGTGATGTTCATCCAACCCATCGACATCATCGGGCAGATGGCACGCATCATGAATCGCGCCACGAGCTCGGCACACCGGATTTTCGAGGTTCTCGACACGGAGCCCCAGGTCTTGGACACCCCGAACCCGGTGCGTCTCGAGCCCATCCAGGGGCGCGTGACCTTCGAGAACGTCGTCTTCGGCTACGACGGAGTGCGACAGGTGATCCAGGGAATCTCGTTCGACGTCGCCCCCGGTGAGATGATCGGACTCGTCGGTCCGTCGGGCGGCGGGAAGACCACGGTGACCAACTTGATCGCGCGCTTCTACGACGTCACGGGCGGGAGCGTTCGGATCGACGGCGTGGACGTGTGCGATCTCGATACGGGTCACACCCGCAAACAGCTCGGAATGGTCCTACAGGACCCGTACCTGTTCCACGGAACGGTGATGGAGAACATCTGCTACGGGCTCCCGGAGGCGAGCATCGACCGGATCGTCGAGGCGGCGCTCGCCGCCAATGCCCACGACTTTCTCTGCAAGCTGCCAAACGGCTACGAGACGATGGTGGGCGAACGGGGACACACGCTGTCGGGCGGGGAGCGCCAACGCATCTCCATCGCCCGGGCGATCCTCCACGATCCGCGCATCCTGATCCTCGACGAGGCCACGAGCAGCGTCGACACGGAGACGGAGTTCAAGATCCAGGAGGCCCTCGACCGCCTGTGTGCGGGTCGCACCGTGTTTTCGATCGCGCACCGGCTGTCGACCCTGCGCCGGGCCGACCGGATCTTCGTGGTCGAAGACGGTCGCCTCGTCGAGGGCGGAACTCACGCGGAGCTGCTGGTGATTCCGGACGGCGTCTACCGGCGGCTCCACGAGCTACAGCGGCAGATGGAGGCGCCCCGGCGTACGGAACTCGGAAGGAACATCGATCCAAGGGGAGGGATCCAATGACCGAAGCCATCTCTGAAAATCTGTTCGGGAGCGTCTCGCTGTGGAACGGCAAGGACGGGCAGCTCTTTGCCCAGACCCCGAAGGGACCGGTGTCGGTGCGAGCCGTTCGCTGTTTCCCGTGGTCTTCGCCTGGTCGCTACGTGTCGCTGCGGGACGCAGACGAGGACGAAGTGGCCCTCGTGCGCGACCTGTCGGAGCTCGATCCGGTCTCGAAGCGCGCGCTCACGCTGGCTCTGCTCGAGGCCGGCTTCGTCTTCGAGATCGAAGCCGTGGACGACGTGGTCGAGGAGATCGAGATCCGCACCTTCGAGGTCCGCACGAAGCAGGGACCGCGCCGCTTTCAGACGCTGCGCGACGAGTGGCCGCGGGATCTGCCGGGTGGGGGACTGCTGATCCAGGACGTGGTCGGCGACCTCTACCTGGTGCGGTCCCCGGGGTCGCTCGACGTGCGGAGCCGCCAGAAGCTGTGGGCGTTCGTGGACTAGCCCGACGCGTTTTCGAGACCGCCTTTGCATGCCGCATTCCCGTGATAGGCTAGATGTTGGCTTGGAGATCCGTGTGCACCGCGTTCACGCTCTACTCTGCCTCCTCTGTCTTCTCTGCGGACCCGCCGTTTCGGCGGCGAGTGATGCCGAGATCTTCTCGCTCGTCGATACCCTGCGACCCACGGCCGAAGCGATCAGCATCGATGGCGATCTGTCCGATTGGGGGGCCATACCCTTCTTCGCGGATCCCGCGGGCGATGCCGGCGCGGACCCCGCCCGCGACATCATCTCCGTCGCAATCGCGCCGGTTTCCGACGGGCTCCTCTTCGCGGCGGAGACGGTGGGGGGGCTGCCGGTACAGGGCGCCTTCTCCGTCGGGCTCGATTTCGCCCGAGGCCCAAGACCGGACATCAGGATATACTTCGCCCCGCCGAGGGGACGCCACACGCTCTTGATCTACAACGACTTCGGCCTGCCGGCGTCGTTCACCACGATCAGCGGTCTCAACCTGGCAACCGGCGCGCAGGCAATCGAAATCGAGATCCCCTACGCCACGCTCATCGCCGCGCTTCCATTCGATCTGGCCGTCGCGCTCCTCCCGGCGCTGCACCGCAGCTGGGTTCGCGGGCAGGTCTCGAACGAGAGTTCTTTCTTCGGCACCAGCGTCGATCAGTCGCCGAGTATTGCGTCGTACCGATTGCTCGAAACACCGTATCCGCTGGATCCGCCGCTCCCCATCGGCATAGAGAACGCCGGCGCCCCGCCGATCGAACTCGACTTCCCGGGGGATGGCCGCTGGTTCGTGGGCCAGGGCGCGAACGGCTCCATTACCCACCAGGGTGCCTGGTCCTACGACCTGGTCGTGCTCAACGACAACCTGGATCCGAGCGATCCCCTGGACAGCCTGAACAACGAGGATTATTTCAGCTTCGGAAAGCCCTTCTTTGCGCCGGCCAGCGGCACCGTGACCGTGGCCATCGGTTCGAACCCCGACCAGCAGCCCTTCAGTCCCGGCTTCGTGAACAACGAAGTACAGATCAGCACCCCCGGCGGTCACAGCGTGCGGTTGTTGCATGCAAAGCAGAACACGACGCTCGTCGGCGTAGGCCAGGAGGTCGATCGCTCCGTGCAGATTGCGGAGGTGGGCAACTCGGGCTTCTCTTTTCAGGCCCACCTCCACGTCGACGTGCTCGACTCCACCGGCACGCACCCACTCGCCTTTCGCAACGTGGCCGTCGACCTCAACCCGATCGACGACCCGTGGCACCGCCAGGTGGAAAGCTGGCAGCCGCGTGAGGGTTTCTTCGCTACGCGTATCCCTCCTCCGCTAGCCATCGACATCGACATCAAGCCGGGCAGAGACCGCAATGCAGTCTTCGTGCTGAGCCGCGGCGTCATCCCGGTGGCCATCCTCGGCTCGGACACCTTTGACGTGCTCGACGTGGACGTGACCAACCCTCTTCTCCCCGGGGACCGCCAGGGCCTGGCCTTCGGACCCAACGGCGCGCTGCCCATCGATCGCATCTGCGAACACGGCTTCCGCTCGCGGCACCGCGCCAAGCGCCGAGGCGGCGATCGGCGCTGGCAGGATCGCGGAGAAGACGACCGGCGGGGGCACTCGCGTCGTCGCTCGCGAGAAGAAGACGACGACGATGATGATGAGCGAGAAGAGGACGATCACGGCGAGAAAGACCGCGACTGCGTGGCCACGCCGTTCCTCCGGGATGTGAACCACGACGGGTTCATGGACCTGGTCTCCCACTTCCGAACCGAAGACACCGGGATCGCCGTCGGGGACACGGAGGCGTGCATCTCGGGGCAGACGTACGAAGAAGTCGAGTTCGAGGGCTGCGACAGCATCCGAACATTCCCGGCCTGCGGCCTGGGCTTCGAGCTGGCTTTCTTGCTGCCGCCGCTGATGTGGCTGCACGGCAGACGCAGGCGGCGGGGCCGGTACTGAGCGAGCGGGGCAGACCCAGGGGAAGCCGAGCGGAAGCCACCAGGCGGGTCTGGCTCGCCGATCCCAGCCAGACTAGTCGTCGAGCTTGGACGCGAGCAGGCGCTCGAGCCGCGCCGGGATCCGTCGCAGGTGGATCGACTTGCCGCCGTGCACCATGACGAGGCCGGGCTTTGCGCCTTTCGGCTTCTTGAGGTTCTTGATGGGCACCACGTGGACGTCGGCGCGACTCGCCTTCTTGGCCTTCGAGAAGTGCACGGCGAGCTCACAGGCGTCGAGGACCGCCTCGGACGGGGGATCGTTGCGGCCCTGGGTCCGCAGGATCACGTGGCTGCCCGGCGCGCCGTCGAGGTGGAAGAAGAGATCCTTGCCGCGGGCGATGCGCGTCGACAGGAAGTCGTTGGCGGCATCGCTGCGGCCCACCCATACCTCGAGCCCACCGGCGGTGGGATAGCGGCGCGGCATCAGACGCGCCGGCACTCGGAGCTTGCCGATCATCCGATCGGGCGCGGGAGCGCCGGGCTTCCTACCCGTGCCCTTCCCTCGCGTGGGCGGCGCGAACTTTCCGAGGAGCTTCGCGGTGAGTGGGCGGTCGGCAAACGTCGCGAAGGCCGCGTCGTCCCCGTCTCCGCTTTCGCTGCCTCCAGCACTCGAGGTCGCGAGCTCCTGAAACGCCTCCTGCTCGGCCCCGACGGCATCGCGGTCGGCGCTCACGGCGACCTGTTGCGCGCCGCCCTTCGTGAGGGTTCGCAGCGCCTTGCGGTAGCGCTTGAAGAGCAGCTCCATGTTCTCCGGGGGAGTCCGGGTGGCGTCGAGGGCGATCGTGACGTCCTCGCCCGCGGAGGGATCTCGTACGACCACCTCTGTGTCGCCCTTCTTCACCTGCGAGAGCACACCCTTCAAGAGCTCACCCTGGCGCTCGCAATCGACGGCTCGTGTGGCTGCCGCCATGTCTCCGTCGAGCTTCGCGAGCTTGCGGTCGAGGAGCTTGCGCTGCTTTTCGAGCACCCGTTCGACGCGCCGCCGCAGCGCGTCGCTGCCGGCCTCGCTCTCGGCGGTGGCGTACCGCGCCTCGATTGCAGTGAAGAACTCGGCGTCTTCCGTCGCCTCGAAACGATCTTCGCCCTCTCGAGGCGGACGCCCGCTCGGCGACGCGAAAGCGCCTCCCAGCACGAGCTCGCTGCGCGTGTCCGCGAGCGGTCGCAGCGCCGCTACGATCCGCCGGTCCCCGTCGAGCACGTACACGTTGCTGCGCGCGCCGAACAGCGAGAGCAAGATCTCGATGCTGCCCTGCTTCGTTGCGATCTCGAAGGCGAGCTGGCGGTCGTCGTCGACGATCCGCACGTCCTGCACCGTCCCCCCCAGGGCGTGAGCGCGCAGGTACTGGGTGAGCGCGGGCGGTGTCGCGAGAGCCTTCGCGGGCTTTTCGACCTCGCCGATCCGCCCCGACGCCGGTCGCGCACACAGCAGCCAGAATCGGCGCGTGCCGTCGCCGTAGGTGCCGAGCACGACGCTCGTGTCGTCGGACTGGACGACCGTCTGCAGGCGGTGTCCGACGATGGCGCGCCCGAGCAGGCGATTGGCGCGGTGAAGCTCCGAAAGGGTCAGCAAGGTGTCCTCACTTCTGGCAGCTGGGACAGTAGTGCGTTCCGCGCTGGCCGATCACCGTCTTGCGGATGGGACTCCCACATACGAAGCACGGCTGTTTCGCGCGGGCGTACACGCGCCGCTCGTCCTGGTAGCTGCCGTCACTGCCGTCGGGTGCAACGTAGTCGCTGATACTCGAGCCGCCGGTCTCGATGGAGCGCTCGAGGACGCCGCGCAGAGCGTCGGCGATTCCGTCGCACTGCTTGCGTGTCACCCGTGCGGCTCGACGCGTCGGTCGCACACCGGCCAGGAACAGCGCCTCGTCGGCGTAGATGTTCCCCACCCCCGCGAGCACCACCTGATCGAGGAGCAGCGACTTGATGGCAACGGCACGCTTTCGGGTGGCCGAGAACAAGAGCTCCCCGCTGACCTCGAGCGCGTCGATGCCGAGGCGCTCGAGGCGCTCGTGGGTTTCGCCGGGCCCGAGTACGAGCACCTTCCCGAACTTCCGGACGTCCCGCATGTAGACGTCGGCACCGCCGTCCTCGAAGCGCAGGTGGAGATGAGTGTGCGAATCGGGCTCGAACGCGGTCTGCTCCTCGGGCGCCAGCGAAGCGCGGGCGGTCGCCGACAGCAGGCGCACGCTGCTGACCCCACTGCCGAAGAGCTGGCCCGTCATCCCCAGATGGACGACCAGGCATCCGCCGCCCTCGAGCTCGATCCGCAGGTACTTGCCGTGGCGCGAGACCCCGGAGACCGTGCGCCCCTGAAGCGCCGCCGCGACCTCCGCGGGGGGTGTGAGAAAGAAGTAACTGTCTGCCGTGGTCCGAACCGACCGGATCTTACGCCCCACCAGCAGCGGCGCGATGCGTCGACGGGTGACCTCGACTTCGGGTAACTCGGGCACGACGCGTCCTCGCGGCCTGGCATCCCCCACGGAGAGGTCGCCCCCCCACAGGTAGCGTTCACTCCTGGGAACGAAAAGGGTGCGGATTCGGCGGCGCTGCGTCCGCTGTCCCGCTGCCTTCCGGGCCCACGCAACCGGTCGTTGCCACTTGGGAGCAGCGCCCGCCCGGTCGATAAGTCCCCATCGGAGTAGCACGTCCGGGACCGAGGGGGTCGAAGGATGCCGAAGCGCCAGAGCACCGCGTACGCCGAGCCGGAGCAACTCGACCGGATCGCGTTCGGGGCGTACTTCATGGGCGCCATTTTCCCGCTCGTCACTCTCGCCGTGGTCGTGGAACGGTACGTGCTCCCAGATCTCGGCGATCCGGTCTACGGTCTCGCGCTCATCGGCCTCGTGATCTCGCTGTCGACCCTGTCACTCTGCTCGTTCTTCCTGTTGCGGCGCTCCGCGCGCGCATCACTGCGGCGAATGGACGACGACAATCTGCGGCTCGCCTCGCTGCTTCGCGTGTCGAGCGAGTTGGCGTGGGCCGAGCACGGTCACCTGGCCGCGGAGACGGCAGCCAACAGCGCCCTCGAACTCGCGGCGGCGGACGTCGCCTTCGTGCTCATCGGAAGCAGCACCGACGATCACCCGGTGCTGCTCGAATCGGCGGGCGACGGTGCGGCCGAGATGTTCGCGACGAAGGGAAAAATGATCACGGAGCTCGCCGCGCTCGTGATGAGCGGGGGTCGACCGGTTCTCCGCGGCCCCGACGACTCCGCGAAGAACGAAGAGGCCAAGGAAATCTCGTCGGCCGCCGTCGTGCCGATCCCCGGCGACGACGGTCACGTACACGGGGCGCTCGCAGTCCTCCACGAGACCACCCCTGACGCGTTCGACCCCGCGCAGGTCGACGCCCTCACGACGCTTGGCGCCCTCTTATCGGTGTCTCTACGCAACTCCGATCGGCGCGAGTCATCGCGATCTGTGACGCCTTCGACACGATGACGAGCGAGTCGAGCTACAAGATCGCGCGAACTCTCGAAGAAGCCGTCGCCGAGCTGGAAGCAGGCTCCGACAGCCAGTTCGACCCGGAGCTCGTAAGGAGCTTCTTGAAGCTCATCGAGCAGGGTGTCATCACCGCCTAGCCGACCGACCCGTGGCAGGCGGGCCTCGTCCGCCGACACCCAGCCAGACCGAGAGGGTCAGGGCGACGAACTGGTTCGTTTCGTCAACCGCAGGCGATCCGCTGCGCCTCGATGTACGCCGGGCGCTCCACGATGCGCTTCACGTAGGCCTTCACGAATTCGCGACCCTCGAGCTGTCCGCGACCATTGGCGATGACGAGCGGGTAACCCATCATGACATCGGCGGCGGTGAATCGATCACCGGCGAACCAGGGGCGCGTCGCGAGCTCGCCGTCGAGATGGTCGAGCGTCTGCAGCCAACCTTCCCGGATGCGCGGCGACATCTCGTGTGCGTCCCCGCCGAGCTCACCGCTCATGAACATGTCGAGGATCAGCTGGAACATCGCCGAGCCCTCGGCGTAGTGGAGCCACTGCAGATAGCGCGCGTAGTCGTCATCTTCCGGCTGGGGCGCGAGCGTGCCGGCACCGTACTTCGTGGCGAGGTACTCGACGATCGCGCCGGACTCGATCAGCGTCATGTCACCGTCGCGAATCACCGGCGACTTTCCCAGCGGGTGGATTTCCTTCATCTCCTCCGGGGCGCGACGGGTTGCCGGATCTCGCTCGAAGCGGACGAGCTCGTAGCCGAGTCCCAGCTCGAGGGCCAGCCAGATCATCCGCTCGGAGCGTGAGTTGGCGAGGTGGTAGATGGTCAGCACCGGTCGGCCCTCATTGGGTCGTGGGATTCACGCGCATTGGTTCGAGATCGGCAACGGGCGGACGCGGCTCCCCGGCGCGCTTCCACAGCTCCACGCCGTCGAGGGTCCGCGGGAGGGGCACGAGCACGAACACGGCGAGGGTCGCGAGCGCTCCCAGGCGGCGCAGCCGCTGCGACGCCGGCGCGCCGAGCCCGGTGGAGTCCCGGCCGAGCCCCGCAACCAGGAGTGGACCCACCCCGAGCATGTAGAGCGGCAGCACCGGAACGAGGTAGCGGGGAATCGCGATGGCGATGGCGTGCGTTCCGCTCACGAAGAGGATGCCGAGGACGACGAGCCCCTTGTACCAACCGCCGGGAACGAGCCAGAGCGCCGCGACACCGGGAATCATCGTGACAAAGAATCCCACCACGCTGGTGGCGATCAGCACGCGCGTGCGCGCCTCCGGCCCCACGTACCAGCCGCGGGCGATGGCCTTCAGCTCGTGGGTGGTGGCGGTGTACATCGTCGATGTGGTTCGGATGAGCTTCTTCGCGAGCCACCACGGCTGGTCGTCGGCGATGCGCTGGAATGCAACGTCGCGCAGGAGTGCCTGGGCGTCCTCGCGCGGCATCTCCCGCAGCAACGCGTTGAGGGAGGCGCGCTCCGCCTTGGAACGGTTGCCCGTGTACCAGTGGTCCTTCGGGTAGGCGTTGCCGTCGAAGATGGGCCGCCAGTGATTCTCCGAAATCAACACGAACTTCTCGAGCTCGACCAGATTGCGCACCGTCCAGGGCAGGATCGAGAACGCCATGCCAACCACCACGAGCGCCGCGGGAAGCGCGCCGGATCGAACGTCACCCCGTGCGCGTGCTCGCATCAGCACCCAGACCGCGGTACAGACGCCGAAGTAGAGCCAGATCTCGCGCGTGAGCGCGGTCAGCCCGAGCGCGAGACCCGCGGCGAAGAGCCACGCGGGTCGGTCCGTGCGGTCGAACCCATCGGCGAGCCAGAAGAAGGCCGATACGAGCACGACTGCGAGCGTCTCGGACCAGAGGAAATGACTGAAGTGCGCGAGTGCTGGACACAGCGCGCACGCGAGCCCCGAGTAGAGCGCTGCGCGCAGCCCGTAACGACGCCGACAGACGTCGAACACGAAAACGACGGGTACGAGCGAGAGGAGGATCTGTACGGCGCGCACGACGTCGAGATCGAACGTGAAGTGGAAGACTCCCGCCATGAAGAGCGAATAGAGGGGTGGGCGGAAGGCGTCCGGAAAGCCGAGGCCACGCGTGAGGGATTCGGCGGCCACCGTGTAGTACCGCTCGTCGAAGACGGGCGACTGCGCGTCGCGAAAGAGCCACGCCGCGAACAGCCGTGCTACCAGCGCCACCGAGAGCACGATGACGAGCTCCCTCACGCCGTTCCGCCATCCGTCCTGCTCAAGCATTGTCGAAGGGTACGCGGCCGGCCTTTCCCGCTCCAGCAGGCGGATCAGAAGTCACCGTGCGCGCGAGCACGACGCGACCTCGCGAATTCCCGGAATGTGCGAAATTCGCGATAATTGTTCGAACGTCGGATGTGCGGGCCGCCCCACACGAGAGCGACTACTCTAGAGGGGCTGCCGATCTCCGGCGCCACATGCACGCTTCCTGCCGCGCCTCCGCGATCCCGCCCGCCACTCCAGCTGCCTCAAGAGATCAGGGGAACTCATCGATATCCCTGAGGAAGTTTCTCTCGGAGGATTCCGTCGTGGCCGATTACTTTGCCGCGGGCATGAGCCTGTACCTCGAACACCTCGTCGACTGGGAGAAGCTCCTGCACTTGTGGCGGGGCACGAAGGTCGACGTCGAGAGCGAGGTCAGTGCGTACCGCACGATCCTCGAGACCGCGGCATCGCTCGCCCAGAGCTTCGAGGCCGACAGCCGCAAACACTGGTCGGCTGAGGCGGAGCTTTCATCCGACGGCGGCGCCACCTCGCCCCCGCACATTTGCGCCGCCTACGAGAAGCTCCGCGAGGCGGGACTCGTGAGCCTCTCCGTGTCAGAGGAGTACGGCGGCTTCGGACTGCCGGCTCTGCTGAACGGCATCTACCTCGAGATGATCTCGCGCGCCGATCCCAGCCTGATGATGATAGTGGGCCTCCAGACCGGCGCCGCGACCGACATCGAGAAGTACGGCAGTGAAGAGGTCAAGCGCGCCATCCTTCCGAAGTTCGCCTCGGGGGAGGTACAGGGCTGCATGGACCTCACCGAGCCGCAGGCCGGCAGCGATCTCGGCGGCATCCAGGCTCGCTCGACGGATCTTCCCGACGGCTCGGTGCGTATCGAGGGAACGAAGATCTACATCTCGAATGGCGGTGCCGAGGTGCACCTGGTTCTCGCACGCGATGCTGAGACGTTCGAGGAGTCGAAGGGCACGACGAGCGGTCTCTCCCTCGTAATGGTCACGCGCCACAACCAGGACGGCTCGCAGAACGGCGTGAAGGTGGCGAGGCTCGAGCGGAAGCTCGGCATCCACGGCTCGGCCACGTGCGAGGTGGTGTTCGATGGCGCCGTCGGCACCCGGCTCGGTGCGAAGGGACAGGGCTTCCGAGCGATGCTCGATCTGATGAACGTGGCCCGCCTCGGAGTCGCGTCGCAGGCACTCGGGTTGTGCGAAGCGGCGCTGCACGACGCCGTCTCGTACGCGATGGAGCGCGAGCAGTTCGGCATCCCGATCGCCCAGCAACCGCTCGTGCGCACGATGCTCTCCGCCATGGCGGTCGATACCGAAGCGGTGCGCGCCCTCCTCTACCGCACCTACAAGCTCGTCGATCTCAACACGGCTCGCGAAGCGGCGCTGGCGCGCGACGACATCTCCGTGGCCCAGCGGGTGGAGATCCAGGAAGAGCTCGAGCGCGACAACGTCCGCGTCCGTCTCCTCACTCCGCTCTGCAAGTACTTCGCCACGGAGGTCTGCGACGATATCACCCGCGACGCCATGCAGGTGTTTGGCGGAATCGGCTACACGATGGACTCCGACGTCGCAAAGCTCCACGCCGACAGCCTCATCATGACCGTCTACGAGGGAACGAGCGAGATCCAGGCCTCGTTCGCCCTGCGCGAAATCGGCAAGGGTGCTCTCAATGTCATGTTCGATCACGTGCGCGGAGAGCTGAAGGAGATCGCCAACGACCCGAAGCGAGCCGAGCTCGCGAAGCGGGTCGAGGAGATGTCGGAGCGCGTCGACGAAGCCACCAAGGTGCTCTTCAGCGACATCAACTATGCGCTCCTGCGCTCGAAGTTGATGGTCCAGATGGTGATCGACGTGGTCGCGGCGACGGAGCTCCTCCACCAGGTCCCCTTCGACGAAAGGCGCCTTGACATCGCGACGGACTTCATCATCCGCCGCTCGCTCGAGTCGGAGCACTTCGGCAAGCGCATCGAAGCCGGTCTCGACGGCCGCGTCGAGCGCGACGCGCGGCTCCTGGAGCTGGCCGTAGAGTCTGCCTAGGGGTCACGCCTGCTTGGCTTTTCGGGTCGCGCGCCAGGACACGCGGAGGTTTGACGCTTCGACTCGCTTCATGGGAGGCTGCGGCAGCCATTCCACCTGGCGGGCTCGAATGCACCACCTCGATCAGGTCTCCGCCGTACACCGCTTCCTCGAGCACCTCCGCAACGCCACCACGGATCTCGCTCCTGCGGTACTCCGCCTGCCAGCGTCGGTCTACACCGACGCTGCTCATCACCGGCGCGAGCGCGATCGGTTGTGGCGCGAGCGCCCCGTCGTAGCGGGTCTGAGCGCGGACCTCCCCGAGCCGGGCTCGTGGTTCACGGCGGACGTCGGAGCCGTTCCGCTCCTCGTCACCCGGGATGCCGACGGACGCGCTCGCGCGTTCGTGAATGGCTGCCGACACCGCGGTGGGCGCATCGCCGACGGTCGCGGCCGTGCCGAAGGTCGCGTCTTTCGCTGCCCATTCCACTCGTGGACGTATGCAATCGACGGTTGCCTCGTTGCAATTCCCGAAGCGGAGGACGCTTTCGCGGCCCTCGATCGCTCCGCCTTCGGCCTCCACGAGCGCTCTTGCGCGGAGCACGCGGGGGTGATCCTCGTGCGAGCGGTGGGCGATGGGCCGCTCGACGGCGCGGACCTGCTGCGCGGTGTCGCCGGAGACCTCACTGCACTCGGCATCCCCGACTACCACCACTTCGAAACGAAGACCACCGAGTGGAAGTGCAACTGGAAGCTCGCCCTCGACACCTTCCTGGAGTCGTATCACGTGTTCTCGCTGCACCGGGAGTCGGTACACCCCTGGTACTTCTCCCAACCGATGATCTACGACGGCTTCGGGTCGAACCTTCGCTTCCCGGTCTTCCGACGCACGGTAGAGAAGCTCGCGGAGAGTCCCGAGAGCACCTGGGAGCTGGCGGACCACGCGACTCTGCAGTGGTGGGTCGCTCCGAACGCGCTGTTCTCCTACACGCGAGACGAGCTCTTCCTATGGCGCTTCCACTCGCCTCGTCCGGACCGCTGCGTGGCCGTCACGAGCCTGTACACGCGCTCGCCGGCGACGACCGAGGACGCCACCAACCGGCTCGAAGAAGCCTTCGCGCTCCAGCTCCAGGTGGCCGGCCGCGAGGACTTCCCGATGCAGGAGAAGGTTCAGGAAGTGCTCGGTTCGAGAGCGCTCCCGGAAATCGTGTTCGGCCGCAACGAGGTCGCGGCGATCCATTTCCATCGGGCGCTCGAAGACCTGCTCGCCCACGACCCGGAGGGCGACGGATGAACCCCGCGCCGGCGCTCTCCGTCACCCTCACGAGCTACGGTCCCGCCGTCGGAGCGGACGACGCACCCGACATCCTGGACCTCGCTCGAATGGCCGACGACGCCGGCGTCGATCGAATTCTCCTCACCGATCACGTGGTCATGGGGGACCGCACCGAGCGCTATCCGTGGGGCGACTTCCCGTTCCCGCCGGACGTCCCCTGGCTCGAGCCGCTGTCGACGATCGCGGCGATGGCCGCGGTCACCGAGCGCGTGCGTTTCTCGACGAAGATCCTGATCGCCCCCCTGCGCCCGGCCCCCCTGCTCGCGAAGACGCTCGCCACGCTCGACGCCCTCTCGAAGGGACGCATCGAGGTAGGCGTCTCGACGGGTTGGCAGCGCGAGGAATACGCCGCAGCGGGAGTCGACTGGGCGCTCCGGGGTCGTCTCCTCACCGACACGATGGCGGCGTGTCGCGCGCTCTGGACGGAAGCCCCAGCGTCGTTCGCGTCGGAAACCGTGAACTTCGAGCGGATCTGGTGCTCACCGCGCCCGCTGCGACGCATCCCGATCTGGTTTGCGGGAAGACTCCACGAACGGAACGTCGAGCGTATCTGCACGCTGGGTGATGGCTGGATCCCCGAGCCCTACGCGCCGGTCGACGTCCTCGCCAGCGGGGTGCCCGTGCTCCGCGACGCCTGGCGCAGCGCCGGACGCGACCCCAATGACCTCGGCATCCAGGGAGATCTCGACGTCGTGGTCGGCAGCGACGGAAGGCCGGACCTCGAGGCGAGCCTGCACGCCGTGCCCGAGTGGCGGAAAGCGGGCGCAACCACGGTGAACGTCGTGATGACGCTGTTCGCGGGCCCGAAGCGCGCGTCGCGGTTCTTCGACCAGCTCGCGCGTGGCTGGGCAGCCATCTGAGCATTCCGCTCAGGGAATCGCGAAATCGAGACGCACCTCCACCTGCGAAGCGGCCTGCCGCGCATATCGCCAGTGCTTCACCGTGTCGATGGCCGCGCTCTCGAACAAGAAGGGCGGATCGGAATCGACGACACGGATTGCGTCGACCTTGCCCTGGTCGGTGACGTCGAAGCGAACGAGTACCCAGCCCTCGACGTTGCTGCCGCGCAGAGCGCTCGGATAGCTGGGAGGTTCCCGGTGCACGACATGGGGCGCCGCGCCGGTTGAACGCGTCACGGGGTCGCGGCCGGGTGCGTTCAACTTCGCGAGGCGGATCTGCGCGCTGTCGCCGGGATACGTCCGCGGGTGGAAGCGCGCGATCTGCACGTATGCACCGCGCCCCTCGTCCTGCCGTCCCGCCAGCTCGGAGCAGTGGGCCAACAGCAGATCGCGGTAGGGCTTCCAGTAGCCTACACAGTCGTCGCAGCGTTCGAGGTGTCGCCCCGCGAGTTCGCAGTCCGAGAAGGCGAAGGCCTGGTAGGCGTGGCCGAGACGCGTCGGGACGTCGACGATGGGAAAGCGGTAGCGCGCCGACGTGATGGCGCCTTCGCTCGCTCCACCGCCCACGACATGCTTCGTCCGCGCCGCCGCTTCGATGCCGAGCGACGCGAGCATGGGATGGGGGGCGCCCACCACCTCGATGCGCTCGGGGCGACCGTTCGATCCGATGCGATACCGCACCTCGATCTCGCCGTGGAGTCCCGCATCGCGTGCCGCGCGTGGCTGTCTCAACACCGGAACGTCGGCAGTCGGAATCCGCGTCTCTCGTTCTGTCCCGTCCGCCGAGACGAGCGGCCCCTCCCAGTCGATCTCGACGCGCACGATTTCCGGGACCCGCTTCGCGGCCTCGGAATCGGGGTATCGATCGAGGAGAAGGCGGTAGTTGGCAAGCGATTCCTCTTCGCGTCCGAGCCGCTCGACGGCGAGGGCACGCAGCGCGATTGATTCGGCGGTCACCTCGGGCGATGGTGACGGGTCCGACTGAACCGTGTCGAGCGACTGGAGCATCGCACGCCAGTCCTCCTCCTGGATCGCCGCCTTCGCGTTGGCGAGCGCGACGGAACGGCTGACCTCGGGCAAGTAGGTGC
>JABSQW010000020.1 GCA_013215605.1 Myxococcales bacterium
AATACAAATGATGGGTCCCCGGGACAGGAGGATGGGGCCCAGCGGCCCGTCATCGGATGCCTTCCCCCAGCCCCTCGCCTTCGTCGAGCCGTCGCGTTCGACGCCGACTCGAGGTCTCCCACAAGATCCTCGACGCCGGGAAAGCCCTTTTCGAAGAGCGCGGCTACGACGAGACGACCGTCGCGCAGGTCTGCGAGCACGCGGACGTCGCCTACGGGACCTTCTTCAACCACTTCCCCAGCAAGGCCGACCTGCTGACTGCGCTCGCCAACCACTCGGTCACCGAGGTCGCCGCTCAGCTCGAAAGCCTCGCCAAGCGGCGCGGCACGATCGAGGACCTCCTCATCGAGCTCTTCGCCGCGGGCGCCGAGCACGTCGAGAGGCTGACGCCCCGGCAGCGAGAGCTGCTGGCCCGTATCCACTCCCTCGCGTTCACCGAATCCCCCGCCGATCGCGACCGGCGCTTTCACGCGGCGTTCGCCGCGTTCCTGCGTACCGGCGTCGAAGACGGCCGGGTGCGCGACGACGTGGCCGTCGAGACCCTCGCCGACGTGCTGTCGATCACCTACGCGTCGATCTCGATGAGCTGGGTTCACGTCCAAGACACGCCGATCCGGGAGCGCGCCGCAGCGTCTGCTCGCTTCCTCGGCTCCAGCCTCGCACCGCGCCGACCGCTGACTGCCCCAACGAGCGGCTCGTAGACAGGAGAACGGAGCATGACCCGATTCCTGACCGTGTCATCCGATTGCCACGCCGGACTTCTGCCCGAGCATTACCGCGAGTACCTCGATCCCCAGTACCGCGAACTCTTCGACGAGGAACTCGCCGCGCAACAGGCGCAGCGCGAGATGATGTCGAAGCTCTTCCTCGTCGACGAGTTCAACACGAAGTGGAAGGCCGACAACTGGACCGGCCTCACCGGCGCGTGGGACCACGATCGGCGCATCGAGGTGCTCGACGGTGACGGCATCGCCGCCGAGGTGATCTTCCCGGACGGCATCACGGAGAACAACAGCCCGCCCTTCGGCGCCGGGCTCGGCCTCCCCACCGAGGGTGTGAACCCCGAGCAGCAGTGGGCCGGCGCTCGATCGCACAACCGCTGGCTCTCGGAGCTGTGCCAGATGGCGCCCGAGCGGCACATCGGGCTCGCCGTCGTACCCGCTCTGTGGGACGTCGACGAGGCGGTGAAGGAGGTCGAGTGGGCGAAGCGAAGCGGTCTGCGCGGCATCCTACTGCCCGTGATGTGGGGCAAGCTTCCGCCGTATCACATGAAACGCTACGACCCGTTGTGGGCCGCCTGTGTCGATCACGAGATGCCCGTTCACTTCCACTCGGGCCCGGCTCCCCAGACCGATTACTTCGCGATGGAGCCCGAGGGTGAACTCGCGACGGGCGCGGTGGGGATCTACGTGTCCGAGGTCTGCTGGTGGCTCGCCCGGCCCGCCACCTTCATGATCTGGGGCGCGGTCTTCGAGCGACATCCGAAGCTGCGCGTGGCGCTCACCGAGGGCTCGTGCCACTGGGTGCCCGAGTACCTGGAACTCCTCGACCGGCGCTATACCACCCATCAGGCCAGCGCGAAGATGGGCGACTTCACCAGCCACCTGTCGATGAAGCCGAGCGAGACGTTCCGGCGCAACATCGTGGTGGGCGCGTCTGTGCTCGCCCGTCAGGAGGCGGAAGCACGCCACGCCATCGGCCTGGAGTGCATCATGTGGGGCAGCGACTACCCGCACCCCGAGGGCTCGTGGCCGCACACGGTGGACCACCGGCGCGAATCGCTGCGCGGTCTACCGGAGGCCGACATCGCGGCCATCCTCGGAGGCAACGCCGCTCGCTTCTACGACCTCGACGTCGAGAAGCTCGCACCGATCGCAGCCCGTGTCGGTCCGGAGAAGAGTTCTTTCGAGTAGTCCAATTTCGAGAAAACAGACCCGGGTCTCGCACCGTGCGCAGATCCAAGGAGGACGATGCATGTCAGCCCCGCAGATCAACCCCAGTGAGATTTCGAATTGGCCGATCCTGAAGATCAAGTACCGGACGGACGCGGACAAGATCGCTGCGCTGCTGCCGCCGGGCATCGATCCCAGTGACGAATCCAATGTCTACGTGAACATCTACAACGTGCCCGTTCCGGATGTCCCGGAGTACGGCGTCCTCATCATGGTCGACGCCGACTACCGCGGCACGAAGGGCTGCTACACCATCGGCTACGGGATCGACCAGGAGTCGGCGATCATCATCAGCCGCGAGATGAACGGACAGCCCAAGCACCCCGCTGAGGTCACGTACTTCCGCATGGGCGACAACGTGACCGCGCGCTGCAGCCACCAGGGCTACACGTTCATCGAGTTCGAGGGAACCGTGACCGGCAAGGCCGACGACTTCCCGAAGTACGAAGAGAACGAGTGGTGGGTGAAGGTGTCGCGCGCCGTCGGTGGCGCCGAGAAGAGCTATGACTTCCCGCCCCACGTGGTGCGCGTCCGCAGCACGTACGGCACGACGTACCGCGAGAACGTCGAGGGCAACCTCTCCCTCTCCAAGAGCCCCTGGGATCCGATCGAGGAACTCCTGCCGCTGCGCGAGCTGGTTTCCTGCCAGCTCGATACGCCGCAGTGGCTCGGTCGCGAGATCACACTCGAAGGCAAGATCGATCCGGACGCCTTCTGGCCGCACGTCGACACGATCGGCGGCTCGCGTTGGCCCGGCCAGATGGGCGGACCGCGCCGCAGCCGCTGAACCGCGGATGAAGCGAAGACGGGAGGCGCTGCGCGCGTCTCTCGCCTTCGCATCCGCCCATGTCCTACACGGCGCCTCGATTCGAGGCGCTTCGGAGACACCGCATGTCGAACGTCCTTCTCATCAGCGCCGATTGCCACGCCGGCGCCCAGCCCGAAACCTACCGCGAGTACCTGCCCGCGAAGTACCGCGAGCCTTTCGACGCCTGGTGGACGGAATTGGACGCCGAGATGGCCGCGCGTCGCGGGACCTTCTTCGATCAGGACTCCGTCGATGAGCGCGAGAAGAGCGCGTCGGTGCTCGCCGGCGGTATCGAGGGCGAGTGGAACCCGAAGGTGCGACTCGAACAGCTCGAAGCCGATGGCATCGTCGCCGAGGTGATCTTTCCCCAGATGGCGCCGTTCGGCGCCGGACTGCTGCAATACCGCCGGAAGGTGGACCTCGTCCACAACCTCGAGGGCAACCGCGCCTACAACCGCTGGCTCGCGGATCTCTGCAACGCCAACCCCGGTCGCCACGCAGGGGTCGCGCTCATCACGGTCGACGACATCGAGGTCTCGGTGAAGGACACCATCGCCGCCAAGGAGATGGGTCTCTGGGGCGGTGTCCTGCTGCCCGCTGGCACCGGCGACAACGAGTACTACCACGACGCGCGCTACGAGCCCCTGTGGGCGGCGTGCGAAGAGCTCGGGGTGCCGGTCCACACGCACTCCGGCTGGTCCCCCGACTACGGCGACGGGCCGGCCTCGACGGCGATGTTCATCAGCGAGGTCGCCTGGTACGCACACCGGCCGTTCACGTGCTTCGTCTGGGCGGGCGTTTTCGAGCGCCACCCGAATTTGAAGCTCGTCATGACCGAGCAGGGTTCTGCGTGGATCCTCGAGACGCTGCGAAATTTCGAGAAGTTCTACAGCCAGCCGTACTTCAAGTACTTCCACAAGGAGCTGTCGTTGCGACCCACGGAGTACTTCGAGCGGCAGTGCCACATCGGTGCGTCGTTCCTCNNCCCGGANGAGTGCGGCGACCGCCACCGCATCGGCGTCGACAAGCTCATGTGGGGCTCGGACTACCCTCATCTCGAGGGCACGTGGCCGAACACCGCAGATTCGCTGCGCGCTACTTTCGGCCCGGTNCCCGAGGAAGAGACCCGCGCGATCCTCGGCGGGAACGCGCTCGAAGTCTTCGGCTTCGATCGGAAGCAGCTCGAAGACCTCGCGGCGAAAACCGGTCCAAATCTCGAGGACATCATCACTTCGTAGTGCCCCTTCATTCTTTCGGCGTTCCCACGCACCGCGGAGCCGTTCCTCGATTCAGTGACCGGCGGGTCCGTCCAACCCACCCACCTGGGACCTCCGCAGCGAATGAAGTCCGCGCAGGGGCCCTCCAACGTCCGACGCCGGTGTGTAGAATCAAGAGAATCGATGTGCCTGCCACCCGGTCTGACTTGGGTACACCCGGTGGGATCGGTGCACACCCGTGGACGATCGACGTGCGTGCATGCTTCTCCAAGCCCTTTCGGATTCTCGTCCTGGCCGCCTGGACCGCGCTCCCGGCCACCGCGATCGACTTCATTCGCTTGGAGACCCGCCAGACCCGTGAGATCCGCAAAACCGGCAGCGGGACCCTGATCGCACCGACCCACCGGCGCGGGGATCTTCACTGGCACGCTGGCGAGCGGGAATGACCGGCGTCTCGCATTCGCCCGCGCCCGCTCCGCCGGATCTCCCCTCGCACGCGGACGTCGTCGTGATCGGCGGCGGCATCGTGGGGTGCAGCGTTGCGTACCACCTCGCGCATCGGGGTGTGGGAAGCGTCGTTCTCCTGGAACGCAGACAACTCACGTGCGGGACGACGTGGCATGCCGCCGGGCTCGTCGGCCAGCTGCGCGCGACCCACAACATGACGAGCCTTGCCCGCTACTCGGCGGAGCTCTATCAGTCGCTCGAAGCCGAGACGGGGCACGCGACCGGCTACACGCCCACCGGTTCCCTCAGCATCGCGACGAACGACGAGCGGCGCGAGGAGCTGCTGCGCCAGGCCTCGATGGCCCGCTGCTTCGGCGTCGAGGTCGAGCCGGTATCGGTCGCTGCCGTGGCCGAGCGATGGCCCGACGCCTTCACCGGAGATCTCGTCGGCGCCGTCCACGTTCCAGGAGATGCCAGTACGGGTCCCGTCGAAACGACCCTCGCACTGGCGGCCGGTGCCCGCGCTCGCGGCGCGCGCATCATCGAGGGCGTGACGGTCAAGGAAGTGATCCACGAGGCGGGCTGCGTTCGCGGGGTCGAGACGTCGCACGGGAGCGTCGCGGCACCGGTCGTCGTGAATGCCGCGGGCATCTGGGCGCGCGAGCTCGGCGCGTCGTGCGGGGTCAACGTTCCGCTCCACGCAGCAGAGCACTTCTACGTCGTCACCGAGCCGATCGCCGGTCTCCCCGACAGCCTGCCGACACTGCGCGACCCGGACGGCTGCGTGTACTTCAAACGCGAGGCGGGCGGCGCGCTGCTGGTGGGTTTCTTCGAGCCGTTCGCGAAGCCGTGGGGCGCGGACGGCATTCCCGAGGACTTCGCGTTCGACTCACTCCCCGAGGACTGGGCACACCTCGAGCCGCATCTCGAGCGGGCCGCCGTGCGCTTGCCCGCGCTACGCGACGTCGGCCTGCGCCTGTTCTTCAACGGACCCGAGAGCTTCACACCCGACGACCGCTACCTACTCGGCGAGGCGCCCGAACTCCGCGGCTTCTTCGTGGCGGCCGGCTTCAACAGTGTGGGAATCCAGTCCGCCGGGGGAGCGGGCAAGGTACTCGCGGACTGGATCGTCGACGGCCGGCCGCCCATGGACCTGTGGGACGTCGACCTTCGCCGGATGCTGCCCTTCCAGGGCAATTCCGACTACCTGCGCGAGCGCACGGTGGAAGCCGTTGGCCTCCTCTACGCGATGCACTGGCCGCATCGACAGTTCGAGACCGCCCGCGGTGTCCGACACTCGGCGCTCCATGCAGAACTCAGCGCGCGCGGCGCGTGTTTCGGAGAGCTCGCGGGATGGGAGCGACCGAACTGGTTCGCCCCCGGCGAGCGCGAGCCAGCGTACGCGTACAGCTACGGCAGGCAGAACTGGTTCGAACACTCCGCGGCCGAGCACCGGGCCGTTCGCGAAAGCGTCGGCATCTTCGACCAGAGCTCATTCGCGAAGCTGACGGTGGACGGACCCGACGCCTGTGCGGTGCTGGATATCCTCTGCGCGAACGCAGTCGACGTCGAGCCGGGCACGGCGGTGTATACCCAGTGGCTCAACGAGGCGGGGGGCATCGAGGCCGATCTCACCGTCACGCGTCTCGCCGAGGATCGCTACCTCGTCGTCACGGGGGCCGCGACCCCGGTGCGCGACCTCGATTGGCTGCGCCGCCACACACCGGACGGAGCCGACGTCACCCTGGCCGACGCAACGGATTCGCTGGCCGTGCTGAGCGTCATGGGGCCCCGTGCACGCGAGCTTCTGGCGGGGCTCACCCCGGCGGATCTCGCCAATGACAGCTTTCCGTTTCGGGCCTCGCGGGAGATCGAAGTCGCCGGTGTACCGCTGCGCGCCACCCGGATCACCTACGTGGGAGAGCTCGGCTACGAGCTCTACGTGGAGCCCGCCAGGGCCGTCGATCTCTACCGCGCGGTGCGCTCGGCCGCGGACTCGGTCGGCGGAAGCGACGCCGGCTATCACGCCCTCGACTCGTTGCGCATGGAAAAGGCCTACCGCCACTGGGGGAGCGACGTCACCCCGGACGACACGCCCCTCGAGGCGGGCCTCGGCTTCGCCGTGGCGTTCTCGAAAGACGCACCGTTCATCGGCCGCGACGCGCTGCTTCGCCAGCGCGACCGTGGGATCACCCGACGGCTCGTGGCTTTCGGACTCGAGGATCCCGAGCCTCTCCTGCTCCACGACGAACCGGTCTGGCGCGACGGCGAGCGCGTCGGACGCACGTCGTCCGCGGCGTTCGGCCACACGCTCGGGCGCTCCTGTGGCCTCGGCTGGATCGACTGGGAAGCCGGCGACAGCGAGCGCGCCCTCGGACGCAGCGAGTGGGAGCTCGAGATCGCCTGCGTGCGACATCGCGCGCGGGCCACGCTGCGTCCGTTGTACGATCCCAGGAGCGAGCGCGTCCGCGCTTGACTCGACGCTCGAGGTGCCAGCTTGAACGACCCCAGCACAGCTGCCGAAGCCGACCTCATTCTGCTCGGCGGAACCGTTCGCACTGTCGACGCCTCGCGTCCGACGGCGGAAGCCGTGGCGATCAGCGGCGGGCGCATCCTCGCGGTGGGGTCGCGAGACGAGGTCCTCGCCCGGCGGACGCCCGCCACCGAGGTGGTCGACCGCCGCGACGCCGTCGTGTTGCCCGGGCTCGTCGAGCCGCACACGCACCCGGACCTCTGTGCCCAGTGCTACGCCTGGGTCGACGTCAGCGGTTTCACGCACCCCCACGTCGACGGCGTCGAACGCGCGCTTCGCGAGGCGGTGGCCTCGACCCCGGCGGGCGAGTGGATCTTCGCCTTCGGCCTCGACCCGATGCTCACCGCAGACGTCGGAGTCTTCGGACGCGAGCGCCTCGACGCGTTGACCACCGACCACCCCGTCGCGGTGATGATCCAGAGCATGCACACCGTGTTCGTGAACAGCGCCGCCTTTCGGGCCGCGGGCGTCGACGAGAGCACGCCGGATCCCCCGGGTGGTGGTCACTTCCAGCGCGACGCCAACGGGCAGCTCACAGGAAAGCTCGAGGAGGCGTCGGCGGTCCTGCCGTTTCTGCTCTTCGACGATCCCTCCCCCGCCGACCGCAGCGCACGCATGTGGGCCCAGTACCAACGCTACGCCGACGCGGGGCTCACGACAATCGGCATCCCGGGACTCTTCACGCCGCTCTCGACCCTCGACGTATTCGGCGAGTTCGCAAGGCGTCCCGACGTTCCCCTGCGCACCGTCGCGTACCTGCGCCATCAACAGGTCGATCACGTCGACTGGAAGCCGGGCTACGGAGACGACTGCTTCCGCGTGGAGGGGGTCAAGCTCTGGTACGACGGCTCTCCCTACAGCGGAACCATGCTCCTCGACGAGCCCTATCTCGAGTCCCGGCTGTGTTGCTGCACTCTCGGCATTCCGGCGGGTACGCTCGGTCACGCGAACTTCGCGCCCGAAGAGCTCGCCGACGTGCTCGGCTCGCTCCACGCCGACGGCTGGCAGGTGCTCACCCACGTTCAGGGCGACCGCGGGGCGCGCGAGATCCTCGATCTCTACGAGACCGCCCTCGCCTCGAGCGACCGGCGCGACCACCGCTGGCGCCTCGAACACTGCGCGTTGATCGAGCGCGACCAGCTCGAGCGCGCCGCGCGGCTCGGCGTCACCCCGAGCTTTCACATGAATCACATCTACTACTACGGCCCCGAGCTGCGCGATGAGATCCTCGGTCCCGAACGCGCCTCGCGCCTGATGCCCATAGGAAGTGCCGTCCGCGCCGGGCACCGCGTGAGCCTCCACGCCGATTCGCCCATGTATCCCCCGGAGCCCTTCCGCCTCATGCGCACCGCTGTGACGCGCCGCGCGCGCACCGGGGATCGGATCGGAGCCGACGAGGCCATCAGCGCCGAACAGGCGCTGCGCGCCATCACCATCGACGCCGCGTGGCAGCTGCGGGCGGAGCGGCGCGTCGGGTCCATCGAGGTCGGCAAGCTCGCCGACTTTGCGATCGTCGACCGCGACCCGCTCGCCATTGACCCCGATGACCTCGACGAGACTCGCGTCCTGGAGACCTGGATCGGTGGGCGCAAACGCGAGGTCGGCTAGGGGAGGATTTCGCCGATCCGAGCAATTTCCGCGCCTCCCGTTCGTAGACCGGGGAAGGGGGCTCTTGATCCCGAGGGTTACGTCCTTTAGGGTCGCGATGCACCTCCACTGGCTGCATCCAGGGGGTGTTTTCCGAAGAACCCCCACGATTCAGGGCTTTCCGCGAGCCCTCGGGATTGGCTTCATGGCCTTGATCTCGACGCCGGTCGCCGTCGTCTGGACCGTACTCGCCTCCCCGTTCGTGGGGCTGGCCCTGCGCATCGTCGTTCTCCTCCACGGCATGGGGTTGCACTGCGATCGGCTGCACCGAGCGGTGAGCGCAGCGCGACCGCGTATTGTTTCCACGGGATGAACTCTCGCGAGACCATCGACGACCTGCTCGAAGAGGCGCGTTCGCGCATCGATCGCCTGAGCCCCGAGCAGGCCGCCCGCGAACTCCAGGCGGGAGGTATCCTCGTCGACACGCGCTGTGCGGACGATCGCCGACGCGAGGGGACGATCGCGGGGGCCGTCCATATCCCCCGCACGGTTCTCGAGTGGCGCGCCGATCCCGCGTCCAGTCACAGCGACCCGAGAATCGC
>JABSQW010000199.1 GCA_013215605.1 Myxococcales bacterium
ACCCAGAAGCTGGACCAGTTCGCGCGCGAAAAGATGGAAGCGCAGCTGCAAGAGACGCATCGCATGGAATCTCTCGGCCGGTTGGCGGGCGGCGTGGCGCACGACTTCAACAACCTGCTGGGCGCCATGATCGGCCGCATCGATCTCGCGCTCGAGACGGTCGGTGCCGACTCCGAGGCCGGTGTCGAACTGGCAGAAGCCCTGTCTGCGGGCGAGCATGCGCACACGCTGATCAACCGCGTCCTGAGCTTCAGCCGAAGCCAGCAGTCCCAGCAGTCGCCCCTCGATCTGGGCGAGTCCGTGGAGAACGCCCTGGCACTGATGCGCCCCCTCCTGATGAATCTGGAGGTGATCGTCGAGGGACCCCTACACCCCGTCATCATCCTCGGAAACCCCACAGAGGTTCAACAGGTGTTGATCAACCTGTGCCAGAACGCGGAGCAGGCCATGTTGGCGGGCGGTTGCTTGACGGTGACCGTCGAAAGCGACGCCGTCGAACTCGCGAAAGTCACCGTGGCCGACAACGGGTGCGGCATCGATCCAGACATGATTCCCAAGGTCTTCGACC
This sequence comes from Myxococcales bacterium, assembly GCA_013215605.1. GTDB lineage: Bacteria > Myxococcota_A > UBA9160 > UBA9160 > SMWR01 > JABSQW01. The sequence continues at coordinate 569 of JABSQW010000199.1, forward strand.
CCTACGTCACTACGAAGGCGCCAGAACTCGGAACTGGCCTCGGACTCTCGATCGTCCGCGGAATCGTGACCCGGATGAACGGCCGCGTCCGACTGAATAGCCAGCCGGGCAAGGGCTGCACGGTCGTTGTAGAACTTCCGCTCCACACCGACTAGTCGCCGGTCGACGGATCGCGGACACGAGAGAGCTGCGGTCCTCGGGAATGTTCCCGCAACGCCGCTACAACGACCCCACGACGTTCAAGAAGAACCCGTGGTGGTTGTAGCTCAAGTCCGTCAGATCCTCCGAGAAGTCCGTGAAGTTGTACCCGACGCCCACCTTGAAGTGGTCCCCCAGGTACCGGTAGATCGTGAACAACGCCCCACTCCGCCGCTCATCGAAATCGGGCAGATCCAGCAGCCGGCCCTCCGCCAACACCTCCCAGTTCTTCGAGAACTGGTAGTCGGTCCGCAACAAGAAGAGATGCGCAGTGTTGTCGAAGAATTCCGGATCCACCCGATCCAGGCTCACCTCACCGCGTCGGTACGCATACTTCCCACCCACCGACCAGCTCGGCGTGAGGTCGTAGGACACATCCAGTGAAGCCACGTGGCTGCGCTGGATGAACTGAGAAGCCGCCCCGGTCGCCGTCACCTGGTCCGTCGTTGGCATGTTCGAGAACCACGTGTACTTCGCGAGCACGTTGATTCGGTCGTGCTCCACGGGGCGGAACGCGTACCCGATCACCGCCTCGGTATAGCCGCCGTCGAAGAACCCGCCTTCGGAGCTGTCGCTGAAGGAGTGGTTGAACTTGCCGAGGAACCGCCAGTCGGGGGTCATCTGGTACTTCAGGTTGTTCTTGAAGAGCCAGCTGGTTCGCTCCGTCCGGGCACCGTCGAACTGCTCGGTCTCATCGTTGCGGTACTCGATGCCGCTCGACAGTTGGACCGTGTCGAAGTGGTAGCCGACGTTGGCGCCGCCCGCTTTCCGGTCGGTCTCCGCGTGGGTCTGGTGATCGATCAGGGTGCCGAGTTCCCAGTTGGCGGCGACGCTCCAGCGCTCGGACAGATTGAACGTCAGGCCCATCGCCCGGCTGAGGCCGTTCTGGGCGTCCGAGTGCTGGAAGTGGTCTTCGACGAAGACGCTGCCGCTGTCCGAGAGACGGCTGCGGGCGCCCGTGATCAGGTTGCCGCGGCGCTGGTGGAGGCCGTCGATGCCCCGCTCGTTCTCGAGCGCGTAGCTCATGTAGCGGTAGGTCTCTTCGGACTCCTGGAAGCTCGTACCCAGCTTCAACGCTGGGCCGCTCTCGCCGTGCGAGACCTCGCCGTCGACGAAGAGCCGGTCATTGATGCGGTAGGCGCCACCCGCTCCGTAGCGTTCGTTGGCCTCGCGGCCACCCGACTTCTGGAGCGTGGCCTGACCGAAGCCGTAGGCGCTCCAGCGACCGCCCGAGTCGTAGTCGATCTGGACGAGGCCATCGGTGCGGCTGCCCTCGTCCTGGGTGAGCGGCACGACGGCCGAGTCGTCGTCGCGGCGATCGTGACGCGCGCCGGTTTTCACGGACCAGTGCCGGTCGAAGGCGTAGGCGAGGTCGATCTCGGCGGCGGTGGTATCGAGGCCGAAGTCCTCGACGCGGCGATCGGCCTTGGCGTGGATCTCCAACTGGTGGGTGATGGGCATGGCGAACAGGCCGCCGTACTGCTGCGTATCGGTGAGCGCTGTGAGGCCGGGGGCCGTGTAGCCGGCGTCGAGCATCTGGACGTAGAGCGAGAGGCGCCCGCGGCCCCAGCCATCGGGCAGCAGGTCGGCGAACCCGATGCTCGCGTCCGCTCGGTAGCCGTTGGCCTCGGCGTCGGTGAGGCCGAGGGCGTTCGTGGCGAGGAAGTTGAAGCCGCCGTCGTCGGAGCGGAGCGCCGTCGAAACGACGCCTTCGCTGCGGCCGTACTGCAGTTTGAGCCAAGACTCGCTGGTCTGTCGCAACGTGAGGTCGGCGGCGAAGAGGCTGCTGTCGCTGGTGTCATCGTCGTTGCGGCTGGCCGTGCCACCCAGGCGAATGAAGTCGTTCAGCCAGTAGTGGCCCTGGCCTCCGGCGGCGAGGGCGCCAAGATCCTCGAAGCCCGGCGTGTACTCGTACTGGACGACGAGCCACAACTCGTTGCCGTCGAGACCCTGGTTGCGCACGAGGCTGTTGTCGCTCGCGGTGGCGGAGAGCGGCTCGCTCAGCAGGACGCGACCCTGCAGGTAGTCGATATCGTAGTCGAGCGTCGGACGCAGGTGCACGACACCGGTGACGAGACCCGAGTCCTTGTCGCGGATCTCGATGCGCAGGCGCTCGGAGCCCTCGAGCAGGTCCTGAACGCGCAGGTAGTAGAGCGAGCCGCCGGTGCCGCGGAACTCCTCACGACTCGGTACGGTGCCGGGCTGAGCGGCGAAACCGTCGACCACGAGGCGCTGCTCGCCGAAACTCGTCGTGTCGAGCGACTGGTAGTGGACGTTCGCGCCGTAGAGGCCGCGGTCGACGTGGGCCAACTCGTTCTGGAGATAGCCGACCTTGAAGTTGCCCCACATCGCGTGGTTCTCGCGCTTGCTGAGCTTCACGTAGAACTTGCCCGAGGTCGGCGCGCCCTCCTCGACCGTGCCATCGTCGCCGAAGGTCGGGTAGAAGTAGTCGGAGTCGATGCGACGGAAGAGCGCCTCGGGCGTCTTGTCGACGAAGTCCTCGAACAGGTCCTCGAGCGGTCCCTCGCGCGTATCGGCGTGTGCGGTGAGGCCCCAGTCCTCCCCGAAGCGGCCCTTCAGGAAGAAGGCGAGTCGGCCGTCGGCCCTCGAGTCCCGGTCGAAGGTCGAGTCGTCGCCCTGCAGCGCGTCGTCGGGGCCGCTCGTGCTGCCGGTCGAGAGCGTGAGATCGGCGATGCCGACATAGAACCAATCGTCGCGCTCGAGTTCGAGGTCACGCAGGAAGAGTTCGCCGTTGCCGGCTGCGTCGAGCACCGCCACCTCGACGGTGTGCATGCCGCTCGGCAGCACGGCCTCGGCCACGAAGCTGCCGTGCTCGTCGACGGCCACGGGCGAGCCGGCCAGCCACACGGCGTGGCCCGCCGGGATTCCGCTGCCGTGCACCTGCACCGTGCCGGCGCCGGAGAGCGGAATACTGCGGCGCAGCGGGCCGCTCTCGCCGTAGCCTGCGAGCAGCGGATCGGGAGCGGTCGGAATGGCGAGGCGCTGTGCGCCCGAGGCGCCCGCCGCGGCGGTCTCACCGGGCACGAGCCACAGCGCCTGCGGCGCGGTCTCATCGAAGCGGCCCTCGGCGTCGTAGGCGCGCAGCACGTACATCAGCGCTCGCACCGGCGTCGCGACGAGTCCGGCTTCGGGCTGCCACTGCGCCGAGCCGTTGGCCTCGACCGCGACCACCCCGATCGGCTCGGCCTGCAGCGACTCGCCCTGCTCGAAGATCCGCACCTCGGAGCGCTCGATGAAGTGCCCGTAGTTCGTGTACATGCGGAACTGGACGCCCGCGCCACTGGAGGCATTCGCCGCGGCCAGCGCGCTCGCCGCCTCGTTTCCCGCACGCGGCGGGCCGCTCGGCGCGCCCGAATTCCACGGCACCGCGACCGCGCCCGCATGGGACGTCACGCTGAGCCGCGGCCCTGCGTGGAGATCGTCGAACTCGAAGCGTATGTCCGCAGCGTCGAGCGCGACATCCGTGCAGCGCTGGATGTCCGCCGAGCTACGGCCCGGATCATCGATCGGTTCGCCGTCGACGCTGATGTGCATGAGGTTGAGCGCCAGCGGGTCCTTCGCGCGCAGCTCGCGTGTGATCGGCGTGATGTCGATGCCATCACGGTCGTCGAGTACGGCGAGCTCGTCGTACACTACTTCG
>JABSQW010000200.1 GCA_013215605.1 Myxococcales bacterium
GCCGATTCGGGCGACATCCCGATGCAATAGAAGCGATCGCGAAAGGACGCGAGCGGGCGCGGTCGGATCTCCGTGCGCGCCTGCGGGTAGTAGGGGCCGTCCCCCTCGATGAACCCCGTCTCCACCGCGTCGACGATCATCTGCGACGCCTCGTCGAAACGCGCGCGGGTCTCCTCCATGTCGACGCCGAAGCCGATGAACTCCGTCTTCGAAAGGCCGCGCCCGAGGCCCAGGATCGCTCGCCCGTTCGACTGGTGGTCGAGGAGAACGATCTTCTCGACCACGCGCAGCGGGGGGTTCCAGGGGAGAATGAACGCCGCCGTCCCGAGCTTGATGCGGCTCGTCTTCGCCGCCATATAGGCGAGATGCTGCGCGTTGTCGGGAATCGCCGAGTAGTTGGTGAAGTGATGCTCGGCGCACCACAGCTTGTCGAAGCCGAGAGGCTCGGCTAGCTCCGCGAGTCGAAGCTCTTCCTGAAAATGGGCCGCGTCGTCTCGCTGTCCCTGATAATTCTGAAACGCCTCGAGAATTCCGACTTCCACGGCAGCTCCTCCTCGAACTCACCCTACCATGCCGGTGCGCGGCGACGCTGTGCGGGCTCGCAGGTGGGTTCGGCAGGCGGATGGCGAAGCGCCCGAGGGGAACCTCGAAGGGCGGTACCGTGTACCGCCCGACGTCGAAAGCGTTCTCCCGCAGACAGTGATCGCGCGCATCGCGTCAAGACACCTCGGGTGATCAGATCTTCGCTGTCGGTGGCGATCTCCGCCGCTTCCCTTCCCACTTCCGCGCGTGCCTAAACGCGGTGATATGGTGAGGACGAATCACTGGAGGCACGCCCCGTGTATATGATGCGATTCGACATGCGCGCCCCCGAATTCGGGGCCAGTACGAGCGACCTCTACCGCACAGCCATCGAAATGGCCGCGTACGGCGAAGAGAACGGGGGCGTCGCGATCACGATTTCCGAGCACCATGCATCCCCCGACGGCTATCTCCCCTCCCCCCTGATCCTCGCAACCGCGGTCGCGGCGCGAACACAGCTCATCCCGATCAGCGTGGGAGCCCTGCTCGTCCCGCTCTACGACCCCATCAAGCTCGCCGAGGACATGGTGGTGCTCGACATCGTGAGCGGCGGACGCGTCTCCTACATCGCGGGCCTCGGATACCGAACGGTCGAGTACCAGATGTTCGACGTGGACGAGAAGCGGCGAGCGCGTCGCATGGAGGACTGTCTCGACGCACTGTTCACGGCGTGGAAGGGAGAGCCCTTCGAATTCGACGGTCGGCCGTGCCACGTCACGCCGAAGCCCTTCACTCCCGGCGGTCCGAAGATGGCGTACGGAGGTGGAAGCCTCGCCGCTGCGCGGCGCGCGGCGCGTTACGGACTGGACCTGATAGCGAGCAACGCCACGCCGGGTCTCGAGGACGCCTACCGCGAAGAAGCGGCGCGCGTCGGACGAGAGCCCGGGAACTGCAGGGTTCCCGCGAGCGGCGCGCCGATGACGCTGTTCATCGCGCGCGACCTCGACGAGGGTTGGAAGAAGTACGGTCGGTTCATGCTCCACGATGCCAGGGCGTACGGGGCCTGGCTCGGCGACGCCGCCGCTGCGAGCAAGTCGACCGCCAGCTCGGTCGACGAGTTGCGCGCAGAGAACGGCGCCTACCGGGTCGTGACTCCCGCACAGGCCGCCGAGCTGATCCGAACGTCCGGTCCCCTCGCCCTGCAACCGCTCTGCGGCGGGACGCCGCCCGATCTCGCCTGGGAGTCCCTGCGCCTCGTCGTCGACGAGGTGTTGCCCGCCCTCGGCTGAGCGTGCCGAGCCCGCCCAACTACGGGACGACGACGATCTTTCCCATCGCTCGGCGCTCGGTGAGGTCCCGCAGCGCCTGTCCGGCCCGTTCGAGCGGATAGCGGGCGGTCACGTACGAGCTGATCTTCCCCTCGTCACACAGCGCCATGAGATCGTCGTTGATGCGCTTTGCGCGCTTCGGCTCGCGTCCCATCATCGCGCCGAAGAAGACGCCCACCACCTGGCAACCCTTCAGCAGCGGCAGGTTCAATGGCAGGCGCGGTATCCCCGCGGTGAAGCCGATCACGAGGAAGCGACCCTCCCACGCGGTCGCGCGTAGCGCGGCTTCCGCGTAGTCGCCCCCGACCGGGTCGTAGACCACGTTGGCGCCCTTCCCGCCCGTGAGCTCCTTGACCCGCTCCTTCAGGTTTTCGGTCGAGTAGTTGATGCCTTCGTCGGCGCCGCGCTCGCGACACAAGGAGACCTTCTCATCAGTCGATGCAGCGGCAATGACGCGCGCTCCGATCTGCTTTCCGAGCTCGACGGCCGCCAGTCCGATGGCTCCCGCCGCGCCGAGTACCAGCAGGGTCTCGCCGGCCTGCAGGTTTCCGCGGTCGCGGAGCCCGTAGAGCGCCGTGCCAAACGAATAGGAGATTCCGACCGCTTCCTCGAAGCTCATCGCATCCGAAACGACGCGGGCGCTTCCGGCGCCAACTGCCGAGAGCTCCGCGAAGCCGCCTTCGGCCGATCCGGCGGACACCCGGTCACCGACGGCGAAGCCTTCGACGCCCTCGCCAAGCGCCCGGACCACGCCCGCGACCTCGCCTCCCGGCGTGTACGGCGGAACGGGGTGGTACTGGTACTTGTCCTCGACCATCAGCGCGTCGGGAAACGTGACACCGGCCGCGCGGACCTCGACGAGAAGCTGCCCCGGTCCCGGGATCGGGTCGTCGACCTCTTCGACCACGAGATTCTCCGGCGGTCCAAACGATTTGCAGATGACGGCTCGCATGTTTCCCCTTCCAGCACCCCGTGGTGCAATTTTCTCGGCGACACGACCCGCCGGGGGGGAACCGATGGCCCACCCGGTTCTGCGGCGCGCGCCACCCCGGCGCTGGGCCGACCTCGTGCCCCGTCGCCCGGAGCGCCACCGCGACGATCGACAACCGCAGCCGATCCTAGTGCAGACGCCCTCACGCGTGCACGAAGAAAGAGCCCTCGTCCCCTCCGTCGCGGAGCGCTCCCGCCAAGGGGGGTGACGGGCGATCCGGAGCGTTACCCTTGGCCGCGGTGCACGACGTCCACCCCGCATTCACCGTCGTTCTCGCGCTCGCGGTGGGTGTGTTCTCTCAGTCCCTCGCTCGACACCTGCGCATTCCCGGCATCGTGCTGCTGTTGGTGGCCGGTGTCGGACTCGGACCCGACGGGCTCGGCTGGGTCGCCCCCGCGGCGCTGGGCGACGGACTCCAGACGATCGTGCAGCTCGCCGTCGCGATCATTCTGTTCGAGGGAGGCCTCAACCTCGAGATCCGGCGGTTGCGCCGCGAGCAGTCGTCCATTCAGCGTCTCGTCACTCTGGGCGCGCTCGTCACCGCCGCGGGCGGCGCGGTGGCGGTCCTCGTGCTCTTCGGCTGGGGCCTCGTCCAGTCGATGCTCTTCGGCGCGCTCGTGGTCGTGACCGGGCCCACCGTCGTGGGGCCGCTCATCGCGGACCTGCGCCTGCGCCCGCGCGCCGCGACAGTGCTCGAAGCGGAAGGCGTTCTCATCGACCCGATCGGCGCCATCCTCGCCGTCGTCATGCTCGAGATCGCGATTGCGCCCGCGGGCGGCGCCTTCGCGCACGAAGCCGGTCTCCTGGTGCTCCGCCTGGGGTTCGGCAGCCTGGTGGGTGCGGCCGCCGGATTCGCAATGGCGGGCCTGCTGGGCCGCCGCCGCATCGTTCCGGAGGGCCACGAGAACATCTTTGCGCTCGTGTCGGTGCTGCTGCTCTTCCAGGGCGCCGACGAGGTCGTTCGCGAGAGTGGAATCGTCGCGGTCGTGGTCGCGGGCGTCGTGGTCGGCAACCAGCCCTCGCGGTTCGACCGCGATCTCCGCGAATTCAAGGACCAGCTCACGGTCCTGATGATCGGCCTCCTCTTCGTCCTCCTCGCCGCGGGCGTCCGGCTCTCGGACGTCACCGATCTGGGCTGGCGAGGCGTCGGCGTCGTCGCAGTCCTGATCGGCATCGTGCGGCCGCTCGGCGTGTGGCTGTGTACGAAGGAATCCGACCTCACGAGAAAGGAGCGGATCTTCATCGCGTGGATCGCGCCGCGCGGCATCGTCGCCGCCGCGGTGGCTTCGGTCACCGCGGAGTCACTGACGGCGGCGGGCCTGCCCGGTGGCACGGAGATTCGCGCGCTGGTCTTCCTCACCATCGCGATCACCGTCACCTTGGCCGGCCTCACTGCCCTGCCCCTCGCGTCCCTCCTCGACGTGCGTCTCCCGGGGCGGTCGACGATCGCGATTCTCGGTGCTCAGGGACTGGGCCTCGAACTCGGTCTGGTGCTGCGCTCGAGCCACCAGTCGGTGGTGTTCCTCGACTCGAACCCGCAGCACTGCCGACAGGCCGAGGAGGCCGGCTTCTCCGTGGTGTTCGGCAACGCGCTCCAGGAGCGGACGATGCAGCGCGCGCGCTTCGGCAGCGTAGGCGCCGCCGTCGGCCTCACTTCCAATCAGGTCCTCAACAGCGTCTTCACGGAACGCGCGAGAGAGAACTTCCAGGTCCCGCGCGGCTACATCGGCGTGAGTCAGCCCGGCTCGGGCTTCGCGATGGAGCTCGTCGACCAGCGCGACGCCAGGATCGTCTTCGACGGGCCCCACGACGTCGAGCGCTGGGACGTGCGCGCCCGGCGCGGTGAGCTCTCCGTCGAGCGCTGGCGCTATGTCGACAGCGGCGACCGCGAAATCGACGAGGAGGCCTCGGCGACGAACGAGACCCTCGTCATCCTCGCGATCGAACGCGGGAAGGAGACCGATCCCATGCACTCGGAATTCGCGCTTCGCAACGGCGACATCGCGATCGTGGCCGTCTACACACCCGACCGCAGCGAAGCGCACACGTCGCTCGGTCGCCGCGGCTTCGCGCCGACGGACCCCCGCGCGTTCGAGCAGAGCGACGCCCCGGCGCGCGGGTCCCTCTCCGACGTCTCCTAGCGAGCCCGGGACACGCGGTCCGCGCTCAGCAGTTCCTGGTCACGAAAGCCTGGAGACTTTCGGTCAGGGACTCGCACTGCTCGTCGTCCATGGGGATCTCCCGCGAACTCTCAGCAGACGCCGAGGATGGCGCCGCTCATTCCCGACGCAACGTAGACATTCTCGACATTCGCCACCTGGTTGGCCGCCGTTCCGCGGACCTGGCGCACGCCCTCGGCGAGGAGGTTCATCCCGTGGATGTACGCCTCGCCGAGGTGCCCGCCGTTGGGGCTCAGCGCGACGCTGCCGCCGAGGTCGCAGTGTCCTTCTCGCACGAAGTCCGCCGCCTCGCCTGGCTTGCAGAAGCCCGCCGCCTCGAGGTGCCAGTAGATGGCGATCGTGAAGTGGTCGTAGAGCATCGCGACCTGCATGTCCTCGGGACCGAGACCGGTGCGCTCGTAGAGCGCCTTCGCGGAGGCGATGCCCGAATCGAAGCTCGTGAGATCTTCGTGGTAGTAGTTCGTGACCGTCTCGCAGCCGAAGGGCACCGCCTGCGTGGCGTGCCGGATCTCGACACCGGGCTGCTTGAGGTCACGCGCGCGCTCCTCGGTGGTCACCACGAAGGCCACGCCGCCGTCGCTCTCCTGGCAGCAGTCGAGCAGGCGAAAGACCGGCTCGACGATCCAACGCGAGCTGTGGTGATCGTCGAGAGTGATGGGCTGCTCGTAGAACCAGGCGTTCGGATTGGTGGCGGCGTTCCTGCGCAGCAGCACGGAGACGTCGCCGAAGTCCTCGTTCGTGATCCCGTACTCGTGCATGTAGCGCTGCGCCTGTACCGCGGTCCAGGCCGCGGGTGTGGCCGCACCGAACGGGAGGCTCCACTCGATGAACCCGGTGCCCGCACCGGGCGAGCCCCCGGTGTTGCCCATCTGCGAGATTCCGAAGCGTCGCTCCGATCGCTCGTTCATGGCGCGCCAGCCCACGACGACGTTGGCGAGGCCCGAGGTGACGGCGGCCATCGCGTGCGCGACGGTACCCACGGAGCCGCCGCCGCCGTGCCCGACGCGCGACGAGAACGTGAGGTTCTCGACCCCGAGTGAACGCACGAGATCGACGTCCTCGTTGTTGTCGAGGGTGTAGGTCGTCATGCCGTCTACGTCGGCGGGTGTGAGACCCGCGTCGTCGAGGGCCGCTTTGATGCACTCGCAGGCGAGCTGCAGCTCACTGCGTCCGGAGTTCTTCGAGAACTCCGTCTGCCCGATGCCGGCGATCACGGCAGAAGAGCCTCCCGCCATCGCTACTCTCCTCCCTGCGGTCGGAACACCGGCACCGCTTTGCCGCCGGCGGTGGGAGCGAAGAACACCTCGACCGGCATGCCGTTCGTCACCTTCTCCTGCGTCACCTCGCAGAGATTCGAGAGCAGGCGGATCCCCTCTTCGAGGTCGATCAGCGCCACGAGATAGCCCGGCTCGAACATCGGCAGCGGCGGATGCACGGGCTTCATCCAGGAGTGGACCGTGCCGCGCCCGCTGAGCTCCACCACCTCCGTGTCGACACTCTGACAGCTCGCGCACATCGGTCGCGGCGGATGGCGGAGCTTCTTGCACGACGCACAGCGCTGCCCGAGCAGGACTCCCCGCTCGGCACCCTCCCAGAAGAAGGCGCTGTCGCGCGAAGGACGGGGCTGCGGCCGCTCCACAGCCGCGCTCACGACTTGCTGTCCCACGGCGAGGCCACCACCTCCTGCCCCGGCTTCGCCAGGGACGGGTAGACGGTCTCGTCACCGACGACCCCCGCCTCGAAGAGCGCCTCGACCTCCTCGGTCGAGTAGCCGATGCCCGCGAGGATCTCGCGCGTGTGCTCCCCGACGAGAAACGGCGGGCCCTGGATCTTCGTGGGCGTATCGGAGAACTCGAAAGCCAGACCGACCTGGCCGATCTCCTCGACCATGCGGTGGGGGGACAACGCGATCCAGGCGTTCTCGCGGGCCTCCGGATCGCTCCAGAGACCGCGGCTCGCAGTGCGCGAGGAGACCTCGCAGGGAACGCCGGCGGCATCGAGCTTGGCGAACCAGGACTCGGCGGTGTCGGTGGCCAGCACGTGCTCGATCCGCTTGGCGACCTCTTCGTCCTGGGCCTTGCGAGCGTCTGCCGAGTCGTAGCGCCCGCCGCTCATGAAGTCGGCCTCGCCGAGGGCGGCGCCGAGCGCGCGCCAGTGGGCGTCGCGCAGGAGCGAGAGACACAGCCAGCCGTCTCCCGTCGGATACAGGCGGACGCCGGCCGAGAAACCCGTCTGCATTGCATCGAGCATCGGGCGCTCGAAGCCGCTGCCGTCGGGTCGGGCGACGGTGTACGAGGTATTCATGAGCTGGGCGTTGACGATCGCCGTCTCCACCCATTGTCCCTTCCCCGTCTTCTCCCGCTCGTAGAGCGCCTGGGTGATGCCGATCGCCGCGAGGAAGCCGTTGCCGGTGTCGCCCATGTTGGTGAGCGCCCAGATCGGTCGGCCACCGCGGTTGCAGCCGCCGTCCTCCCACTCGACGCCGGCGAGGCAGGCTCCCGTCTGGTCGTTGCCCGGCAGAAGCTCGCGCGGGCCGCGCTCGAAGCCCCTCGTGTGGCAGTAGATCAAGCTCGGGAACTCGTCCTTCAGGCCCTCGTAGTCGATGCCGAGCTTCACCGCCGCCGGATAGCGCATGTTGTGCATGACGACGTCCGCCGACGCGATGAGACGCTTGACGGCGGCGCCTGCCTGCTCGTGCTTCAGATTGATCGCGATGCTGCGCTTGCCGCGGTTGGCCACCATCGCGATCTGGCTGGAGTGCCAGTACCAGTCGTGGAGGGCGTTGACCTTGATGACGTTGGCACCGAGGTCCGAGAGGATCTGCGTGCAGTACGGGCCCGCCACCGCGACGCCGAAGTCGAGGACGGTGACGCCGTCGAGGGGACCCGCTGGAAGCGCGGCGCCGGAGGGCGCACTCGCCGCGGCCCCGTTGGCGCGGGCCGCCTCGGCGCGCACCTCCTCGGTGTGCTGCCCCAGGGCGGGCGCCGGGCCGCGGATCTCCCCCGGGCTGTTGGCGAGCTGATAGGGAACGCCCACGGTGCGGATGACACCGAGTTCGGGATCCTCGATCTCCGTCACACAGCCGTCGGCGAGGAGCAAGGGATCCGTCAGTCCCTCTTCGGGGGAGCGGATCTTCTGGATGCAGATTCCCGCGACGGCACCGGCCTGCGTCCATTCGTCGGCGCTGAACTTCTTGACGGCCTTCGCCATCGGTTCCCAGTAGTGGGCGAGAACGAAGATCTCCTCGGGAACGATGCCGACACGTGCGGGATCGTCGCGGTTGCTGAGGTCGGGTGTCGCGTTGAGCTGGTCGCCCTGGCTCGCCGACAGGATGAAGCGCGGGTTCGGTACCCAACAGTGCACCCAGCGACCGTCGGAACACTCGAAGAGCCCCTTCGGCGCGCGGCTGTCACCGATCCAGGACATGAAGCCGTCGGCCTCGAGGTTCTTCGCCGTCGCGTACGCGAGCACTCCCGCGGCCAGGGCGCCGCGCAGCAGTGATGTCTCCACCCATTGCCCGCGCCCGGTGATTTCGCGCGCGCGCAGCGCCGCGCTGATGGCGGTGGTGGCCGCGTAGGCGGCGCCGAGGCTCGGGAAGCGCGACGACGGGAACAGCGGTCCCTCGCGCGGGGCGCCCTGCTGCGCCTCCTGGGGGATTTCAAGCTCCGGGTAGAGGGGATCCCGACCCGCGTGGTGGACCGCCGAGCCGCCCGGCCAACCGCGTTGCTCCCAGTGCAGTCCCATTCGCGCCGCCACGAGCGCGTCGTAGGCGGGCCGGTCCGAGTGGCGGTTGTCTCGCCCGTACCCGGTGATCGAGCAGTAGATCAGACGCGGATTCGCCTCGGACAGCGTCGCGTAGTCGATCCCCAGACGCTGCGTCGCGCCGGGCCGGAAGCTCTCGACGACGACGTCCGCGTGGCGCGCGAGGGATCGAAAGGTCGCCAGGTCGTCGGCGTTCTTGAGATCGAGCTCGGCGCTTCGTTTGCCGCGGTTCCACACCCGGTACCCGAGCTGATCGCGAAACGGATCGCCGCCCGGTCGCTCGATGCGGGTGACGTCCGCGCCGTGGTCCGCGAGCAACATCGTGGCCATGGGGCCCGCCATTCCCCACGTGAGATCGAGAACCCGAACACCGTCGAGAACACCCGCCATACCGTCCTCCGCGATCGCTCGACCGCTATTCGATCCCGTACATCCTGGCGCCGTTTGCCCAGGTGATCGCGTGGATGTCGTCGTCGGGCACGCCCGCGAAGAGTTCGTCGACCTTCTCGTTGACGTTCGGCCAGTTGCAACAGGGGTGCGGGAAGTCGGTCGACCACAGTACGTTGTCGATGCCGAGGGCGTGACGTTGCTCGATGGCCTCGGGCTCCGTCACGAACGTGACGGCCATCTGTCGGCGGAAGTATGTCGACGGCAGCTCCTTCATTCCCGGGAAGTCGTAGTGGTGGTCCATTCGCCCGTCCAGGAAGCGGATGAAGCCCGGCAGCCAGAAGAGGCCCGGCTCGACGAAGACCACCTTGAGGCTCGGGTGTTTCTCGAGCACGCCCGTGAGGATGTACCACGCGATCGTCTCGGCCACGGCGAAGCCCGGCAGCGACGTGAAGATCCCCCTCTGCGGCGTGGGGTCGCGCCGGAACACCTCCCACAGCGAGTTCTTGAGTGTGAGGTGATTCGCGACGACCACGCCCGTCTCCTCGAAGGCCTTCCACAGCTTCGTGTAGCGCTCGTCGTGGTAGTCGGGCATCTCGACTTCTGAGGGGAAGTTCGGCACCTGGATCGAGCGCGCACCGAGGTCGGACAGTCGGTAGACCTCGGACGCCGCGTAGTCGATGTCGATGAGCGGCAGCTGGTAGGTGATGAGGATGCGCTTCGGATCGACCGACGCGAACTCGTGGAGGGTGTTGTTGTACGCCGTGGCGCACTCCTTCCAGTGCTCGCCCACGTGGTAGACCTTGCTCGTGAAGTCGAACTCCGAGTACATCACTTCGCACTCGACGTTGTCGGCGTCCATGGCCTTCAGACGTTCGCCGGAGTCGAAGTAGCCGGGGTGGCGCGCGGCTTCGAGGTCGACGAAGTCCTCGAGGTCGAGCTTCGCCCCGCCCATCTCGTCGTCGCGGACGGCGTCGTACTTCGCCATGCCCTCGTCCCACGCGGCGTGGAACTTCGCGGCGAGGTGGGTCTTGACCTGGTCGGTGGTGATCACGCAGTGGGAGTCAGCGGAGAAGAGTCGGCGGCCTTCGGGCATCTTCGATCTCCTTTGGGTTCGATCGCGCGACGGCGATCGCAGGAGCCCCATTGACGTCTTGTACGCCGGCCGCGCTTTCGAAGTCAAATACTAAAGTGTCTTTGGTATATTCTCGGCCCTCATGACGGAACCTCCCCGCCCGCCGACGCCGGAAGACCCTGCCACGCCCGCTGGCCGGGAGGGGCTGCCCGGGGACGCGAACCGGATGAGCCGGCACCTGATCGGGCTCTCGACGGCCATCCGGCGGCGTGTCAGCGAGGGACTCCTCGCCCGGGGCCACGACCTGAACCCGTCCACCACCCAGGTCATCCCGAACCTGCCCAGCGGCGGCCTCGGGATGTCGGAGCTCGCGAGTCGGCTGCGCCTCACGCTCCAGCGCACCGGTCAGCTCGTACAGCAGCTCGAGGACACCCAGTACATCAAGCGGGTGGCCGACGATCGCGACGGCCGCGCCAAGCGCGTGGTGTACTCGAAGCGCGGGCTCGACCTCCTGCGCGACATCGACGGGCTCATGCTCGAGATCACCGCCGAGTTCGGCGCCATCCTCGGATCCGAGCGCTTCGACCGGCTGTGCGCCGACCTCGCGGCCCTCGACGAAAAGATCAACGGCGCCGATCCGGCGCTGCGTATCATCGATCGGTAGCGCCGAGGAGGTTCGACGTGCCCTACCTGAAGACGGAGAACGCCGGCCCCATCGAGATCTACTACGAGGTGCGGGGCTCCGGCGAGGCGGTCGTCCTGATCGGTGGGCTGACGAGCACCCTCGAGATCTGGGGCCTGCAGGTTCCCGCGCTCGCTGAACGCTACCGCGTGATCACGCCCGACAACCGCGGAAGTGGCCGCACGCGCGTCCCCCACGACGACGGCGTGCGCACCTTCGAGCGGTTCGCGGGCGACATCCGCGCGCTCATCGACGGCCTCGAGCTCGGTCGCGTGCACCTCGTCGGCGCGTCACTGGGCGGTCTCATGGTGCAGAGCTTCGCCGTCGAGTACGGCGACCGCCTCGGTTCGCTGTCCATTCTCTGCTCGACGCCGGGCGAGGAGCACGGCGTTCCGGTGAACCGAGACGCCCTCGCCGACCTCGTCACGGGGTCCGAGGAGATATCACGCGGTTCTGGCGGCGCCGCTCCCGACGGCTTCACGCGCGCCATCGTGCACCCCGACACGCCTGCGAAGCGCCCCGAGGCGCTGCAGTTCTATTTCGAGACCAAGGTCCGGTTCCCGCACGCGCCCGAAGAGATCGAACGGCGCCAGGGAGCCAACAGCCGAAGCGTGTGGGACGACCTTCCCGATTTGAGAGTCCCAACGCTCGCCGTGACGGGAGACGCCGACGTCCTGGTTCCGCCCGAGAACTCGCGCATCCTCGCGGATCGCATCCCGAACGCGGAGCTGCGGTGCATCGAAGGCGGCGGTCACATCTTCTTCATGGAGCAGCCGGAAGCCACCAACACGGCACTCCTCGATTTCTTCGCTCGCCACCCGATCGCCTGAACGTCGACGGCGCGGCGACGCGAGAAGATCCGCCTCTGCTCTGGAAGCCCCTACTCCGCGTCCGTCGACTCGTAGACGCCGCTCTGTCCCGGCGTCTCCGAGATCGCAACGCGCAGTCGCCGGACCTGGGTGTGGCCGAAGCGCTCTTCGAGCCGGCGCCGCAGCTCGCGCCCGAACCACATGGCGAGGTTCTCGACGGAGGTGTTGTTGATGGGGAGCTCGATCACCTCTTCGCTCGGCGCGAGGTAGCGTGCGCTCCCGTAGCTCACCGCCGTGTGGCCGTCGCCGAGGCGTTCGATCTTCAGGCCGGGGTGTTCTGCGGGCACGATCCAGTGCTCGTCGAGCTCGTCGCAGAGCTCGCGCACCACCGGCTTCGCCTCGATGAAGTCGATCACGAGGCCGCGGTCGCTGAGGTCGCCACTGATCTCCACCGACACCTGGTAGTTGTGGCCGTGCAGGCGCTCCTTGCTCCCGTCCGGGAAGATCAGGAAGTGCGCGCAGGAGAACTTGAAGTACTCCTTGAAGAGGTCGATCGACCAGGATTCGTTGCCGGAAGATCCCATAGCCAGGAGGGTAGCGGGGGGCTTTCGTGCCCGCCGCGCACTAACCTCGGGCTTCATCATGACACCGCAGCGGACTGCCTACGAGCCGACGCTTCTCGGCGTGATCAACCTCTCGCCGGAATCGATGGTGACGGACTCCATCGCCCGCACCCCGACTGAGGTGCTGGACCGCGCGAAGTGGCTGTGCGACGGAGGGGTCTCGATCCTCGACCTCGGCGGGCGCTCGATCACCCCGGAAGCACCCATGATCGACGACGCCGTGGAGCGGGCGCGCCTCGCCCCGGCCGCCGAGGCGCTCCTCGACGCCGGCTACCGGATCTCGGTGGACACGTGGTCGTCCGCCACCGCCATCGAGGCCATCGGCTGGGGCGCTCGGACGATCAACTTCACGGGTGAGGAGCTCCCGCCTGCCCTGCTCGCGGCCGCGGCGCGCAGCGGGGTCACCTTGATTCTCACCTACATGCCGTACGGGGACGCCTACCAGATGCGCGGCCGCGAGCGCGTCCCGTATCGCGTGCAGAGCCTCGTCGCGTACTTCGCGCCGCGCATCGAACGGGCTCGCGACGCCGGTGTCTCCGCCGTGGTCGTCGACCCCAACCTCGGCATCATTCACCCCGCGACGGACGATCACACGAAGATCCACCTCCAGCACGAGATGATCTGGAACACCGACACCCTGCGCGAGCTCGGATGCCCCCTGCTCTTCTACGCGGCCCGCAAGCCCGAGCGACTCGCGCGCATCATGATGGCGTCCGCCGTGCTGCACGCGCGACCCGAGTACATCCGCACCCACGATCCCCTGACCATCGAGCGGTTGATGCGCGCCGCCGGAGAGACCGAAGCATGAGCGACCCCTCCCTCGACGGACGCTGCGCGCTCGTCACCGGAGCTGCGAGGCGTACCGGCCGCGACCTCGCCCTGGCGTCGGCACCGTCGGCCGATGTCGCGAACGCCGTGCTCTTTCTCGTCGGCGAGGAGGCCGCCTACCTGACCGGCGCGAACCTCGAGGTCTCCGGCGGTTATCTCCTCTAACTCGGCCCGGTCGCTTCCCTGCACGCGCCGCGCTCTGCCAAGATGCAGCCCGGAGGTTCTCCATGAGGATTCGACCTCGGGCCGCTGTGTGGCCCGCGACGATCGCGGGAACGCTCGTTGCGATCGCAGCCACGGTGGCGCACGCCGAAGCCCGGCTCCCGAACGTACTCCTCATCGTCGCCGAGGACCTGAGCCCGCGGATCGGCTCGTTCGGCGACCCCGTGGCGATCACGCCTCACATCGACGCTCTCGCAACCCAGGGCGTCCGCTACCCGAACACGTTCACGGCGGCCGGCGTCTGCGCACCGAGCCGCGCGGCGCTCATCACGGGGATGCACCCGATCTCGATCGGCGCGTCCCACATGCGGACGTCGTCGCGCCCGGAGGGTCGGTACCTGACCGTGCTGCCGCCCGAAGTCCGACCGCTTCCGGAGATCCTGCGCGCCCACCGCGTGCACACGATCAACTTCGCGAAACACGACTACCAGTTCGCCATGCCCATCGGCGCCGGGCCGCCCACGATGTGGGACGAGGACCTCTCCATGGGAGACGTGAGCCAGCGCTCGTCGAACCAACCGTTCTTCGAGATGGTGAACCTCGCAGTCACCCACGAGAGCGGCGTCTTCACGCCGCTCGGAAGCTGGCCGAACAGCTTCATCCACCTGGCCATGCAGCTCGCCCGCTTCTACCAGTTCGGCGGCTCAATCACGACCGCCGGCAGCGTCTCGCCGAACGACGTCGTGCTTCCCCCCTACTATCCCGACGTGCCCGCCGTGCGCGAGGACCTCGCCACCTACTACGACAACATCGCGTACATGGATCAGCAGGTCGGCGAGCTTCTCGCAAAGCTCGAGGCCGACGGGCTCGCCGAAAGCACCATCGTCGTGTGGACCACCGACCACGGCGACGGCCTCCCGCGCGCGAAGCGCGAGCTCTACGACTCGGGCCTGCGCGTTCCGATGATCGTGCGCTGGCCGGAAGCGCTGCGACCGAAGGGCGCCGTCCCCGGGTCCGTCGACGAGCGGCTCGTGAGCTTCGTCGACCTCGCCCCGCAGATCCTCGAGTGGATGGGAATCGCGGCGCCTGCGAACTTCCACGGGCAGGCGTTCGCCGGGCCCGACGCCCCGAAGCGGTCGGCGATCTTCGCTCAACGCGACCGCATCGACGCGGTGCGGGACCGCCAGCGCGCCATGCGCGACGCCCGCTTCAAGTACATCCGCAGCTGGGCGCCGGAGCTGCCCGGCGGTCACGCGTTGGCCTTCCGGGACAATCAGCGCGGCGTCCGGGCAATGCGTGCCCTCTACGAGGAGGGAAAACTCGACCCGGTGCAGCGCCTCTGGTTCGAGCCGGTGAAGGAGGAGCGCCTCTACGACCTCGAGAGTGATCCTTTCGAAGTGCGCGACGTCTCGGGCGACCCGCGCTACGCCGCCGACCTCTCGCGCATGCGCGGCGCACTCGAGACCTGGCTCACCCGCGTGGGCGATCTCATGGACGCACCCGAAGACGAGATCGCCGAGCGTTTCTGGCCCGGCGGCGACCAGCCGGAGACGGCGAATCCCACGTTCTCGGAACGCCGCGGAAGCGTCACGATCCGCAGCGCCACACCGGGAGCCGCGATCGACTACCGCTCCGGCGATCAGCAGTTCTGGACGCTCTACACCGAACCCTTCGCCGCGAAGCCGGGCCAGGGCATCGAAGCCCGCGCCGTCCGCTACGGCTACGCCGAGAGCAACATCACGCACTTCAAGATCCGCTGACGGCCCACCGGCCGCGCACAGGAGAAACATCCGATGCCGTACCTCGCGCTTCCCGCCGTCGTCAGCGCCTGTCTCATCGCCGCGGCCGCTGCCGCGCTCGCCGATGGACAGCCGAGCTCCGACCCCGAACGACCGCGCAGCGTGTTCTGGGGCGACACCCACGTGCACAGCTCGTGGTCGCTCGACGCGAACCTCTTCAACAACATGAGCCTCGGCCCCGACGTCGCGTTTCGGTTCGCGAGCGGCGAGGCCGTCGACACGGGGGGCGGCGTCATTGCGAAGCTCAGTCGCCCCCTCGACTTCCTCGTGGTCTCCGACCACGCCGCCTACCTCGGCGTCTTTCGGATGATCCGCGACGACCACCCGTTGGTGGCGGGCTCGGACACGGCCAGGCGCATCGGGGCCGTTCTGTCGGGAAACGAAAGCCTCGGCCCCGAGCACATCACGCAGCTGAGCGAGTTGCTCGAAGGCGACGACATGGGCGCCGACCGGACCATCCAGCGCGCCGTGTGGCACGACGTCATCGATGTCGCAGAGCGCCACAACGCCCCGGGGCGTTTCACCGCTTTCATCGGCTACGAGTGGGGCTCGACGCCCGACGGCAACAACCTCCACCGCAACGTGATCTTCCGCGACGGGCCGGAGCGAACCAAGAAGGTGTTGCCGTTCTCGGCGATCGACAGCCTCCGACCCGAGGACCTTTGGCAGTACCTCGCCGACTACGAACGCGACACCGGCGGCGCCGCCTTCGCGATTCCCCACAACATGAACCTCAGCAACGGGCTGATGTTCGCCGTGGAGGACTCCTCGGGAAGACCCATCGATGCCGCCTACGCGAATGCCCGGGCGACGTTCGAACCCATCGCCGAAGTGACGCAGATCAAAGGCGACAGCGAGGCGCACCCCTTTCTCTCGCCCGACGACGAGTTCGCGGACTTCGAGAACTGGGACCGGACGAACATCTTCGGGCTCGCGCGCACCGAGCTCTCGATGCTCGAGGGCAACTACGCGCGGGCGGCGCTCGAGAATGGGCTCGCCGTACACGAGCGGGTCGGATCCAATCCCTTCAAGTTCGGCATGATCGGCAGCACCGACGCCCACACGTCACTCGCCACGGCCGACGACGACAACTACTGGGGGAAGACGTCGAACATGCACCCCGGCAGTGGGCGGACCGAGGGCGTGTTCATCCACTCGGTCGAGGGCAGCGCGCTCTCGACGATGAACTGGGAACAGGTGGCGTCGGGATACGCGGCGGTCTGGGCCACCGCGAACACGCGAGGAGCGATCTTCGACGGACTCCGACGCAAGGAGGCGTATGCGACCACGGGACCCCGGATGACGGTGCGCTTCTTCGGCGGCTGGGACTACGAAGCCCGCGACACGAGGAGTCGCAACCTCGCGGACGTCGGTTATGCGAAGGGCGTACCGATGGGTGGAGACCTCCCGGCCGCTGCGGCAGGCAGCACGCCGACGTTCCTGGTGGCCGCGGTCAAGGATCCCGTCGGCGCGAATCTGCAGCGCGTCCAGATCGTCAAAGGCTGGCTCGACGCCGGCGGGGAGTCGCGCGAGAAGGTCGTCGACGTCGCGGTGGCCGCGCGTCCGGCCGGCGGCGCCACGGAGCTCAGCGCGGTGTGGCGCGACCCCGACTTCGACCCCGGCACCCTCGCCTTCTACTACGCCCGCGTCCTCGAGGTCGAGTCTGCGCGCTGGACCGCCTACGAGGCGAAGCGCTTCGGCGCGAAGATCGCGCCGGGTACGAGGATGACCCAACAGGAGCGCGCCTACACCTCCCCCATCTGGTACACGCCCGCTCCTTGACGATCGGCGGACCCGCCCTCAGTCGGCGTCCGGCTCCTCGCGCGTGAAGCTCACGAACGCCATCGACGGGCGCTTGGACGAGTCGCGCGTGGCGAACTGGATGTTGTCGAGCTTCCAGCCCTCGCGCGTCCACTCGTTGAGGGTCTTCTCGATTTCTTGATCGGTGACGGTGCTGAGCTCCACCACCTTGTAGACGATGCCCATGGGCCGACTCCGTTCAGCCGATTCGCGCGGCTGCTTCCTTCGCCGCGTAGGTAAGGATCCAATCGGCGCCGGCCCGCTTGATTCCGACGAGCGCCTCGTCCATCGAGCGCTCGCCGTCGATCCAGCCCCGCTCGGCGGCCGCTTTGATCATCGCGAATTCACCGGATACCTGGTAGGCGGCGATCGGCACGTCGAAGTTCGCGCGCGCGTCGGCGACGAGATCGAGGTAGGGGAGCGCCGGCTTGACCATGATGGCGTCGGCCCCTTCCTCGACGTCGAGGCGCATCTCGCGGAGCGCTTCGCGCCGATTCGGCGGGTCCATCTGGTAGCTCCGACGATCGCCGAACTGCGGTGTGCTCCCCGCGGCGTCCCGAAACGGCCCGTAGTACGCGCTCGCGAACTTGGCCGCGTACGAGAGAATGGCAACGTCTTCGAAGCCCTCGGCGTCGAGCGCCGTGCGGATCGCGTCGACGCGGCCGTCCATCATGTCCGACGGGGCGACGATGTCCGCACCGGCGCGCGCGTGCGAGACCGCCGACGCCGCGAGGCGCACGAGCGACGGGTCGTTGGACACGTCGCCGCCTTCGACGATTCCGCAGTGGCCGTGATCGGTGTACTCGCAGAGGCAGACGTCCGTGATGACGCAGAGGTCCGGCTGTGCGGCCTTGAGCGCCTCCACCGCCCGCTGGGCGATGCCGTCGACCGCGTCGGCCCCGCTGCCGCGGGCGTCCTTGTCGTCCGGCACGCCGAACAGGATGACGGCGGGGATTCCGAGATCTCCCACCTGCTTGGCCTCTTCGACGAGGCTGTCGACCGAGAACCGGTGCACCCCGGGCATCGACGCCACGGGCTCGCGAACGCCGTGTCCCTCCACCACGAACAGCGGCAGGATGAAATCGTCGCACGAGAGGCGCGTCTCGCGCGCCATGCGCCTCAGCGTCCCGTTGCGGCGCAGCCGCCGCATGCGTGTCTTCGGAAAGCTCATGTCGGCCCTCCCTCCTGTGCTCCCACGTGCGCGACGAGCGCCGCCACGAGTTCTTCGGCACCCGACCGCTCGGGCACGACGTCCGCAGGCAGCCCCACACCGCGAAGCGCCTCGGCCGTCACGCTGCCAATCCCCGCGATGACGCACTCGCGCGCCGCGGCGCGGGCCGCGTCGTCGAGCATGGCGGAGAAGTGGGTGACCGTCGAGGGACTGGTGAAGGTCAGCGCCTGGAACTCGCCGGCGACCAGCCGCTCGCGGAGACCCCTGGCGTCGACGTCCGGCGCGACGTTGCGGTAGACGGTGACGGCATCGACCCGCGCGCCGCGTTCGCGCAGACCCTCGGGCAGCAATTCGCGGGCCCTTTCGGACCGCGGAAGCAGTACGCGACAGCCCTTCGGCAGTCCGAGACGGTAGAGCTCTTCGAGCATGCTCTCGGCGTCGAAACGCTTTGTCGGCAGCCCGTGAACCGGAAGCCCGAGTCGCAGAGCAGCCTCCGCGGTGCGCGGCCCGACGCACACGACACGCGCCCGCAGATCGACGAGGTCGCGCCCGACGTCGGCGGCGCGCTGCACGAAGAAGCGCGCGGCGTTCGCGCTCGTGAGCAGGAGCACGTCGTAGTCCTGAAGGTCGCCAAGCGCCGCGTCCACGGAGGCGTAGTCCGCAGGCGGCAGCAGCTCGATCATCGGCGTCGATACCGGCTCGGCGCCGGCCTCACGCAGAGCGCTCGCCAGCGCTCCCGCCTGGTCGGCGGCGCGGGTCACGAGGACTCGCCACCCGAACAGGGGACGCCGCTCGAACCACGCCAGGGAGCTTCGGAGCTTGACCGCCTCGCCGATCACGACCGTGGCGGGCGCGGCGAGGCCCGCGGCCTTCACCGCCGCCACCAACTCGCCGAGCGGGGCCTCCACCGTGCGCTGGCTCGCGAGCGTTCCGTTCATCACGACGGCCGCTGGGGTCGCGGGGCTGCGGCCGCTCGAGAGGATGCGACCGACGATGCTATCGAGGTTCTGCATCCCCATCACGATCACGAGCGTGTCGACGGCCCAACCCAGGAGGTCCCAACGCGTCTCCTCGCTCACCTTCGTCGGGTCCTTGTGGCCGGTGACCACCGCGAAGGACGCGGCGTGGCGCCGATCCGTCACGGGAATGCCCGCCGCGGCCGGCGCCGCGAGCACCGATGAGATCCCGGGCACCACTTCGAAGGGAATCCCCGCCGCGTGGCAGGCCGACGCCTCCTCGCCGCCGCGGCCGAACACAAAGGGGTCCCCGCCCTTCAGACGCACCACGCTGCGACCCGCGCGCGCCTCCTCGATGATCAGCGCGGTGGTCTCTTCCTGGGATCGCGTCGGTGTTTCGTGTCCGCGTTTTCCGACGTTGATGCGGCGCGCGTGGGGCGGTGCGAGGTCGAGGAGATCGTCCACGGCCAGGGCGTCGTAGATCACGACGTCCGCGTCGCGCAGCACGGACGCACCGCGAACGGTAATCAGGTCGGGATCGCCCGGCCCCGCGCCCACCAGGAAGACCTTTCCCACAGAACTCACGATGGCGACGCTCCGCGCAGCTCGGCAAGGATGTCGCTGCCGCCTTCGGCGAGCACCTGTGCGGCGAGGCGACCCCCCGCCTCGCGCGCTTCCGCGACCGGCACTTCGCATTCTGCCTTTGCCGCGCGTTTCCCGTCGAGGGAGATCACGAGCCCGCGGACGCGCAGACGATCTTCCTCGCGATGCTCGGCGAACGCCGCCATCGGAACTCCGCAGTCGCCACCGACGCGAATCAGAAAGCCCCGCTCGGCGGCGGCAGCCGATGCCGCACGCGGGTCGTCGAGCGCGCGGAGGTCGGCCGTTCGCTCGTCGCCGATGCGCGTCTCGAGCGCGAGAATGCCCTGCGCGACGGCCGGCAACATGACATCGGGCGAGATGCGCTCGTCGATGCGGTCCGCGTAGCCGAGCCGATCGAGGCCTGCGCACGCGAGGATGACGGCATCGAGATTCTCCGCGTCGAGCTTGGCGAGCCGCGTCGGCACGTTGCCGCGCAGCGAAACCACCTCGAGGTCGGGGCGAGCCGCTTCGAGGAGCGCGCTGCGTCGCACGCTCCCCGTCCCGACGCGCGCACCGCTCGGAAGCTCGGCGAGGGTGGCGCCGCGTTCGCGCGCCACCAGCGCGTCGCGCGGGTCGGCGCGATCGGGAAACGCCGAGAGCTCGAGGCCACCGGGCGTCAGCGCGGGCAGATCCTTCGCCGAGTGCACGGCGAGGTCCGCGCGGCCGTCGAGCAGCGCTTCCTCGATCTCTTTCACGAAGAGTCCCTTCCCACCGGCCTCCTTGAGCGGGCCCTTCAGGCGATCGCCGCGGGTACTCATCGGTACGAGCTCCACCTTCCAACCGAGCCGCTCCTCGACGAGACGCCCGACGAACCGGGCCTGAGCGAGTGCCAGGTCGCTCTTGCGGGTGGCGATGCGGAGCGTACTCACCGGATCCTCTACGCGTCGCCTTCGTCTTCATCGAGGGCGAACAGGATGCGGGCGACCTCGAGGTAGGCCATCCCTTCTTCGGTCTCCGCCTCGTGCTTGAGGCGCGTCATCGGAGCGTGGAGGATCTTGTTCACGATCAAGCGCGTGAGCGATTCGACGGCGTCGCGCTGCTCATCGGAAAGACTCCGGCGCGCGAGGGCGCGCTCGACCTCGCCCTTGCGAATTCTCTCGACGCGCTCGCGCAGGTGCTTGATCGTGGGCGCGGCGCGCAGCGCCGCGAACCAACCGTCGAGGCGCTGACACTCCTCGTGTACGATCAGCTCGGCGCGCTCGGATTCCTGTTTGCGCGCCTTGGCGTTGGTGCTCGCCACGTCAGCGAGGTCGTCGATGTCGTAGAGATAGACGTTGTCGAGGTCGTCGAGTTCGGGCTCGACGTTGCGCGGCACGCCGAGGTCGATGACGAAGAGCGGTCGGTTGCGGCGCGCTTTCAGAACGGCCGCGAGTCCAGCGCGCGTGATCACGGGCGCGTCGCCGCCGATACAGCTCAGCACCACATCGGCGCCTGTCATCAGCTCGGGGAGCTCATCGAGACCGTGCGCGGTGGCGCCGAACTCGGCCGCGAGGCTCTCGGCATTGGCCACCGTACGGTTCGCCACCGCGATCTCTTCGAGGCCGGCGCCGCGCAGCGAACGCATTGCCATCTCGATCATCTCCCCCGCGCCGACCATGAGCGCCCGCTTGTTCTCGAGATCCTCGAAGATCTGCTTGGCGAGGTCGACCGCCACGCGCGCCAGCGACACCGGTCGCTCGGCGATCCGCGTCTCGGTGCGCACGCGCTTCGCCGTGGCGAAGGCCGCCTGATAGATGCGGTTCAAGATGGGGCCGCTCGCGCCGCAATCCACCGCCGCGGCGTACGCGGCCTTGGCCTGGCCGAGGATCTGCGGCTCGCCCACCACCATGGAGTCGAGCGAAGACGCCACGCGCAGCAGGTGGCCGATGGCTTCGGCGTCGGCGTACTCGTAGAGGAAGTCCCCGAGTTCCTCGGGCCCGATGGCCTCGCCTTCGTCCGCGAGATCCCGCCGGAAGAAGGACTGGAGACGAAGCCGCGCCGCGTCCGGTGAACGCGTTACGACCACGACCTCGGTGCGATTGCACGTCGAGAGGAGGATGCCCTCGTCGATCTCCGAACTGGCGAGGAGTTTCGTGAGCGCGGGTGTCACGTCGTCTACGGCGACGCGTTCGCGCACCTCCACCGGCGCCGAGCGGTGGTTCATCCCCACGAGCATGACCTTCACGCGAACAGCTCCACGCCGATCACCGCGAAGAAGAGGAAGACGAAGCCGCACACTGCGCTCGCCGCGGCTCTCCGCGAGCCCTGGGGCGTGCCGAATCGCGCCGCCACCAGCACGGCGTAGATCATCCAGGCCACCGCCGACCAGGTCTCGTGAGTACTGCCCGTCCAGAAGCGCCCCGTGCTCGATTCGAACCACAGCATCCCGCTCGCGACGCCGAGCGTGAGGAGCGGGAAGCCCAGCGCGAGCGCCACCCGGTTCGCGCGGTCGAGGGCTTCGAGGGAGGGCAGCGGGGTGCTGAATCGGACGGGTCGCTTCGACTTGAGGCGCCGGTGCTCCACGAGGAAGAGGGCCCCGGCGAGACCGGCCACGCCGAGCAGGGAGAGTCCGGCGCTCGCCAGCAGCACGTGCGCGTGGGGGAGAGAGCCGCTCCCGGCCAGGCCGGTGGGTGCGGGTTCGGCGAGCTGCAGCGCGGCGAAGAAGGTGCCGAGGAAGCCGGCCGGCGCCACCAGCGCGGTCAGTGCGAGGAGCCGTGCGCGGGCGAGCAGGACGATCGAGAACAACACCGCGATCCAGGCCATGAGCGAGACCGCCGCCGCGTGGTCCGTGAGCGGCACGGGCGGGGTCGCTTCGTGGAAGAGCGAGAAGCTGAAGCCGTGGATCAGCGCGCCGACGGCCAGGATGGCGACGGCCACGCGCAGCAGGCGCGTCAGCGGCAGCGCCAGCCCGAGCCCGGCCGCGAGGCCTGCGGCGAGGTAGAGGGCTGCCGCCAGCTGGTGGAGCTGAACGATCAAACCAAGGACCCCTTTGGGGAGAAAGGTAGCGCTTTCCCGGCCCTCCCCTCCCCGGGGTCAGCTCGACCGCTCTCGCAGCTTCTTCATCTGCGCCTCGACCTTGGCGCCGTCGAGGGTCGACTCGAAGATCCGGTACGTGGGCTCCCCGAACAGCACGAAGCGGATTTCCTCGATCCCCGTCTCCCCGGCGAGGTGTTCCCGGGCGACCTCGAGCAGGAGCTCCGCGCTCCGCTGAATCGAGAGCCCCCCCACCCCGGCGCCAATCGCCGGGACGGCCACGCTCCGGCAGCCTTTTTCGTCGGCGAGGGCGAGACTCGCTCGCAGCGACGACGCCACGCTGTCCTCGCTCGCCGAACCGCCGAGTGGCATGCCCGCAGCGTGGAGGACGAACCGCGCCGGCAGCTCGCCGGCGCCGGTCAGCGCGGCCCCGCCGACGTCGACGGGTCCGTGGGTGTCGCACTCCGCCTGAATGGTCGGTCCGCCCTTCGCGCGGATGGCGCCGGCGACGCCGGAACCCAGCACGAGATCGCTGTTGGCGGCGTTCACGATGGCGTCGACCGCTTCTTCGGTGATGTCGCCTTCACGGAGAACAATGCGTCCCATCCGCAACTCCCCAGCCCTGGACTCCCCGGCCTGTCGGGGTAGCGCCATTGTAGGGCGCTTCCCGATCGGAGACTCCATCGCGGTTCTTCTTTGAATCCTCGCCCTCGCGACGCGTGCGACCGGTCACGCCCGCCCTCTCCCGGGCGCAGATCTCGCGGCAGTGTGGCCTCACAGCGCAGCCGGGATCACGAGCATCGCGACGATGTTGACCGCGAGGCAGGCGAGCGCCACGAGGAACGTGTACCCGACGATGTCGCCGAAGCGCATCCGCGTGACGGCCAACACCGGGATGGCCCACAGGGGCTGGATGAGGTTCGTCGTCGAGTCGCCGTACGCGTAGGCGAGCATCACCGTGATCACCGACACCCCCATCTCTTCGCCGGCGGGGATCAGATAGGGGGCCTCGATGAGCCACTTCGACCCACCCGACGGCACGAAGAGGTTCATCACCCCCGAGTACAGGTAGACGAGCAGCGGATAGCCGGCCGTCGTGGCGATCCGTTCGAAGAGCCCGCCCAGCCACGCGCCGAGACCCGCGTTTTGCATCACGCCGAAGATCCCGGCGTAGAACGGGAACTGCAGGATCAGCCCCCACGCCGTGTCGACCCCCTGGCGACACGCGCGCAGGAAGGGCAGCGGGCGCCCGTGGAGCAACAACGCGAGGGTCAGGAATACGGTGTTGTACGCATTGATCGTCCAGGTGGCGCCGAAGCCCTTCGTCACGAGCGAGTGGCCGAGCGGATACGCGAGCAGCACGACGGCGAGCCACACCCAGCCGCGAAACGCGTCGACGCGACCGGCCGGCGTGTCGTCCACCGGTTCGTCGGGGGGCAGCTTCGGAAGGATCGCCTCGGCCTGCTCGGCGGTCAGAGTCCGGACGTCGCGACTCGGGTGGAGGAGCAGCAGCGTACCGAGCGCAGCCGAGCCGATCACGAGCAGGTACACGAGGTTGAACGGGAGGAAGAGCGTCTCGGTGACCGGATAGAGACGGTCGACGATGGGAGCCCCCGTCCCCGGCTCGAGCAGTGGGTTGCCGGGCGTCGCGAGGATCAGGGGGGCGGATCCCGAGAGCCCGCCGTGCCAGACCGTTCCGAGACCGAGGTACGCACCGGCGATGATGACCCGGATATCGGTATTGGGATTGCGGCGCGCGACGAACGGCACGAAGAGCGCGCATGCCACCGTGCACACGGCGGCGTTGAGATAGCCCGCAGCCATGGAGAACAATCCGATGAGCGCGATGGCCTGCCGGGGGCGGTCGGGATCGGGAATTGCGGCGAGGCGATCGAGCAGGCGGAAGGCCGGCCGCGACGTCACGCACGCGTAGGCGGCAACGAGCGATATCGCGAACTGCATGCCGAGCGACAGCAAGGTCCAGACGCCGTCGCCCCACGCCACCACCGCTTCTTCGACACCCGCACCGGCGCCGCCGACGGCGAGCGCGAGCACCACCGCTGTGAGCCCCATGCAGATCACCCAGGAATCCGGAACCCAGCGCTCGGTGATGCGCGACAGTCCGGCGCCGAGGCTGCGCAGCGCTTCGAGGGCGGGCACTCGGGGCGCTGCGGGGCTCAGCGCGCCCGCCGCTTCGATCGACGCTTCGAAGCAGCCGTGGCCTCGGCGAGCCCGGCGGCGAGCAGGGGGACCATGATTTCGTGGTGGCCGACGAGCGAGAGACCGGTACCGCCGGTTCGCGTCGGTCGTTCGACCACGTTCGCCTGCGGGCGGTAGTGGCGGATGAAGTCCATGTCGACGCTCGTAAAACCGTGGGCCTTGTGGCCGAGGTTGCGCGCGAGCGAGAGTGCCTTCAGGAAGACCTCTGGCAGGATGACCGCCGAGCCCACGTTGAACACGATTCCCGAGCCGAGCGTTGCCACCACCGACGTGAGCATCTCGAAGTCGCGGTAGCTCGTGGCCCCGAGCGCCGCGCCGTCGGCGCCCGGGTGCATGTGGTGGATGTCGGTACCGATGGCGACGTGGACGCTGGCGGGCACGTCGAGACGCGCCGCGCTCGCGAGGATGGAGCGGTCCTTGTTGGGGTACGCGCCCTCGAGAATCTCGCGACCCACCGCCTCGCCCATGCCGAGTCCCTCGTCGGCGCCCGCGCGGATCGCGCGATTCAGGCGCTCCGCGGTCTCCCCCGCCATGCCGAAGCTGCCGTCGTCGAGCGACGTTGCAACGTCTTCGCTGGTGCGTCCCATCAGCGCGAGCTCGAGATCGTGAACGCAGCCGGCTCCGTTCATCATGAGCGCGGTGGCGAGACCGCGCTCGAGGAGATCGACCACGATGGGTGAGAGGCCGACCTTGACCACGTGGGCGCCAAGGCCCCAGAGCAGCGTCTTGTTGCGCGCGTGGGCGCGGGCGCCGGCGTCGATGGCAGCGCGCAGATCGCGGGCGCCGAGAATCTCGGGGAGCCCGTCGAGAAAATCGCCGAAGCGCGAGCCCGGCCGATGCGGGGTGGCCTCCTCTGCGAGCTTCACCTTGCTCGAACGCCGCCGGGCGCTCACGGTGCGTACCTTCGTGCGGTCGATGCGCGGTCGCCGTCGACTCATGCGAACTCCCCGCCTAAGAGAGTCTCCTCGACGATCTCGCAGAGAACGTGGATCGCGACGCCGTGCACCTCCTGGATGCGCGCCGTGACGTCGGAGGGAACGACGATCGAGCGATCCGCGAGGCCGGCGAGCTTGCCGCCCCCCCTGCCGGTCAGCGCAAGGGTGTGGAGGCCGGCGTCGCGCGCGGCGCGCACGCCTTCGCAGACGTTCGCCGACTCGCCGGAGGTGGAGATCCCGACGGCGACGTCGCCCGCGGCGCCGTGCGCCTCGACGAGGCGCGCGAAGACGCGCTCGTACCCGTAGTCGTTGGCGATCGCAGTGACGTCCGAGCTGTTTGCCGTGAGTGCGAGCGCCGGTAGCGCGGCGCGCTCGCGCCCGAAGCGGCCGGACAGCTCCGCGGCAAAATGCTGCGCGTCGGCGGCCGAGCCGCCGTTCCCGAACGTGAGCACGCGGCGACCGTCGCGCAGCGCTTCACACAAGAGCTGCGCGGCCGCGGCGATGGCATCGGCGCAGGGTTCGACGCTCGCTTCGAGCAGGCCGGCGCTCTCCAGGAGCCGCTGCCGAACGAGATCGGCGCTGGCCCGCGGCGCATCTCGGCGCGAATCGCTCATGCCCAC
>JABSQW010000201.1 GCA_013215605.1 Myxococcales bacterium
AGATCCTGAAGCGGGGCGGGAAGGCTCCTCCGGAATGGGAGAAGTGGGCCCGCAAGGACGTGTACCGCCTCGGGAGATCCTTCGACAGCGCTCGGAGGATCGATGTCGCCCTGCGGTTCCGGGAATTCCTCGGGACCTTCATGGAGCACTGCCACAACACGCAGCACGAGGATCACGCGATGCTGCTGCGCTTCGACGCCGAGTCGCCGGGCCAGGTCCGGGTCATGCCGGCGCCGATGCCCACGTGGGACGGGGTCGGTTACGTCCCCTCCTACGCCCTGCCGACGTTCCGATCCGGCGATCTGAAGGCCAAGGAGGACTACGACGCCGCCGGAAGTTCCATCCCTGTCCCCAGTCCCGATGGCGATGACGATGGGGTGGCAGACGACATCGACAACTGCCGTGAGTTCCCGAACTCCGATCAGCGCGATTCCAACAGCGATGGCTACGGAAATTGGTGCGACCCGGATTTCGACAACGACGGTATCGTCAACTTCTCGGATTTCATGCAATTCCGAATGGGCTGGGGGAGCGACAATCCCGACATCGACTTGAACGGCGATGGCACCATCAACTTCGGGGATTTCGGAATTCTCGTCAATCGCTTCTTCGGTCCCCCGGGTCCCGGCGCAACACAATGACCGGATTCGGGGTCATGCGTACCGTATGGCGGCCAGGGAACAAGGTCGTCGCCGACGTCGCGGGCGTGATCGTTCGGGTGAAAGCGTCGACGCGACAGGCGTTCCGGTTCGCTGGCGTCGTGGCCCTGGTCTTCGCCCTGTGCGGGCTTCTCCCCGCCACGGCGAAGTCCGGTTCCGGGCGATCGGGCGGCGATCGCTGGGGAGCAAACTACTTCCCCAACGTACCGCTCCTGACCCATGAAGGAGAGACGGTCCACTTCTTCGACGATCTCATCGAAGGAAAAGTGGTCGTCATCAACTTCATCTACACGAGCTGCACGGATGCCTGCCCGCTAGGCACGGCCCGGTTCAAGACCGTGCAGCAGATTCTCGGCGACCGCGTCGGCCACGACGTCTTCATGTATTCGATCAGCATCGATCCGGAGCGAGACACACCGGAGAGGCTCGCGGAATACGCGAAACGCCACCGCGCCGGCCCGGGATGGACATTTCTGACCGGGAAGGAGTCGGACATCGTGCTGGTGCGCAAGAAGCTCGGCCTGTACATCGAGGGGCTCGTGGAAGAGCGCGACCACAACATGAGCTTCGTCATCGGCAACCAGCGCACTGGGCAGTGGATGAAGCGCTCCCCCATGGACAACCCCTATTTCCTCGCCGACCAGATCGGCACCTGGCTGACCAACTGGAAGACGCCGAGCGAGCTCAGCAAGAACGACTACGCCAACGCCCCGCTGCTACAGGCCCCCTCGATGGGAGAGAATCTCTTCCGAACCCGCTGCACCATCTGCCACACGATCGGAGCCGGGAACCTCCAGCACACCATTGGCGGCGGCGAGATCGCCGAAATGGACCGGCACAGGGCGGGACCGGACCTCATGCACGTGACGGAGAAGCGCGACCGGGCGTGGCTTGCCCGCTGGCTCGCGAACCCTGAGCAGATGCTGGCAGAGAAAGACGCGATCGCCATGGAGCTCTATTCCGAGTGGGGCGAGGTGCTGATGCCCAACCTGCGCCTGAACGAGGTCGAAGTGAATGCCCTGATCGAGTATCTGGATGCCGAGAGTCGCAGGGTGCAACAGATCGTACCCGTTGCCAGCACCGCGGATGACCACGTGCCGGAGCATCATCGGCACTGAGGGCGCTTCCGAAGGCAGTCCCCCCTCAACGGCTACGACGCGATCCGCCTGGAGAGCGCAATCCTCGCGCACGACCCGGGCTTCTCGACCTCGGCATCCCTCGGTGAGTCCAGCCTGACTCTTGAATTCAGGTCCTTCAGCATTCGGTCGTCCAGCGAGAGATCCGCGACCCTCTTCTTCGACTCCGTGTTCTCTCGC
>JABSQW010000202.1 GCA_013215605.1 Myxococcales bacterium
AGATGCTGCGCCAACTTCTATTGGATCACCAAGAGGCGTACCTGTGCCATGCATCTGTAGGACCTGAACACACCATGCATCAAGTCCTGAGGATTGCAGACTCATGCGCATCACCTGTTGTTGAGATGGTCCATGAGGTGCGGTCAATGCACTGGATCGTCCATCTTGGTTTACAGCAGTACCACGCACCATCACTGAGCTTTGCTGAGATTCATCTTGAAGAGGTCCAAGAACAGAAGAAATGCAAGCTTCAGCACGCACGTAGCCGTCTGCTGAGGCATCCAAGGTCTTGCATCTGCCATCAGGCGAAAGCATGCCAGCTCTTTGGATGGAGCTAAATGTGTCTCTCATTACCATCACATCACATCCAGATGTCAGACCTCTTGAAACATCACCCATAGCAAGTCCAGTGCAAGTCATATGCGTGGCTACAAGTGAGGATGAACATGCAGTATCAACTGCCGCACAAGCTCCATGCAAACCATATGTGAAGGACAAGCGTCCAGCAGCCACACTCAAAGATCCTGAAGTCACAGAGTGAGCCTCAGACTTATGTCCATATCCAGCATAGATGTTGCTGTACTCTGCATGTGAAATTCCCAAAAACAAGTTTGTGTTGCTTCCATAAATCTTCTCAACTGAGTTCACAGAACTCACAGCCTCGTAAGACACCTCAAGAAGCAGACGCTGATGTGGGTCCATCCAGCATGCTTCAGAACGTGATACACCAAAGCATGGTATATCAAAAAGCTCTATGCCATCAAGGAAACCACCAAAGCGGATGGGCACAATCAATGCTCCATCCTTGTAGTCCTCATCAGCATCCCATCGGATGTGCGGCACTCTCCAAATACTGTCGCAAGCATTGGATGTTTGGCAAAGATTGTGCTCAGACGTGGGCAGACGCGCTGCAAGACTCAGCATGTGAATACTCACAGAGTCTTCTGATCCAGACCGCATTTCACTGGAGACTGCATTAGAAGCCAATGGTGCATCTTTGGGACCAAGCAGGGTCTCTGCATACTCAAGAATGGCATGAACACTAGGATAGTCAAAGATCAACATGCCTGGCAAATCAACACCAAGGCTCTGCTCAAGGGAAGAGCGCAACTCCATGGCACCAAGGGAATCAAGACCAGCTGCCATCAAGGGATCATCTGGACTAACCTCGTGACCCACAACAGCATGCACTGCTTCCTTCACCTTCTGCTCTAAGATGTCCGCATCAAACGCAATGCCAGACACACCACCATCAGATGTCTCTGTTCTTGATGTAGAATCCAACATAGAACCACCATCAGATACACTGCCTTGCATATTGGAGAACAAAGGAGGCACATGTGACATGCGGGAGAGGAATCTGTCCCACATGAAGCGCTGCACTGCAACCTGGGCATGACAAGACCATGTCATGCTATCCAAGCAGCCCATTCCACCACACACACGTCCTGCAATACTCTGCAGCGCAAACAAGCCCTCATAAGGAGATAGCATGTAAAGACCCATCTGCTCCATGCGCTTGGCGTGCTTCAATGCCATGCCACCAGAGCCCCATGGACCCCACTGAACACTCACTGCACTCAAACCCTCACTTTGCCACGTGTGAGCTTGAGCATCCAATACAGCATTGGCTGCAGCGTAGTTGGTTTGTCCAGCTGATCCAAGCAAGGCTGCTACAGATGAAAACAGAACTTGAACACTCATGGCCTCCATTGCAAAGGTATTGGCCAGCTGATGCAATCCAACAACCTTGGGAGCAAACACTTGCTTCACTGATTGAGCTGTCTGATTACTGAGAATGGAATCTGCAAGGACTCCACCAGCATGCATCACACCTTGCACACCAAGACCTCCAAGCAAGCGGCAATCTTCTGCACAAGAGACATCGCAATGCAGTACTTGGATCTCAGTGCTACACGTGTGGCCAGATAAGCCGTCTGGCATGACGCTCACGTGACCAGTCCGGCCCAATATCATCACACGGTCAGTACCATGCTGTGTCAAGTGCTGTGCCGTCAGCAATCCAAGAGCACCCGTGCCTCCTGTCACCATCCAAGATCCAGACATGGCACACCATGACTGAGACAAGGAGGAGGAAGATGGCACCATGATTGCAGACTTTACCATACCTTCATCCATGTACAGACACCAACCACCGCCATTATGATTCTGCTTCAAAGCGGAATAAGATGCGCTGTGTGATCCAAAGTGATATGAAGTGGATGTAAGTCCAGCAAGAGCACAAGCTCGCAAGATACCGTATACCATAGCATTGCCCTTGTCTCCAACAAAAGGTGCAGAGAGGCCACAGGACACAGATGCTGTTGATTTGGATACAAGCCTCATGCCCGATGAGCTCAAATGATTGTATTTGTCCTGCAGGAGAGCAATGGTACTCAAAGATAGCTCTACTACTGATGAAGCAGGGCTATCACTCATACAGGAGTCCTGCTCTACAAAGGCGTCAACCTTTTCACCACTCCAAACAAGAGATGATCTAGACTGACTCATGCTGCTTCCACCGCTCTGAGAATCAAGCATGGGACACACTGACTGCCATGTCAATACATACTGCAAATCATTGGACATATCAGCTGCACTTGCTAGCGTGCTGCCATGCAATGTCATAGAGAGATCACTCCTATGATGGATGCCCGTAATCTGTACGTGACCAAAGCCTGATACCGCGGTCTGATTGAGCGCTGATCCATTGACCAGACACAACCATTCGCCCTCATCAGCGTACTGAGAGGGTCCCACAGCAAGAGCCTCAGCACCACATGCATTCGCACAGCGGTGAGCCCATTCACCAAAACCAAAGCTCATTGCAAGATGCACAGGATCAATGGCATATCCATCTTCCAAAGACACCATCTCATTGATGTTGGGCAACATGTATCCCAAGTGGCTCTCACATGGAGACTCATCAGTGATATCCATATCCAAAACGCTTGCTTGCATTGAATTTGCTTTTGCAAGAGAATGTTCTGGAGCCATGCACTGAGTCACACCTGTGAGATGTGTTGAAGGCTTGGATCTTGGGTCAGAGCCAGAGCAACACATAACGCTGATCTCATTCTTTCCCTGTAACAAAACATCCACTCTCTGTACCCCAACCATATTGAGTAGTATTGGTGCAGACATGGCAAGGTTGCTAAAGACTGAGTCACCGCTATCTTTGGATTTGCCACTTGATCTCAAAGCATTCACTGTACCAACACACATCTCCAACAAGGATGCAAAACCTGCAATTGGTCTGTCATTGTACATCTGCTGCCAGACCAATGCATTCTGTACACTATTCAGTACGCCTTGAAGATGGATGTCCCCACCACGTGCAAAGTGAACATGTGACAATACCTTTGGAAGCTTGCAAACATACCAGCAGCGCTCCCGTTGCCACATCAGACCCAAACCGGGACGGGAAACCGTGTCAAGATCACCCTCAGATCCAGAGACGCAAGCATGGGAGAGCAAGGCATGCGCATTGGTGCCTTGGAAGGCAAAAGCGCCCATATCACCGACACAAGTCTCAACACTTGCCAAAGAGCTTGGTGCACGGCTCAAATCCACACCAAGAGCGGCATTCTTGCTCCTGCTACCAGAGAGCATGCCCACAATGTGAGGATTCAAGTGTCTCAAGTGACTGATTGGGCTGGCAGATTTGTGAACCAGATTGCCAACAAGCTGTACCATGCCAGCCATGCCCGCAGCTGCTTCACTGTGTCCCATGTTACTCTTGATACCAGACATATGCACAGGGAAGTCACGCTCACCAGCATCAGAAAGAAGCACAGCAGATGCTGCGCCAACTTCTATTGGATCACCAAGAGGCGTACCTGTGCCATGCATCTGTAGGACCTGAACACACCATGCATCAAGTCCTGAGGATTGCAGACTCATGCGCATCACCTGTTGTTGAGATGGTC
>JABSQW010000203.1 GCA_013215605.1 Myxococcales bacterium
ATCGCGCGCAGTGCGTCCATCCCGCATAGGAGTAGCAGGGCGAGCGCCAGTGCACTTGACCGAAAATGCGGAGATAGGAATTTCAAGCTGCGTTTTCGCAAACTCCGATCCGTAGAGATTCTGTCCACCAGGAACCGGTGATCCGCATACGGGGGAACTTCCGGCCGAAGACCTGGCTGCCGGCGGGCACTGATGCCCTCCCTCGATCTCAACTGCTGGTTCTACGCACCCGAGGCGCAGGGATACTGCGACTGGCTGATGGTTCGGACCTCGGTGCCCGTGGGTCGGGCAGGCTACGCCGTGGGCCGCACCCATGTATGGGCCGGAGATCGCCTGGCCGCCGAGGGCATCAGCCAGGTCGCACTCGTGCCGGTATCGCCCTTGGATGGAGAGACCTCATGGCCGCGGGGGCCGCATCCCCGGCAGTCCTCTGGAACAGCTTGGCCGGAGAAACGAGAGGTTCTAATATGTGGACTCATGGATCGGAGTCTTCTGCGTCGTTCCCTGCCCGCGATTTTCGTATCTCTCCTGTACCTCATCAGTTCTACCGCGTTATACGAATCGATCGGGGATGCGATCATCGCCCTATCGGTCGTCCCCATCGTCGTTTTCGGGCACACCTTTGGGCCATGGGGAGGGGGCACAGCTGGCGTCGTCGCGGCTCTGGTCAACTATCAACTCCTCGAGTCCGCGGGGCGCTGGCCTCCGCCGCACGAGCCCGAACTCCCATTTTATTTTGCCTCGCTGGTTCTCTTGATCATCGGCCTGCAAGCAGGCTTCGTTGGAAAAGGGCGAATGGACAGCGAGAGGGAAGTCCT
Source organism: Myxococcales bacterium (assembly GCA_013215605.1). Taxonomy (GTDB): domain Bacteria; phylum Myxococcota_A; class UBA9160; order UBA9160; family SMWR01; genus JABSQW01. The sequence continues at coordinate 819 of JABSQW010000203.1, forward strand.
CCGCCGCCAGCGCACCGAGGAAGAACTGCGCACTGCCCTCGCGGAAGTCCGCACGCTGCGCGGGATAGTTCCGATCTGTTCGGGTTGCAAGAAGATTCGCAGAGACGACGACACGTGGGTCTCCGTGGAACTATTCGTCCAGGAACGTTCGGAAGCGAGATTTACCCACGGGATCTGCCCCGAGTGCTCGGAAGAATTCGACACCGACTGAGCGGGCAGCCTCGCTTTCTCTGAAGACGGCAGCGATGCGACTGCGGAAATCAAAAAGCGCGCCGCTTCGTTCCTAGCGGACGAGGGCGCAAACTCACTCCCTCCGGAGGCAATGATGGAACGGCAGGGCAGGGCTCTGGTGCTTGCGACATGCGTGGCGCTGACCTCGCCCGTGACCGGCGCCAGCCACGAGCAGGAGGCAGACCCCACCAACGGCCTCGCGCAGCACGTCACATTCGGCGAGCATCGAGAAAAGGTGAGCCCGCCAAGCTGGCAAGTCTTCGACTGGCTGTTTGGCTGGTCGAAGCCGAAGACGGGCCGAAACGCCGCGCGCGCCAAGGGACGTTGCTTCTCGTAGGGTCGTCGGCTGAGATTATCTCAAGCACCAATTGACACCGTCAATCGCAAGGGGCCGATCCGCGCCCAAGAAATCATCGAGGTCGTTGCTTTTCGCTCGCGAGTCCGGCCAGGCCAAGAACCAAGAGTGTGGCTGTAGACGGCTCGGGAATGATTGCAACGATGCTTCCGCCAGCAAGGCTGGTCGTAGAAGAGCCCACGCCGATACTTCCGAGGAAACCGACACCGGAGTCGAGAGAGTAGTCGAAGTCATCGACGACGAACGTCCAGATCTCGCCAGGTTCGAAGATGCCGTCTTGAGTGAATACTTCCCCAATTAACGGTTTGTTCACACCGACGGAATCGACCTTGAATGCGGGGAAACCCTGTGGCGGCAGGCACGTTCCAAGCGGGCCGTCAGCGAAATCGTCGTAGTTAGTGATCGATGTGCCAGGATCGCCAACGTACCAGAGCTCCGCGATCTGGTACGAAGTGAGGTTGGTGATTGTGACAGCATGGGGCATCGACGTGAACGACGGTCGTTGTTACCGACCAACTCGGCTCTGCCAATACCAACAAACAAAAAGTCGCCGCCGACCCACAAACCGCGAGAGAGAACGATTTATCCATTCCGATACGCAGCGGGGAGATTGGGAGCCGATTGGTGTCCGTCGGCGGCGACCGGTGGAGGTTCGAGTCCTCTCGACCGCACCATGTCTTCGAGCCGATGGACGGCTCCGGACGGCGGCCCTCAGTGGCCGCCGTTTCCTTTCATGGCAAGCGGAAGGCCGCAGCCCTCCACGGATCCGCAACCTGGCTTCGACTGCCTCATGCCTTCGGACCAGGCCGGGTGCTCGTGAAAGCCCACGCAGACACATGTTTCACGCTGGCCGAACCCATCTGCAGCCACCGGGTGAAGGGAAGGGCGACTTGGGCGACGAGGTTGAAGGCCGGGATGTCCTCCGAGAGGGCACCCACCGACTTGTCGCAACGTCCTGGAACGTAATAGGTTCCGAACAACACGTCATAGAAGGGGAAGACGATCGCGAGATTCTTGCCGTAGGCGTCTGGATGGTCAGCGTGGTGCCATCGGTGTTGCCGGGGAGGCGCCAGCAAATACTTGAACGGTCCATGACCGAAGTTGACGTCGATATGGACATAGCAGTTGTGGAGGGTGAGGAGCATCCTCCCGATTGCGCCCATGATCGGCGGAATGCCGAGCCAGGTCAGCAGGATGACATAGGATAGGTCCATGAAGATGCTTTCGAGGAAGTGGATGCGATAGCTCGTCAGAAAATTCACATGCGTGTCGGAGTGATGCACCGCGTGAATGGGCCAGATCCAGCGCATATGCATCAGGCGATGGTTCCAGTAATCCGCGAAGTCTTTCACCAAGAGGCTGATGAGCAGGAGGATCGGCCACGGCACCGTCTCCCAGATCGAGGCCGGCAGGGCCGGGATGGAGAGGAGGCCGTAGAGATACCGCGTGTACTGCATCGCGAAGTAGATGACGGGCGCCATGCACCAGTTGACGGCCATCCAGCCAATGCTGGCGACGAGATTCTTGAGGGCCTCCGGCGAGCGTCGCCTCTCGCGACCGAAACACAAGACGGCCAGGGCATCCACCGGGGCGGTTCGCAGCGCGTGCCATCGGGGTCCGCGTACGGGCCCCGGCCCGCTCCCTATCTCTTCCCTACGCGACATGACGAATCTTTTCGAACCCATGATGGGCCTTTGAACTTCCTATCCGCGGTCGGGGGCCGCGCAGCTCCTCAGCCAGTTTGAGCACGTTCGATCCCATGAAATGTAGTGAAATCCCGGCAATCCACATACCCAACTCTATTCGTCCGCACATAGCTCAAGCTTCTGTTCTTATTGTGTATTTTGGGGTGCTCGGCATATTCTCGAGAAACCCCACGGGGCTCTGTGGGTTCAGTTCCCACTTCCGAGCAGCCGCCTGGAAGCTCCGGGGCGCGCATCGGCCAGCCTGTACACGGGTTGTGGGCCCCCGGATAGCTCCGATCCGGCCCCCGCTGGCGACTCCGCGTTGCCGGAGCGTGGTCTTGCGAGCCACCCACCGATCGACCAGAAGTCGACGAGCCGCCTATA
>JABSQW010000204.1 GCA_013215605.1 Myxococcales bacterium
CCGGGAAGCGCCGCCACCGTGATGACGACGCGCTGACCGACCCTGACGCGCGACGAGTCGATCTCCGGCACGTGGAAGATCGCCTCGAGGGGATCGAGGGTGACGAGTTCGAACAGCTCCGCGCCTGGCTGGACGAACTCGCCGAGCTGGACGTGACGCTCGGCAACCCAGCCGTCGAAGGGGGCTGCCACACTGGCGTCGGCGAGTGCGCGCTTCGCAACGCCGACTTCGGCGCGCACGGCAGCCACGCTCGACTCGGCGAGGCGCAACTTGGTCTCCGCCGCGACGAGGCGGGACTCGGATGAAATCTTGCTCTCGGACAGCGTGCGTTCGCGTTGCGCCTCGCTCTGCTCCATGGCGAGCTGGGCCGTGGCCTGCTCGAATCGGGCGCGTGCCGCGTCGAGTTCGAGGCGCCGGCGCTCGGGATCGAGCTCGAGGACGATCTGGTGGTTGACGACCTCATTGCCCTCGTCGACCCGAATCTCAGTGACCCGCCCCGCGAGCTCTGCAGAAACCGTCGTGTGGGACGGCGAGCGCAGCTCACCGCTGGCGCGGATTTCCTCCTCGAAATCGAGCGCGAGGACACGCCCCGCGGCCACCACGGGCAGGACCCGGACCGTGGCCTCGACCTCGTCGTCGCCACAGCCCACGAGGAGAGCCGCCAGCGCCAGCGCAGCGGCGGCACGCCCCACGGCTCCCGGTCCGCCGCTCCCGCCGGCCGCTTCAATACCGCGTTGCCAATTCACGAAATTCCCCGCAGATGCGTCCACTTCGCCACACTCTAGGCGATCCTGGGCGCCTTCGGAGATCGATGCTCAAGGGGCAACGTCGCTGGGCGATTCGAACCCGTACGGCGCGTAGACGCCCGCACACACGTTCTCGTGCATCCCGTAGCCGATCTCACCGCTCGAGAGCTCCCAGCGACAGAGCATCTCATTGAGCCCCTGGACCCGGGCGAACTGGGCGGGGTCCTTCAGGTCGAAGCTGAGCCCCTCGACCTTCAGCGCCCCCCGATAGTGGCCGAGCCCCCAGTCCTCCGCAGGACGGTAGCCCGAGCCGCCGAGGAGGTAGTTGGTGCGCAGCGGCGTCCCGACCACGCGCAGATCCGAGTGCGCGAACGTCAGGACCGTCTGCGCGATCTCGCGCGTACCGGACTTCCAGGTGATCTCGTGCTTCGGGCTCCCGAGGTGGATCACCGGCTCGTCGATGCCGAAGCGCGGCACCTTGACCGCCTCCTCGAGCATGCGGTTGCCCTGCGCGTCCTCGTCGAAGTAGACCTTGATCATGAAATCGTCGAACTGCATCGGGATCCAATTGTGGAAGTGCCCGAACGTGCCCTGGGGTCGGTACTTGGCCTTGATGCCCTCGGGTTCGGGCTCTCCGGTGTTCGGCCGCACGCCCCAGGAGTGATCGCGTGCGCCCTGCCAGCGATCGGGCGTGACCTCGTACGTCTTGTCGCCGACGCGGATCCGTCCCTGCCAGGTTCCCACCTGGGCGAAGCGCGTGGTGTGCTCGGTGAGGCGATTGCCCGTGCGACGCAGCGTGACGGGCTCTTCGAGGGCCGGTACCGCCCCGCTGAACTCGAGCTCGAAGTCGAGGTTCCACTCGTTCGGCTCGCACCAGACGCGCAGGCGCCGGAGACCCTCGAGCACCTCGACGCCGAGGGGACCCACGCTGGTGTTCAGGCGATCGCTCCCGAGTTCGCGCGACGCGCGCACCACCGAGTGGGTCGTGCCGTGGGAGATCGCCACGAACGCGTCGGTCACGCCGAGATTTGGATACTGGCCCATGCCCGTGATGAGGAAGATATCGTCGGCGCTCGGGTGGCAGTTGAAGTAATAGCGGTCGTAGAAGGTGCGATCGCCGCAGTAGACGTGGTCGAAAGTCTCGGGAGTCTGATGGGCGAGAAAGTCGTCCATGGCGCTGATCGTCATGTGGTCTCCTTCTTCCTGGTGTCTGAGCTCGACGACTGCACGAACGCGAAGCGACGCGGGCGCAGGCGCCCACTATAAAGGGGGGGCGATGCCCGTGCAGTTCGTCCCCCAGCGGCGAGACCCGCTGGTGGAACGCACCTGCGGGTCTCGTCGCAGCACAGAACGCCTCGCGTGTTCGCTCCGCGCGTGACACCGCTGGCCACGAGCGTGCGCTTGTTCGGCGCGGCCCGAAATGGTTTGATGCGCTCATGCAGCGAAACCGGAATCGGCCCCTCCCCCTGATCCTCGAGCGCCGCAGCAGCGACGAGTTCGATCCGCCGCCGTACGACGCGCGCGAGATCGCTGCGGTGCGGCGCGTCGCCGTGACCCGCGAGGCCGCCGCGGCAAAGCTCGGCGTGGGAGAGGCTGCGTGGGCGGCCAGTCGGCGGGGAACCGCCGCCGGTCTGCTCGCGCTGAACGCCGAGTACGGCGACTCCTTTTACGAAGTTCCCCCGGAAGCAGCGCTCGACGACGACGCCGCACGCGAAGCCTTCGCGGACGACTCCGTCGTCATCGACGTGCAGACCCACTACGTCGCCGACCGTCCCGAAACCCGCGAACTGACGCTGTATCTCCTCGACCTCTACCGCTCCGTCTCACCCGATTGGTGGAAGGGGATGGATGGACTCACCGCGTACAATCTCGCCGAGTACCTGCGCTGCGTCTTCCTCGAGACGGAGAACGCCGTGGCGGTATTGACGTCGGGCCCCGGACGCGACGGCCGGCGCATGCTCTTCAACCCCGAGCTCGCGATGGCGCGCGAGCTTCTCGATCGCCTGGGACCCGAGGGACGCGTGCTCCAGCACGCCGTAGTGCACCCCGACTTCGACGACGAGTTCGATCGGATGGAGGAGGAGCGCGACCGCTTCGCACCCGCCGGCTGGAAGGTCTACACGCTCGGCAGGCAGCGGCCCGACGGCAGCTGGACCGAAGACTGGATGCTCGACGACGAGACCGTGGGGGTTCCCTTCCTCGAGCGCTGTCGCGCCCTGGGCACGCCGCTCGTGTGCACCCACAAGGGGATCAGCAATCTCGCCCCCGCCGGCTCACCGCGCGACGTCGGCCCAGCGGCGGCGGGCTTCCCCGACGTGCAGATCGTCGTCTACCACTCCGGCTACGAGATGCCGAGTATGGGCGTTCCCCACGAGGGCCCGTATCGCGAGGATACCGCCGACCTCGGCGTGAACCGGCTGGTCAAGAGCCTCGCCGAAGCGCGTATCGCCCCCGGCTCGAATGTGTGCGCCGAGCTCGGGTCGACGTGGTTCTGTCTCGTGCGCCGCCCCGCCGAGGCCGCTCACGTGCTCGGCAAGCTGCTGCGCGCCGTGGGGGAGGACAACGTGCTCTGGGGCACCGATTCGATCTGGTATGGACCCGCGCAGCCGGTGCTCGACGCCTTCCGGGCGTTCCAGATCCCTCCCGCGATGCGCGACGAGTTCGGCTACCCGGAGCTCACGCCGGAAATCAAGGCGAAGATCCTCGGGCGCAACGGCGCGCGCCTCTACGGCATCGACCTCGAGCGTGCGAAGGCGCTGCGCGAAGGCGACGACCTCGCGTGGATGACACAGGCGCTTGACGAGGCGAAGGCCTCGGGAATCGCCGGCGTGGTGGATTGATGGCTTCGCCGGAGGAGGTCCAGGTGACGGCCCGAGAAACCGAATTCATCCAGGTCGCGAAAGACGGTCCGGTCGACTGGCTGACGCTGAACCGGCCCGAGCAGCTGAACGCGATCACACCCGCGATGGCCGCCGAGCTGTCGGACTACTTTCGCAGCATCGCGCCGAGCGAGCAGACCCGCATCGTCGTGATCCGCGGGGCGGGGCGCGCCTTCTGCGCGGGTCTCGACATCGTGGCGGCCTCGAGCGTCGACGAACCCTCGCTCAACACCGCGATGATCGCCCAGCGCCGCTACAGCGAGCTGATCGTAGGGATGCGGCGCTGTCCCCAGCCGATCATCTCGCTGGTCCACGGCCCGGCGGCGGGCCTCGGTTTCTCGATTGCCCTCGCATCGGACGTGCGGATCGCGGGCGAGAGCGCCCGCATGAACGCCGCCTTCGTGCGCGTCGGCTTCTCGGGCGGCGACTGTGGGTCGAGCTATCACCTCCCACGCCTCGTCGGTGGCACGAATGCCGCCGAGCTCTTGCTGACCGGCCGCTTCGTCGACGCCGAGCGCGCGCTGCGCATCGGCCTCGTGTCCGAGGTGGTGCCCGACGCCGAGCTCGAGACCGCTGGACGCTCCCTCGCGCAGGACATGGCGCGCGTCGCTCCGCTCGGCCTGCGCCTCACGAAGGATCTACTCAACGCTTCGGCCGAGGGCGGCTCCCTCGAGGCAGCCATCGCCCTCGAGGACCGCAGCCAGGTGCTCTGCGGCGCGAGCGGCGACCCCGCCGAGGGCATGCGCGCGTTCGTCGATAAGCGGGATCCCGAGTACGGCTGAAACCGCTGCGCCTACCGTTCCCCAGCCCGGCAAGCGAAGCGCGCAGCCAGGCGAAGCCGAGCGGAGGCTGGCAGGCGGGCTTTCCCCGCCGCTCCCCAGCCCGGCAAGCGAAGCGCGCAGCCAGGCGAAGCCGAGCGGAGGCTGGCAGGCGGGCTTCGCCCGCCGCTACCCAGCCCAACTAGCTCCGCGTGTCCTTGCCGCGCTTCAACACGTCTTCCTGGAGGTACGGCGTCGCGTCGTCGCCTTTGATGTGGTAGCCCGTGTCCTGGCCGCGCTGTCGCATCTCGTCGGCGTGCTTCTCGATCTCGGTCTCGATCGCCTTGCCGATATCGCCGAGGTGCTCTTCGCGAATGCTCCGCAGCTTGCGGTTCGACTCCACCTCGCGCGTCACCGTTCCCTGGAACTCCGGAAAGACGTGGCGGGCCATGAGCTCGTAACTGCTCTTCGTGCGCTCCGGAGTCGCCCAGTCATTGGCGAGAACGAGGTAGCTCCCGAAGCCGCCCGTCTGCTCCTGCAAACGGCGGATCTGCTGGATGGCGTCGTCGGGCGTTCCGATCACCGCCGCGCCCGACTCCACCATGCGCGTTGGCCACTTCGCGGGATCGGATTCCTCATTGGGGAGAAGCGGCAGCGAGAGGATGTTCATGAAGTAGTCGACCCAGTCGTGGATCCCGTACTCGACGTCGGCAAACGCCTGCTCGCGCGTCTCGGCCACGTACATGGGCGCGGCCAGCGCCCACTGGGACCGGTCGAACACCTGACCGTACTCCTCCGCCTTCATCCGCCAGATGTCGTGGTGGCTCGCGAGGGCGTCGAAACCCGCGGCGCTCGTCGCGCTCATCGAGAGCAGGCCCGTTCCAAAGCGCCCCGCGCAACGCGGTCCCGCGGGCGAGACCGTCGCCGCCACCGCCATCGGAATCCGCTCCTGATACGGCGCATGTTGAAGCTTCGCATCGGCCAGCTCGAACCAGTCCGTCTTCATGTTGACGGGCTCGTCCGTGCAGAGCAGTGCGACGAGGGCTTCGAGGGACTCCTCCATCATGCCGCGCATCTTCATCGGATCGATGCCCATCATCTTCGCGTCGTTCGCCAGGGCGCCGGGCCCGACGCCGAACTTGATGCGCCCGCGCGTCAGGTGGTCGAGCTGCACGATGCGATCCGCGAGGATGAACGGGTGGTGGTAGGGGAGCGACACGACGCCCGTGCAGAGCTTGATGTGCTTCGTGCGCTCGGCGGCGACGGCGAGGAAGAGCTCGGGAGAGCCGAGCTGCTCCCAGCCACCCGAATGGTGCTCGCCAAACCACACCTCGTCGTAGCCGAGCTCGTCGAGGCGCTGCACGAGTTCGAGGTCGGTCTGGTAGTGGAGGGTCGGGTTCTGGCGATGCGGGTGGAACGGAGCCGAAAAGATCCCGAAGCGAAGTCGGTCCGTCATGACTCGCGCGCGTCCTCGCTGTTCTCGCGATCGGCGCCGCTCAAACGACGAGCTTTCGCAAGAAGCGGTTGCCGAAGAGCCTCTTCACGAACTTCTGCATGCCGTTCGCGCCCTCGATCGTATACGGGTAGCCGCCCTGCGCCTTCTTCGAGGTGTCGACGATGATCGGGTGGGTGTGGCAGTAGCCGCGGATCCCGGTCTCGCCGTTCACCTGACCCACGCCGCTCGACTTGACCCCGCCGAAGGGCGCTTCGGCGATGCCGTAGGTCACGGAGATGTCGTTCACGCTCACGCTGCCGGTCTCGACGCGCTCACCGATGGCCACCCCCTTCTCGAGGTCCGTCGTCCAGACGTTGCCCGAGAGACCGTACTCGGAGTCGTTCGCGAGGCGGATCGCCTCCTCTTCGTCTTTCACCTTCTGGATCGCGACGATGGGCCCGAACGTCTCGCTCTTCATGAGCTCCATGTCGTGGTTCACATCCGTCACCACGGTGGGCTCGAAGAAATAGCCGGGGAGTGACGCGTTGCGGCCGCCGCCGACGAGCACCTTCGCGCCCTTCGCCGTGGCGTCGGCGAGGTGGTCGCAAAGGATGTCCATCTGCTTGTCCCAGAACACCGCGCCGACGTCGCAGTCGCCCGTATCGCTCTGCTTGAGGGTCTTCATCTGGTCGACCACTTTCTCGACGAACGGCCCGTAGATCTCCTCGGGGACGTACACGCGCTCCGTGCCACAGCAGTAGTGCCCGGTGTTGAAACACGAGCCGCGCACGGCGCCGTCGGCGGCGCGATCGAGGTCGGCGTCCGCGCAGACAATCATCGCGTCCTTGCCACCGAGCTCGAGCGTCACGGGAATCAGCCGGCGGCCACAGGCCTCGCCCACCTTCCGACCCGTGGCGACGCTGCCCGTGAACGACACCTTGTCGACACCTGCGGAAACGAGCGCCGCGCCGGTCTCGCCGTCGCCCTGGATGACCTGATAGAGATCCTCGGGAAAGCCCGCGGCCTCGGTGAGGTCCTTGAGCACGAGTGCGGAGAGCGGCGTCACCTCGCTCGGCTTGTGGACGACGGCGTTGCCCGCCATCAGCGCCTGGGCGAGCGGGTTGGCGGTGAGGACCACGGGGCCGTTCCACGGCGTGATGAGACCGACGACGCCGAGCGGCTTGTAGACCAGGGTGATCTTCTTCGAGAAGCGCAGCATGCCGGACGCCGGCCGCTTCTGCGTGGCGAGGTACTTCCTGGCGCGCTTCGCGTAGTGCGAGATCTGCAGGCAGGGTGCCATCACCTCCATGCTCACGGCCTCGTTGCGCGTCTTGCCGGTCTCGGCGATCACGCAGTCGATGATCTCGTCCTGGCGCTCGACGATCACGTCGACGAGCCGCCACAGGTACTCGGCGCGCTGGTCGAAGGAAAGCTTCGCCCACTCCTTCTGGGCCTTGCGGGCGCGCTCCACGGCCGAACGGACATCGTCCGAACCGGCGGCGACGAATTCACCGATGGGCTCGAGAGTGACGGGGTTCTTGAGTCGGTAGCGGCGAACGCCGCCTTCCTCGCCGATCTGTTCGACCAATGCCATCGGAACTCTCCTGTCGTGGCCTTTCGCCCGGGCGCGGACGAGCGCGACGTTCGTGCGTCTACACACTACACGACGGCGATCGGCCGATGAAGGTCGCTCAGAAGCATCCGGATCGCGGCAGAGCCAGGGCGCGCGACCGCCTCGGTTTCGACCACGCGATCGAGCCGGCGCTGCTCGATGGCGTCGTCAGCGACGATTCACTCGCGCGGTTCACTTCTTGCGAAAGCTCCGGCCGATCAGCTGGCGGTGTACCTGATTGGTACCCTCCCAGATCTGGGTCACTTTGGCGTCGCGCATCAGTCGCTCGACGCGGTAGTCCGCGCAGTACCCGTAGCCGCCGTGCATCTGGACGGATTCGGTGGTCATGCGCATGGCGAGGTCGGATGCGCGCAGCTTCGCGATCGACGCCTCGAGGCCGAAGTCGTCGCATCCGCCGTCGACGAGCTCTGCCACGTAGTCGAGCCAGCGCTCGACGAGGGCCAGCTCGCTCGCGAGGTCGGCAATGCTGAACTGGTTGCCCTGGAAGTCGATGATGCGCTTCCGCGACTGCTCCCGCTCGTTCGTGTAGTCGATCATGTCGCGGAACGCGGCTCGCGAGATTCCGAGCGCATGGGCTGCGGTGCTGGGGCGACTCTTGTTGAGCGACGCGAGCAGCGTTTCGAGCCCCGTTCCGGGCTCGCCAACGAGGTTTGCGCGCGGTACGCGACAGCCGTCGAACGCAAGCGTCACGGTCGACGAGGCGCGGTGGCCCATCTTCCGCTCCTTCGACACCACCTCGAAGGACGCGCCCTTCTCGACGATCAGCGCTGAGATGGCGCGCCGCGGCTCGTCGATCTCCGACCACTTTCCGAAGAGCAGGATGAGATCGGCCACGTCGCCGCTCGTGATGAAGGTCTTGCGCCCGTCGATCACGATGGCGTCGCCGTCGGGCGTGAAGCGCGTCTTCATACCGGTGGCATCGGAGCCGGCGTCCGGCTCCGTGATCGCGAGCGAGCCGATGCCGCCGCTCGAGATCCGCGGCAACAGTCGCTGCTTCTGTTCCTCACTCCCGAAGTCGATGAGCGGCCTCATTCCGTGAAAGTTCGTCGCGTAGATGATGCCCGTCGACGCACAGGCCTCGGAGATGAGCTTCACGCACTCGAGATAGAGCGCGTAGGACATCGGCGCGCCGCCGTAGGCCGCGGGGACGAAGATCGCGTTGAGTCCGATCTCCCGAAGCACCTCGACGTTCTTCCACGGAAACTCGGACGACTCGTCGTAGCCGGCGGCGTTGGGGGCGATCACGTCGTCTGCCACGCGCCGCGTCTGCTCGAGGACGGCGCGCTCCTCTTCGTCCCAGCTGCGACGCGCGTCGAGGGCTTCGAGGAGCCGCATCAGTGGTTGATCCCGTGGGCTCCGTCGATGTAGATCGTCTCACCCGTGAGGAAGGCGTTCCGCTCTCCCAGCAACGACGCGACGAAACGCGCCACCTCCTGCGAGGTCCCCGGTCGCCGGAGGGGCACGCGCTCCTCGATCCACGCCAGCGACTTCGGGTTCTGCCAGAACTCGCTGAGCTCCGTGCGGATGTATCCCGGCGCGACGTTGACGACGCAGATCCCGTCGCGCGCCCACTCGACGGCCAGCACCCGGGTCATTGCCGCGATCGCCGCTTTCGAGGCCGAGTACGCGAGCTGGTGCCGGACCCCCACCTTGTCGAAGAACGACCCGATGTTGACGATCGTCCCACCGCCGCGTGCCTTCAAGTGCGGGTAGATCTCGCGCGAGGCCAGCATCGTGGAGCTGGCGTTGACGCGCATCACCTGCTCGTAGTCAGCGAGACCGAGCTCGCTGCTCTTGTGGGCGACGTTGATGCCGGCGTTGTTGACGAGCGACGCGATGGAACCCTGCTCCGCCACGCCGGCGACGGCCGCGACGAGTGCCGCCTCGTCGGTGAGGTCGCATGCCACGGCGCGCCCGACGGGCGCGGTCCCGGAGCGCGAGAGCGACACCACCTCGTGTCCGCGCGCCGCGAGCTCCGTGGCGATGGCAGCGCCTATCCCCTTGCTTCCACCGGTGACGACGACTTGATCGTCAGGCATCCCACACCCCCTGCCGCAAAACCGCGTCCGTCACGGTGTCCTCACCGCCCGAAGGTATCGGTGTCGGGTCGGCGCTTCTCACCGAACGCAGCGGAGAGCTCCTGCGCCTCCTCGCTCCGCAGGTACGGGCGCAGCAACAGGTCGTGCGACATGCGCGACAGGCCCGACACGCCGCCGTGTCGCGCATTGAAAGCGGCCTTGATCGACGCGAGCGCGTAGGCGCCGCGATCGGCGATCTCGAGGGCGAAGGAGGTGGTCGCTTCTGCGAGCTCCTCGTCGGGCACGACGCGGTTGATGAGCCCGATGGCGAGCGCCTCGTCGGCCGTGAGCTTCGGGTTGCAGAACCACATCTCCTTGGCCTTCTTCTTGCCAACGATATCCTCGAGGTACCAGGTGCCGTAGCCCGCGTCGAAGGAGCCCATCATCGGCCCCACCTGCCGGAAGATCGCACTCTGCTTCGCGATCGTGACGTCGCACACCGTCTGCAGGACGTTGCCCCCGCCCACCGCGAAGCCGTTCACGCTCGCCACCACGGGTTTCTGCAGACGGTCGATGGACTCGTACATCTCGAGCGTCGGAAGCACGCCCGCGTAGAGGTTCGTGTCCTGCATGCCTTCTTTGCGCCCGCCAATGCAGAAGAAGCGGTCCCCCGCGCCCGTAAGCACCACCACTCGCGTGCGTGTCTCGCGACGGATGTCGTTGATGCAATCGCGGATCTCGTGACACATCTCCGCCGTGAACATGTTGCCGTCTGCGGGGCGGTTGAGCGTGATGCGCCCGATGGGACCGTCCTCTTGGTAGAGAATCGTCTGGAAGGCCATGGCTGACTGTCTCCGGTGGTGGCAGGGGTGGCTGCCGGTGCGGTGAAGGACGGGTGCGGGCGGAAAGTCGACGCTGCGTACGCGGACACCTCGCGGCCGGCGACCGCACCCTACTCCCGGACTCAGGCGTTTCGCAACGGGTTTCTGGCTCGACTTGACCGCGCCGCGCGATTAGTCTGAGGGCCGCGTCGCGCGCCGACGTCGAACACGAGGCCCAGATGATCGGTTCCAATCCCCCCCTCGAGGAGCTCGCCAGCGCCTTCCAGGCGTGGCTCACTGATAGGCGGGACGCGCACGCCCATCTCAAGCAGCTGCCGGCCGATTTCGAGGGCAAGATGGAGCGTCTGATCGAGCTCCAGCGCGATCTGTTCGACTCCGGCTGGGCGCTCTACGGCTGGTCGGAAGATACGGGGGGACGCGGCGGAACGGTCCTCCACCGGGCGCTGATGCTCGATCTCCTCGAGCGGAACGGATACCCGCCCCGACATCTGTTCGAGCACATGGACATCCTGCCCCCCGCGCTCGAGCGCTTTGCGAGCCCGAGCCTCGTCGGAGAATTGTTCCTGCCGACCCTTCGCGGCGACGTGTTGTGGTGTCAGGGCTTCTCGGAGCCCACCGCCGGCTCCGATCTCGCGGCGCTGCGAACCCGCGCCGAGCGGACCGAAGACGGCTACCGCGTCGACGGCCACAAGACCTGGACGAGCTGGGCGAAGTGGGCGTCCCACTGCCTGTTCCTCGCACGCACCGGCAAGGTCGAGGACCGCCACCGCGGTCTGACGGCGTTCGTCGTGAGGGTCGACTCTCCGGGGATCCAGGTCGGGCCCATCCAGCAGGCCACCGGCAGCGAGGAGCTCGCCGAGGTCTTCTTCGACGGCGTCTTCGTCCCGGAGGCCAACCGCGTCGGCGAGGAAGGAGAAGGCTGGGCGGTCGCGATGCACATCCTCGCCGGCGAACGCGGCAGCTACGGCTGGCTGCGCCAGAGCGAGCTGCTGCCGCGCCTCGAAGCGCTCGCGCGCGAGCCGGGCGCCTCCGAGCACGCGGGGATCCTCGGCGACAGCCTGATCCGCCTGATCGCCCTGCGCTGCCGCACGCGGAAGGTGATGGAGATCATCGCGAGTGGCCTGGCGCCAGGTCCCGAAAGCTCCGTATCCAAAGTGCTCGTGATCGATGCGGAGCAGCACTTCTACGACGTCGCTCGCGAGGTGCTCTCGCCGGCGCTCGACCTGGGTGACCGAGACGACGCCCACTTCTGGCAGGAGCACTACCTCTACTCCCGGGCCGCGAGCGTCTACGGCGGATCGCGCCAGATCCAGATGAACGTCATCGCGAAGCTCCTCGTGACCCGCGGCGACACCCACGGCCCCGAGGACGAAGAGCTCGCCGTCGTGCGCAGCAGCGTCGCCGAGGCCCTCGAGAAGAGCGATGACACACGCGACGCCCTCTCCGGTCTCGACTGGTGGGCGTTTGCGGCCGCGCCCGACGATGCCTTCGGCCGCACGGCCTTCGGCGCCTGGTTCGAGGGCCAGGGACGCACGCTCGCGACGAGCCCGGCACTCGCGGGAGTGCGCGGCGCCGCCGCCGCGGAAGCGCTCGGCGTCGAGCCGGGCGAACTCGCCCTCGCCTTCCCGCAGCCCTCGGGCAACGCGCTCGCCTGCGGCCTCGACGCGCACACGAAGCACGTCCTGATCGCGGCGAACGACGGCGTGCTGCAGAGCGTTCCCGCCGCCGGACTCGCGGCGGAGACATCGCACGCCTTCGACACCGGCTTGCTCGTGCAAGTCGCGCTGCCAGACGCAGCCTCGAACGTCGCCATCGATGCGGGCGTCGACGCGCGCGCCCTGGCCCTCGCCCGCATCGCCGCATCGTGCGAAATCCTCGGCGCGTGCCGAGAGCTCCTCGACCGCGCCGTCGATCACACCAACGAACGCGAGCAGTTCGGCCAGCCAATCTCGAGATTCCAGGCGGTGCAGCACCTCATCGCCGAGTCGCAGGTCGACGTGTCCGCGCTCGCGGAACTGTGCGACTCAGCACTCGAAGAGTGGAGCGCCGGGGGCGACCCGGAGCTTCCGATGGCGGTGAAGGCCTTCGCGGGCCGCGCGGGTCGCTCGGTGGCTCAGCGCGCCTTGCAGTGTTTCGGCGCCATCGGCTTCACCGAAGAGAATGGACACCACCACTATTCCCGCCGCATCCACACCCTCGACGCCATCCTCGGCACCCAGTACGCGCTGCGACGAGAGCTCGGGATGGGGATCGTGAGAACGGGCGTGGCGCCGCGCGGCATCGAGGCCTATCGACCGTCTTCGTCATAGCGGCGGCGACGCGAGGATCCGATGGAGAGGCGCGACGAACCGACATTCAGCGCGCCGCGACCCCCAGAGAGGAGATCGAGATGGAGATCCGTCAGAACGTGTTGGACCTGGTCGTGGAAGAGACCCTCGAGCCGGAGCGCCCGATCGTCGACCCCCATCACCATTTTTTCGACGAGGTCGTAGGCTTCCCGAACTACAGCCTCGACGACCTGTGGGCGGACACGGGGACGCACAACGTCGAGCAGACCGTCTTCCTGCAGTGCGGCGAGCACTACCGAAAGACCGGCCCCGAGCACCTCGCGCCCGTCGGCGAGACGGAATGGGTGGCCGAGATCGCGGCACGCGCCAAGCAGGGTCCCGCCGGGGCAGCGCGCGTCGCCGCAATCGTCGGCACGGCGCAGCTCGTCCTCGGCGATGCGGTCCAGGAGGTCCTCGAGGCGCATCTCGCCGCGAGCCCGCTGTTCCGCGGAATTCGCGACACCGCCGCGTGGGACGATGCAGAGGGAGTCCACGCCGCGTCGCCCACCGGCGACGGCTTGCTCTACGACGACGCGCGCTTCCGTGCGGGCTTCGCGAAGCTCGCGCCTCTCGATCTCTCGTTCGACGCGTATCACTACCACACGCAGACGCCCACCATGACCCGCCTCGCTCGCGATTTCCCCGATACCACGATCGTCGTCGACCACCTGGGAACACCTCTCGGGATCGGGCCCTACGCGGGACGGCGCGACGAGATCTTCGATGTCTGGCGCAAGGACATGACGGAGCTCGCAACGTGCCCCAACGTCAACGTGAAGCTCGGCGGCATGGCGATGCCGTGGAACGGCTTCGGCTGGGACGCTGCGGAGCGCCCGCCCACCTCCGACGAGTTCGTGGCCGCCCAGGGGCGCTACTACCACCACGCGATCGACGCCTTCGGTCCGGACCGCTGCATGTTCGAGAGCAACTTCCCCGTCGACAAGCTCTCGCTCTCCTACGGCGTGTTGTGGAATGCCTTCAAGAAGATCGCCGCGGGCTGTAGCGACGACGAGAAGGAGAGCCTGTTCCGGGGGACGGCGAGCCGCTTCTACCGCATCGACGCGCTCTAGACCGGTTTCCGGTGAGCGACGACCCGCTTCGCAATCGATTCGATTCCATCCGGGCGGGCGCGAAGGCGTCCGTGCCGGAAGACCTCGACCGGGAGCTTCTCGCGAGTGAGCCCCGCGACCTCGCATCGATCGACCGCTGGCACGACGAAGCCGACGTCGTGATCGTCGGCTACGGCGGCGCGGGCGTCTGCGCGGCACTCGAGGCCGCGCGCGCCGGTGCCGACGTGCTCGCCCTCGAGCGCGCCGGCGGCGGAGGCGGGACCACCGCCATGTCCACCGCTCACATCTACATGGGCGGCGGAACCCGCGTCCAGAAGGCCGTCGGCCTCGAGGACACGGCGGACGACATGTACCGGTTCATCATGGCGTCGGCCGACGATCCCGACGAGGCGCGTGTGCGCCGATTCTGCGACGAGAGCGTCGACCACTTCAACTGGCTGGTCGAACAGGGCGTCCCCTTCAAGGACTCGATCTACGCCGAGCGCACACCCGAGCAGCCGAACGACGACTGCCTCCTGTGGTCCGGCAACGAGAAGGCCCACCCGTTCCGCGAGATCGCGAATCCCGCGGCGCGCGGCCACAAGGTGCAGGCCGACGCCGAGGGCGGACCGGTGTTGTTCCGCGTCCTGTCGCAGCGCGCGGAAGAGGCGGGCGTGCGCGTACAGTGCGACACGCGCGTATGGAACCTGATCGTGCGCGCGTCGGATGGTCGCGTCTGCGGCGTCGTGACACGGCAGGACGGAAGCGATCGATTCGTTCGCGCGCGTCGCGGCGTGATCCTGTGCGCCGGCGGATTCGCGCTGAACACCGCGATGGTGCGAAACCATCTTCCGCGTCTCCTCGCCAACAACAGCGACCCCATTGGCAATCCCTACGACGACGGCGCGGGCATCCGCATGGGCATGTCGGCCCGTGGCAGCTCGATCCGCATGGACGAGTACTTCATCACGGTCATGTGGTACCCGCCGGCGAGCCTCACCAAGGGCATTCTCGTCGATGAGAACGGCCAGCGCTTCGTGAACGAGGACTGCTACCACGGGCGCTGTGCCGAGTACGCCATGCGCAACCGGCGCACGATCCTCATCGCCGACGACGCGATCTTCGGCTACCCGGTGAGCGGCCTCGAACTGATCGCCACCGAGGCGTCGATCGCCGATCTCGAAGCGGCGCTCGAGATCCCTACCCACATGCTCCAGAACACGGTGGCCGTCTACAACGAGAACGCTGCCAAGGGCCTCGACCCGCTCTTCCACAAGCACGCCGACTGGTTGAAGCCCCTCGATGAAGGCCCGTTCGCCGCGATCGAGTGCAGCTTCGGCGTCGCCCCGTATCTCTACTTCACGCTCGGCGGGCTCAAGACGCGCCTCACCGGGGAGGTTCTCACCGAGGACGGTCACGAGGTCACCGGGCTCTACGCAGCCGGGCGCACCGCATGCGGCATCCCGCGCTCGTCCTGGGGCTACTGCAGCGGAACGTCCGTTGCCGATGCCACCTTCTTCGGCCGCATCACGGGCCGGGCGGCGGCGGGCAACGAGGTCTGGGAGTAGCGGCCATGGACATCGAGGGGAAACGGGCGGTGGTGCTCGGGGGCACGTCGGGCATCGGGCTCGCAGCAGCTCGCCAACTCGCTGCGGCTGGCGTGCACGTCATCGCCGGTGGCCGCTCGAAGCAGAACATCGAGACGGCGGCGAAGACCGCGGGCGAGCGCGTGACGTTTCGCGAGATCGACGTCCTCGACCGCGACGCGCTGACCGCCCTGTTCTCCGACGTTCGGCCGTTCGACATCCTCGTCAATGCGGCGACCGGCGGCGAGCGCGCGGTGGGTCCGTTTCTCGAAATGGATCTCGACGGCTTCCAGGGCTCCTTCCGCAAGCTCTGGGGCTACGCGAACTCGGTGCGGCTCGGTGCTCCGGAAATGGCCGACGACGGGGCGATCGTCCTGGTGAGCGGCTTCCCAGCGAGAAAGTGCAACGCCGGCGCCTCGGCGATCTCCACCGTCGGAAACGCCGTCGAGGGCTTCGTACGCGCCATCGCACCCGAGATCGCCCCGCGCCGCATCAACGCCGTGTCACCGGGCTTCATCGACACCCCGATGCTGACGATCCCCGCCGCCGACCGCGACGAACTCATCGCGAAGGCGACCGCGCACCTCCCGATACCGCGAGCCGGGTCCGCCGACGAGGTCGCCGACGCAATCCTCTTCCTGATCCGCAACGACTATGTCACCGGCAGCGTCGTCGACGTCGAAGGCGGCATTCTGCGTACCTGAGCCCCCAAGGCTCATCGGCGGAAACTTGGAAACCTGGGGACGTTGAACCTTCTCCAGGTTTCCCCCCGGCTCGCTTTTTTTGCTAGAACACCGGCCCTACGGAGGTCCCCCCGCGTCATGTCCGAACTGCCCCAAGTCGTCCAGTCCTGGATCGGCAAGAAGCGTCACGAAGAGGTCGGCGAGTTCGACGTCGAGCGTGGCTTCGTGCTGACCGCCTGCTCGTCCGTCGAGAACGGCAACCCCATCTACTGGGACGAGGAAACCGCGAACGATCTCACGGACGGCTTCATCGCACCGCCCACGATGATCTCGGTCTGGTGCCGCCCCCATATCTGGGCGCCGTGGCGCCACGAAGAGGGTCTGTCGCTCAAGACCCACTTCGACCTCAAGGAAGCCCTCGAAACCCCCGAGGCCATCATGTCCTCGGACGAGCTCATCTTCTACGAGCCCGTTCGGATGGGCGAGCGCGTTCGCCAGTACCAGGTCCTCGAGTCCGTCAGCGATCCCAAGACCACGGGCCTTGGCACGGGACGCTTCTGGAACATCGAGGTCTACTACGAAAATCTGAGGGGCGAGAAGCTGTGCATCGAGAAGATCGCGGGCTTCGGCTACCGGAGGGACGCAAAGTGAGCGACCACAGCAACCGCAGCCTCGACCAGATCAAAGTCGGCGACGAGCTCCCGGAGTTCCCATACGACGTCAGTGCCACCACCGTGGTGCTCGGCGCCCTCGCCACCCGCGACTGCCGCCCGATGCACCACGACGTCGACTTCGCGGTCAACCACAACGGCGTCCGCAACATCTTCCTCAACACCCCGAATCTTGCCCACTGGTTCGAGCGCTACATCACCGACTGGACGGGCCCGAAGGGACGCCCGGGCCGCATGAACTTCAAGATGCGCGGCTCGGTGTTCGCCGACGACCACATGGTCTTCCGAGGCGTCGTCGACGACGTCAGCCAGGACGAGCACGGCTGCGGCTGGGTCACCATCAAGGTCGAGGTCAATGTCGAGGGCAATACGATGACCGCGTGCGATGCACGCTTCGCGGTTCCGACCGGCGAGGTGGAGAACCCGTGGTCCCTGCGAGGGGATGCCTGGCAGCCCTGAAAGCGAGCGCGCTGCGCCCTCCTCCCGAGGCCGCTCTCAGCGATCCAGCACGTCGGCCGCCACCAACTCCTCGAGATACACCTTGTCCCACCAGGACAGCTGGAGCTGCTTGGCGCGCCGGAAGAAGAGCTGGCAGTCGTACTCGATCGTGAACGCGACGCCGCCCCAGATCTGAGCGCAGACGGCGGTGACGTCGCGAAAAGCGTTGCAGCAGAAGAGTTTTGCCATGGGGGCGAAGCGGGCGATGGAGCGGCCCTGGGCGTGGTTCCAGGCGGCTTCGTGAACGAGAACGCGACCGCCGTCGATCTTCGTCGAGGCGTCGGCCATGTAGTGGGCCAGGGACTGGAAGGCACCGAGGGGCTTGTCGAACTGAACCCGGGTCTTCGCGTACTCGACGGTTTCCTCGAGGGCGCGGTCGGCGCCGCCGATGGCCTGGGCGGCGAGCAGGATGATGCCTTCGTGCATCACCTTGTCGAAGGTGGCCCAGCCCGTTCCCGCAGCGCCGATGCGATCGCTCGCCTGGACGCGGACGTCGTTGAACTCGACGCGGTAGTGGGCCTCGCCCGACTGCGACAGGATCTGGATGAGCTCGACGCCCTCGGCCTGGGGATCGACGAGCAGGAGGTCGACTCCGGCGTCGCTGCGGGCGAGAACGATCATGCGATCGGCGGCACTCGCGTAGTTCACGTGGCGTTTGACGCCGTTGAGGACGAAGTCGTTGCCGTCGGTCCGCGCGGGCAGCTGCACACCGATCTCACCAAAGCCCCGATCGGGCTCGATCCAGGCCACCGTGAGCACCGCATCGCCGCCGGCGATCTTGCGCAGCCACTCGTCCTGCTGCGCGTCGCTGCCGGCCTCCACGAGAATCCGCGCGCCGAGCACGGCGCTCACGAAGTGGGGCGTGGGGGCCAGCGCGCGACCGAACTCTTCGTAGATCAGCGCGCCCTCCACGAGTGTCTGGCCCGCGCCGCCGTGGTCCTCCGGAATCAGGACGCCGAGGAGACCGGCTTCGCCGAGCTGCTTCCAGAGCGCTTCGGGGTAGCCCTTGGGGTCGTCCTCCATGGTGCGCACGACCTCGATGGGCGAATGCTCTTCGAGCAGCACACGCGACATGTCCGCGATCATCTGCTGTTCTTCGGTCAGGTCGAGATCCATGGGGGTCTCCTTTCGGTCGGCCGTCAGCCGATGATGCCTTCTTCGCGCATTCGATCGATTTCCTCCGCGCTGAGACCGACTTCGGCCAACAGCTCGGAGGTGTGGGTCACCGTCCAGTCCGGCACGGGGATCGGTCCGTCCGGGCGGTCCATCCCCGCAAACGCCGGGGCCAGCTGGCGGAACTTCCCGTGCACGGGGTGTTCGGCCTCGCAGAAGATGCCGCGCGCGACGAACTGCGGATCTTCGACGAGCTCTTGGATGCTGTAGACCGGGGCGACGCAGGTGTTGGCGGGCGCGAGCTCCGCCGCCCATTCGTCCCGGGTGCGTGTCTCGATGGCCGCGGCGAAGTCGACTCGAATCGAGTCCTGCACGTCGTCGTCGTACTGGCTTTCGAGCCACTGCTCGCACCGCAGGGCCTTACAGAGATTCGCGTAGAATTGCCCCTCGATGGCGCCGACGGAGAGCCACTTGCCGTCGCTGCAGCGGTACGTGTCGTAGCACGCATAGCGACCGGTGAGGACGTCGTGGCCGGGACCCGGCTCTTCGCCGGTGGCGAGGTGCTGGTCGACGTACAGGGATGTCAGCCACAGAACCCCTTCGGCAACACAGACGTCGAGATACTCGCCCTCGCCCGTCTGGTGGCGTCGCATGAGCGCGGCGAAGATCGAGAGCGCCGCGTGCATGCCGCCGGCCGCGCTGTCGGCGACCGTGGCGCCCGGAATCGGCGGCCCTCCGTCGCCGCGGCGGTTGCTCGTGTGCAGGAAGCCGCCGGTGGCGAGGTAGTTGATGTCGTGACCGGCATGGCGTGACGCCGGGCCGTCCTGGCCGAAGCCACTCGTCGAGCAGTAGACGAGCTTCGGGTTGAGGGCCTTGAGTTCGTCGTAACCGAGGCCGAGCTTTTTCATCACGCCGGGGCGAAAGCTCTCGATGACGACGTCCGCTTTCTCCGCGAGCTTGAGGAACGCGGCCTTCCCCTCGGGCGCCTTCAGGTCGATCCGCACCTGGCGCATGGCGCGGTTGGCCGAGTAGCTCCAGAAGGCCGGCTGCGTCTGCAGTCCGAGCTTCTTGGGCGGGACGCCCACCTTGATCACGTCCGCCCCGTAGTCCGCGAGGATCCGGGCGCAACGCGTCGCCGGCCCGACCGTCGAGAAGTCGAGCACCTGGATACCGGACAGAGGCGCGGGATGTGATGTCATGGAGAACCTGGCTACGCGGAAGCGCGGAGGGGAGCGGGGGGCGCCGAGCGGCACCTCCCAGCGACACCTCGATGCGGCGCTCGTCTAGAAGTTCTTCGGCAGTCCGAGATGGCGCCGGGCGATGATGTTCTTTTGGATCTCCGAGCCACCGCCACCGACCGTTTCGTTCATCGTCGCGCGGTACGCGCCCTCGAAGCGACCGAGGAGCGGAGCCTCCTCCTGCCCCTCGCGGATCGTCCCCGGCATGCCCGTGATGTCGAGAGCTTCGTTGCAGACGCGCTGGGAGAGAGTCGTCGTAAAGAGCTTGTACTGCGACGACGGGATGGTCGGCGGCTTGCCACCGCTTGCCGCCGCGCACACGAAGCGGGTGCTGAGACCCTTCGCCACGGCGGTGTCCGTGACGATGTTGGCGATGATCCGCCGCGTGTCGCGGTCCTCCTTCACGGGGATGCCGTCGCGCGTGGCGCTCTTCGCGTACTCGACGAGGAGATCCGTGCGATTGACGATGGGCGACAGGGTGAACATCGTGAAACGCTCGAGGTCGAGGGCCTCCGCGATGTACTGGAAGCCGCTACCCCGCTTGCCGACGAGGTACTCGTCGGGAACGAAGACGTCCTCGAAGAACACCTGGTTGGTCGTGTCCTTGCCGATGGTGGGCATGCTCTGAATCTCGAGGCCCGGGTGATCCATCGGGATCAGGAAGAGGGACAGCCCGTCGTGCTTCGACTTGTCGGGGTCGGTGCGGGCGCCCACCCAGTACCAGTCGGCGAAGTGGGCCGAGGTGGTCCACATCTTCTGGCCGTTGAGATTCCAGCCAGAGGGGACCTTCTCGGCCTTGAGCTGCATGTTCGCGGCGTCGGAGCCGGCGTTGGGCTCGCTGTAGCCCACCGCAAACTCGACCTCCGCGTTGAGGATCTTCGGGAGGAATTCCTTCTTGAGCTTCTCGCTGCCGTGGCGGATCAGCGTCTTGCCGATGATCCCGACCCCTTTGCCGATCTGGGGCGCTGCGTGGCGCGACAGCGCCTCGTTGAGGATGTACTCGTAGACGCCCTCGATCTCCTGGCCGCCGTATTCCTTCGGCCACGACATTCCGAGCCAGCCTTTGTCGGCCAACTTTCTCATGAAATCGCGACGCTCAGGGGTGTCGGCGAGCTGCGTGAAGTTCTCGCGGTGGTGGTCCATGACGACGGGGTCGTGGTTCTCGACGAGCCACTGTTCGACCTCGTCGGCAAATTTCTGCTCTTCGGGGGAAAAATCGAAGTCCAAGGGGAGTCCTCCGGAGGCCGGTGCCAGCGAATGGGAGCCCCGGCGTCGGACGTCCGCGCGGCGCGCCCGGGGCCGCCGCATAGTATAGGATGGCGCTCCCCTTGGGAACCGCCCCCTCGCGCCCGACCAGCGGCCGCGTTCCCCCATTTCGCCGCGGAGCCCCCGACGATGTCGATGAAGCGCACGTACTTCGAAGACCTGGAGATCGCTCACCGCTTCGGCGACGACGCCACGTCGATTCTCACTCTGCTGACGTCACGCGCGCGCAAGTGCTCCGGCGATCACGCGGTGATCGACTCCGAGACCGTGATTCCCGTCGAACGCAAGTCCTGACCTTCCTCCTGCGAGGTCTCCCATGCCGATCGATCTCTCGCCCATGCTCGAACCCGCGCGTTGCGCAGTCCTCGTCTTCGAGTGCCAGGAGCACACCATCGGCAGTGGCAGTGCGATCCCCGGCCTCGTCGCTTCCGTCGAGCAGGGCGGTGTCCTCGAACACATCGCCCTGCTGCTCGCGAACGCGCGAAGGGTCGGCGCCCCGGTGTTCTACTGCAACGCCGTGGGCCGCCCGACGGGTCTCGGCGCGGCGCGGACCCCGCTGACCGCGCGTGTGAAGAGGAGCGGGCCGCCGCCCGACACGTCCGTCGTGAAGGCCCTCGCGCCCGAGCCCGGCGACGCCGTGATCGAGCGCCCGCACGGGATGAGCGGCTTCTACGACTCTGGCCTCGACCCGTGCCTGCGCGACCTCGGCATCACGACCGTCATTCCGACCGGCGTGTCCCTCAACATCGGGGTGCTCGGCACCACGATCGAGGCCGTGAACCGCGGCTA
>JABSQW010000205.1 GCA_013215605.1 Myxococcales bacterium
CGGGGTCCGCGTCATGGAGACGCTGGTAGACGTCAGCGACGGGAGCGGCCGCTAGCTCCCAACCTCTGAAGGTCTTCGAGAACTCCGTGACCGACTCGCCACATCTCGACGCAACCTCCGGGATAGGCATGTATCTGAGGATCGCTCCGACCTGGCGCGCGCGGTCTGCCATCGTCGCGAAGTTCGCAAGATGCAGCTCCCCGGGTGCCCAGAGACTGGTGTGAAGGTTGAGCATCGCTCTCAGCAGCGTGGTGCCTGAGCGCGGAGCCCCAAGGAGGAAAGAGATTGGGAAGTCCTTCCTGCTGTCGGCCTGATCTAGGCTCTCTTTGGGGAAGTGGAGCTCGTACTTCTCGTCCGAGAGCGGAATGGAGGGAACCGGGGGGAACGAATCGCGTACGTACATCTCGGAGAGCTGGCGTACGGTGAGGAATGCGATTTCTTCGAACGAATATCCGACGAATCGCAGGTTGACTGCGAGCTGTCCCACGAAGTTGTTGAACTGGCCCCGATTCTTCAGGAGGACCGGGCCATCGTAGAAGGAAGGGGCCGCAATGACAGCATCCTCGGTGACATTCGGGACAACCAATCCATCCAGAATCCGCCGAACAGTCGCGAGGGTGGAGTCGAGCACATCAACGGCGTCGGTCATTCGTCCTCCTTAGCATCTCAACGGCTATCACGGACCCCGCCGTATAACGGATCGGGCTTCTCCTGCAACAGACAGCGCTGACCGTCAACGCCATGCCGCAGAGTCCCGACGCAAGAATGCTACCAACTTCAGGAACGCCCAGCTGGCTGTTGTCAGCTGCAAGCCCTTGTTAGCCGGCACTCTCTCGCAATTGGAGGTGCATTTCCTGGCCGAGCACTAATGAGCCTGAGCGCAGAGGCTGCGGCTCGCCGATTGGCTTGAAGGTTGCGCGAGCGTAGAGCCGGTTAGCTGGAGTGTCGCCACACGTGGCGCCCAACGCCAAGTACCGAGCGCCTGTCTGCATCGCCCAAGCGACGACAGCGTCGAGAAGCAGTTTGCCTGCGCCGAGGCATCGGTTTTCGGGGTGGACCCACATCTGGTAGAGGTCGGCACGTTCTGGGTTAGAACGCTCGATTCGACCCCATGCCAAGCCTACCGGCTCGGAACAGACCTCGGCCAGCAACGGAAGGTTCCATCGGTTGTCGCTTCCCACTTGAAGTCGCCCTGCCCACTGGGCGTCAGAGAGCGTCTCTTCTCGCGCGAGCGTCGACCCGAACGCATCTGGTGCATCGCCAAGCGCCCGCAGGCGGAGGTCTCGATATGTCCGCCACTCGTCTGGCTTGAACGTACGAATGATGGGCGTAGAAGTCATAGTCGCGTGTGCCGGCTAACGGATTGGCGCTCAGCTGCGGCCAACAGTGCCTCCGAACGCTATCCAAGCACCCAACCTTGATGCCAGAAGGTTACCAAACCTCAATTGGAACTAGCTGTTGGACGTCAGCTGCAGTGCCTTGTTGAGCTGCGTGCGGGCGATGCGATCCTAACCAGCGTACGTTCGGTCGAAGTACGCCTTCGCGCTCTCTCGAAGGATGGGGCAGGACAGCAGATCCATCAATCGACATGCGACACTGACTACGCTCAGCGTCCGGCTTTCTCGGCTCCGACCTCCAGTGTCGTTCCAAGCACGGCTTGCTCGATTCGGGGCCAGACCTCGTGCGCCGTGAGCTCCATCGAGCGCCGGGCGAGCGCTGGATCAGCCCAGTCGTGGCCCGTATAGAGCAGGGTGCCGAACGCGCCGACCTCGTTGCGGAAGGCGAGAATCTGGTCGGCGACACTCTCCGCGGTCCCCGCAATGACGAGACGTTCGATGCACCGTTTCAGCGAGAGCGCGGAATCCGGCTGGCCGGGATGGTCACGCAACAGGTCGAGCGCGCCAGCTGCCGAGAGCTTTGTCCTCATCACATGGAAGTAGAAGCCGTGGGCACCGTCCTCGCGATGCGCATAGCGACGCGCCGTGGTCTCATCGTCGGCCACGAAGATGCTGCGCGCCACGCGCCAGCCGGAGGGGTCGATGGAGAGGCCCGCTGATCGTCGGCCCTCCAGGTAGTTCTGGATCTGGGCTCGGACGACGTACGCACCCACGTAGGTCGCCGAGATCCCGGTCCAGTCGTTGGCTCCCGCCGTGTATGGCCCCCGTGAGTCCGGGCGCATCGCGGTGATTGCAATGGGCGGATGCGGCCTTTGCAGCGGGCGGACTGCGACGCCCACTCCGATCCTCCGATCGAATGAGCGCTCCGTAGTAGTCCGGTAGAATTCGCCCTCGATGCGGTATGGCGGCTCTTCATTCCAGATCCGGCGGATGTGATCGAGCGCCTCCTGGGTCTTGCGGTTTCGGTCTGACCCCAGGTCTCCGATGGCCTCCGCGTCGCCGGGAACACCGGGTCCCACTCCAAGCACGAGCCGGCCTTGCACCAGGTGGTCGACCATCGCGACCTGCGCCGCCGCCATCGCGGGGTGGTAGTTGGCGAGCGGAAGCACGCCGGTACCGAATGTGATCGACGGGCAGGTATCGGCCAAGTTCGCGATGAAGGCGAGGCTCGAGGTGATCGTCTCGGCTGAGTCCACGAGGTGCTCGCCGATGAAGGCTTCGTGGTAGTCGAGTCGATCGGCAAGAATGACCGCCTCGCGGTCCTCGCGGAGAACGTCCGCATAGGGACGGTCCGGCGGGTGCACCGGCTGGATAAAGAATCCGAGCTTCAGAGGTTTCTGCATGATGGGTTTCCTTGTCCGTCGGCAGCGCCGCAAGGGCCCACAAGCACGAAGCCCCCATCGACTCTGCCGACAGGGGCTTGGGGTACGATCTGTGCCAAGCGCTAGTCGGCGCGGCCCTCCCGGGCGACGACGACTACGACGCTTCGCTGCTGCATGGCTTCGCTTCTCATCTAGCGCACGTTACCACATGCGACTCCAACGCAACAAGAGCATCTAGGCGCAAGGTGCATCTGCTGGCACCGTTCGCGTTTCGGGCCCGCGTGGCCGAGCATTCTCTTCGGGCTGCCTAACGGATCGGCGCTCAGCTGCGTGGCACAGGCCGCCGACGGTCGCTAAGACACCCAGAGTTGATGCCAAAATGCTACCAGACTTCGATTGGAACGCGCTGTGCCACGTCAGCTGCAGCGCCTTGTTGAGCAGCTCCGGTCGTGAAAGGCTCCCACTCATCAACCAACGAGCTGGATGCCGTACTCGCGACGGATCTCGGCCAGAGGCACGTCAAGGTGTCGGTCGAACTGAGACCACGGCCACCTCTTGACCATCCTGGAGCACCGCCAGAGCGTGACCGGGACGAGGCGCAACATACGAACGGCGGTCGAAACGACCAAGCCCCAGCCGAGCGTTTCGTAGATCTCCTGCGACTCAGGTAGGCGGTAGGCCGCCACGAGGCTGAAGCCTGCTGTGGTGCCGAAGAAGCTCCACATTTTGACTACTCCCTCGTCCGGGAGTTCGGTTGAGCACCCG
>JABSQW010000206.1 GCA_013215605.1 Myxococcales bacterium
CGGCAGTGTCGCGATCCCGCTGCGCAGCGGCGAAGGCACCCCGGCGGACCCCGCTGCGGCTATGATGGAACCGACAGTCCCGGAGGACCCATGAGCTTCGATCTGATCATCCGCAACGGCCGCGTCGTCGACGGTACCGGCCTCAAGGCCTACGCGGCGGATGTTGCCATCGCGGACGGGCGCATCGCGCGCATCGGCCGCATCAACGAGAGCGCGGCGCGGGAGTACGACGCGACGGGCCTCGTGGTCTCGCCGGGCTTCATCGACATCCACACCCACTACGACGTACAGCTCGACTGGGATCCCATCGCGACGCCGTCCGCGTGGCACGGAGTCACGACGGTGATGGCAGGGAACTGCGGCTTCACGCTCGCACCCGCGAAGCCCGACGACGTCGACTGGCTGGCTGGCATGCTGAGTCGCGTCGAGGGCATGTCACGTGCAGCTCTCGGCGAGGGACTTCGCTTCACCGGCGGCGGCTTCGCGGACTTCTGGAACCGCTTCAACGGGAAGATCGGCGTGAACGTAGGCGGCTACGTGGGCCACTCTGCGGTGCGTCGCTACGTGATGGGCGACGACGCGTCCGAGCGCGAGGCGACCCAGGACGAGATCGAGGCGATGATGGAGCTCGTGCGCCAGGGGATGCGCGAGGGCGCCATCGGGTTCTCGACGTCGCAGCTCGACATCCACGTCGGGGAGGACGGGCGCGAGGTGCCGTCGAACCACGCCTCCCAGGAAGAAGTGGTGGCGCTCTGCGGTGTGCTCTCCGAGTTCGACCACGGGGCCGTCGAGATCATCCCGCGCAGCTTCGCGGCGGGTTACGACGCGGACGACCGCAAGCTGCTCGTCGACATCTACCACGCCTCCGGCAAGCCGGTGGAGCTCAATCCGCTGATTCCGAGCACCACCCATCCCATGGGCTGGGAGAGAACGCTCGAGTTCGTCGATGAGATGGCGGAGCAGGGAGTGCGCCTGCACCCGATGTGCTCGGTCAACAAGCTCGAGGCGCACATGCGCCTACGCGATACGTTCCTGTTCGACGAGAGTCCGCTGTGGCGCGAAACCCTGTGCCTCCCCGAGCCGGACCGAATGAACGCGCTGCGCGACCCGGCCACGCGCGAGAGGCTTCGCGAGGCGAACGACGACCCCACGGGCCGCGCGTTCATCATGGACTTCGATCGACTGATCATCGAAGAGGCGACCACGGAGGCCAACAAGCCTCTCGAGGGTCGCACGGTGGGCGAGATCGCCAAGGAGCGAAACACCACGGGCTTCGAGTGCTTCCTCGATCTCTCGCTCTCCGAGGACCTCGGGATGAACTTCTACACCGAGATGGACGAGGTCGCGACGCAGTTCATCAAGCACATCAACAAGACGGCCGTCGGCAATCCGATGGTGATGGCGGGCTCGAGCGACGGCGGTGCGCACCTCGCCTCCTTCGTCGGCGCCGACTACACGACCCGTCTGCTCTCCGAGTTCGTGCCGGATCCGCTCAGCCTCGAAGAGGCGATCTACCGGCTCACCGGTATGCCGGCCAACGTGCACGGCCTCGTGGACCGCGGCACGATCCGCGTGGGCGCCAAGGCGGACCTCGTCTGCTTCGACGTCGAGGCGCTGCGGTCGGGTCGCGCGTACCTCGTCGAGGACTTCCCGGCGAACTCGTGCCGCTACGTGGTCGACTCCGAGGGCTACAAGCTCACCGTCGTAAACGGTCAGATCCTCATCGAGGACGGACGGCACACGGGAGCGCTGCCGGGCGAGGTGCTCCACGGAGCGTGAACCCGCCATGGAAGACGAGTGGCGGATCCGAAACGTGCTCGAACTCTACTGCCGCCACCTCGACGATTGCGACTACGAGGCGCTGCTTCCGCTCTTCGCGCCCGACGCCGTGTTCCTCACCATGGGGCAGGAGTTGAAAGGCCGGGCCGGGATTCGAGCGTTCTTCCCCGAAACCCCGGAACCGCTGCCCCCGCGCCCGGTGAGCCAGCACCTGCTCTCGAACTTCGTCATCGAGGTCGATGGCGACACCGCCACCGCTGAGACCGATTGGTGCCTGACGCGGCGCTCGGCCGATGGTCCAACCGCGATCATTCTCGCCGGCCGCTATCGCGATCGCTTCGCACGCATCGATGGCACGTGGATGATCGCGCACCGCCAGGCCATTGCGCTGGCGCGTTCCACGGAGAAATGATTCACGTGTCGGCGCGTTCTCTGGAGCTCCGCCCGCGATGAACAGCCAACCGCTTCCCTGGTGGAAGCTCGCGGCCTTCGGCTCCCCGGCGCTCCCGCTCGCCGCCATGAGCATTCCGCTCGTCGTCTACCTCCCGCCCTACTACGCGTCGGAGATGGGTCTCGGCCTCGGAGTGGTGGGCACCGTGTTCATGCTGACGCGGCTGTGGGACATGCTGACGGATCCGCTGATGGGCGTGATCTCGGACAAATTTCCGAGTCGCTGGGGACGCCGCCGTCACTGGATCGTGTTCTCCGTGCCGCTCATCGCGCTGTTCGGCTACACGACGTTCTTCCCCCACCGGGTGGCGGGTGAATCGGTCTCCACCGCGTACCTGTTCGGCACGCTCTTTCTCCTCTACATCGGCTACACGATGCTGACGATCTCCCACCAGTCGTGGGGAGCCGAGCTCTCCGGCGAGTACCACGAACGCACGCGCATCCAGAGCTGGATCCACCTGCTCTCGATGCTCGGGATGATGCTCGTGCTCGCCGCCCCCATCGCAATCGAGCTGACGGGCCGCGAAGCCATGGCGCATGAACGCATGGAGGCGATGGGCTGGTTCATGATCGTGTTGGTTCCCGTAGCGGTGGCCATCTCGGTGACCCTCGTACCCGAGGGCAGTGTTCCCCCGCAGCCGCGCGTCGGAATGAAGCAGGCCATTCGCATCCTCGCGGGCAACCGGCTGATGGTGCGCATCCTGATCATCGACGTCTTTCAGACCATCCCGGGCTCCGTGCGCGCCGCGATGTACGTGTTCTTCATGATGGAGGTACTCCATCAGCCCGAGTGGACGAGCTTCATCATGATGTCGTACTTCCTCGCGGCACCGATCGCCGTGCCGCTGTGGGTGCGCATCAGCAAGCGGTCCGGAAAGCACAAGGCCATCGCATTCGGCGTCCTGGGTCACATGCTGGTGACGCTCGCCTACCTGATCCCGGGCGAAGGCGATGCCCTGCTCTACGCCGTGCTCTTCTTTCTCTCGGGCATCGTGTACTCGGGCGTTCCCTTCATTCTCCGCTCGATGGTGGCCGACATATCGGACGCGGACAATGTCGAGTCGGGTCAGCAACGCACGGGGCTCTACTACTCGCTCGTCACGATGACGAGCAAGGTGGGGAGCGCGGTTGGCGTCGGTCTCGGCTACCCGATTCTCGCGCTGATCGGCTTCGATCCCGCCGGAAACAACGATCAGGCGGCGGTCGACGGGCTCCGGTACACCTACGTGATGATCCCAGTGGTCACGGACATCGTGGTGGCGTGGCTCTACTACACGTTCCCGATGGACGAAGCGAAGCAACGCGCGCTGCGTCGGGTGATCGACGAGCGCGACTCGGCGCTGACGCGGGCGGGCACCGACGCCTGAGCGATGTTCAGTCGGCCGCGGCGTTCCGCGCGCGCTCGAGATCAGCGCGCAGGTGACGCGCACCGAGGATCGAGTGCCCGGCGGCCCACAGGTTGAAGAGGCCCAGCACCGCAAGCGAGTAGCGGATCGCCTCGTCGCCGTACGACGCCTCGAGCAGGTCGTTTCCGATGCCGATCAGCTGCGGGCCGAGCCCGAGCCCGACCAGGTTGATGACGAAGAGGATGATGGCCGACGCCATGGCGCGCATGCGCAGCTGCGCGAGGCCCTGGGTGACGGCGTAGCTCGGAGCCGCGTAGAACTGGTTGAAGACATTCGCGGGAATGAAGAGCAGCATGGCGAGACCGGGGGTGGGGCACAGGGCAAAGGCCGCGAGGAACGGGACGAGCAGCGACCCGCCGAGAGCGGCGATCCACAGGAGCCAGCGCTCGTCGCGCTTCGCGAGCGCATCCGTGAGAAAGCCGGCGCCCAGCGATCCGAGCGCACCGAAGACTCCCACGACGAGACCGAGTTGCAGGCCGAACTCGCCCGGGGAGAGACCGTGCACGCGCTCCATGAACGGCGCCGCCCACGTCGTCATGCCGTAGGCGGTGATCGAGTAGAGGCCCGCGGCGGCGAGCACGTGACGAAACGAGCGCTGTGCCAGGAGGTGCCGCACCACTTCCGCGAAGCTCGGCTGCTCGTCCGAAACGACGAGGTTCTCGACCTCGCCGCGCCGCGGCTCGGGGAGGATGAACCGGAGCATCACTGCGAACAGCGCTCCGGGCACCCCGACGATGATGAATGCGTTTCGCCAGCCGATGCTGTCGTGGAGCCATCCACCGAACGCCATCCCGGCGAAGATGCCGATGCTGGCGCCCATGTTGTAGATCGCCATGGCGGATGCGCGACGCGCCGGCGGAAAGATGTCGGAGATCATCGAGTGCGCGCTCGGCGTGGCCGATGCCTCTCCGACGCCGACCGCGACCCGCGCGACGGCCATCTGCGCAAAATTTCGAACGAGGCCCGAGCACGCCGTGGCGAGGCTCCACACCGCGAGTCCCACCGCGAGCACGAGGCGCCTCGGATGGCGGTCGGCGAGGCGCGCGATCGGGATGCCCGCGAAGGTGTAGAAGAGCGCAAACGCGGGCCCCACGAGGAAGCCCATCATCGTGTCCGATACTTCGAGGTCTGCCTTGATGGAGTTCAGGAGAATCGACAGCAGGTTGCGGTCGACGAAGTTGAAGACGTAGATGACGACGAGTATCGAAAGAACGCGTGTGCGCATCGGACCTCGCACTATACACGGCGTCAAACGCGTCGAGCGATGAACAGCCAATCCCAGGGCAACGGTTCTCCCATCCAGCGCGGCGGGCGTTCGAACTCCGTGGACCACGGGTACTCGACCTTGTCGACGTCGGTGCACTCGAAGCCCGAATGCGTGAGGGTCCAGACGCCTTCCTCGCGGAGGAAGTGCTTTGTCTCCACGTTCTCGATCCGGATGATGCCGTCGAGGAGCTCGCGCGCAGTGCGACGCGATGGGGGAATTCCGGTCTCGAGAGCTTCGGCGGGCGAGTAGCCGCCGCGCCGGTTCCATTCGACGAGGTGCCGGTTCGAGAGGAGCGCGCACTCGAGGGACGGGACCACGAACAGCACCGCGCCTCCGGGAGCGATGTAGCGCTTGATGCTCCGCAGGATGGCCGCGCGGACCGCAGCTTCGCGCGAGATCAGCACGTTCGCGCAGACCCCGAAGGAGGCGGGCTCGACGTCGAGTCGGAGGCGCGCCAGGTCGCCGCGCCGGACGTGCACGTTCGCGAGGCCGTCGCGCTCCGCGCGCGCTCGCGCCCGGGCGACGAGGGTTTCAGCGAAGTCGACCCCCGTGACGCGCCGGAAGCGCGGAGCGAGGAGCCCCAGGTAGCGGCCCACGCCGCAGCCGAAGTCGATGGCGTCTCGGCGGCGGTTCCGAAACTCGTCGAGGCGGCGGGGGATCGCACCGCGGAGATCGCTGGCCGCGGAGTCGAAGATCTCGTCTTCGTACGCGTTTCCGAGCCCCTGCCAGTAGCGCTCGTCCATGGCGGCGGATTCTCCGTGATTCCCGGCGACCGACTCGGGCAGACTGTAGTCGCGGCGCCAATTGGGGCCAATCACGACCCGGCACGACCGATCGCCAAGAACCGGAGGGAGAACCCATGACGGCAAGGAGTTTCGCGCCCCGCTTCATGAAGGTGGGCGTCCTCACTGCTGCGCTCCAGGAGCTGACGCCCCGCGATGTGCGCGATCCCGATCCCGATCGGGCCATCGAGGACTGGCTGGCGTTTGCTGCCGAGCTCGAGGCCGACAGCATCCAGCTCTCGGCGGCACTCCACCCGAGCGTGTCCGACGTCCCCGAGGAAGCCATGCTCGATCCGGTCGCAAACACGCTCGACCTTCGCGACGTCTGCACGCGGGCCCGCGCCGACCGTGTGCTCGCCGCCGTGGCGCAGACCGGCGTCGAGATCGCCGACATCGGGTACTTCGACAACATGCTCCACGGCGATCCCGCGATCCGCGCCGTGAAGCACGATTTCATGCTTCGCGTCTTCGACGCCGCGGTGCTGCTCGGCTGTCCCGCCGTGTGTGGCTTCGTGGGTCGCAACCAGTCGCGCAGCATCGAGGCCAATCTCGCCGACTTCGAGGAGTCGTTCGTTCCGCTGCTGAAAGAGGCGAAGGCCCGTGGTCTCGAGTACCGCATCGAGCAGTGCCCGATGCCCGGATGGACGCTCGACGATTCGTTCCACAACAACATCGCCTACACGCCGGGCACGTGGATCGCCCTCTTTCGCATCTGCGAACGCCACGGCGTAGGCGACCAGCTGCGCATCCACTACGACCCGAGCCACGCCATTCTCATGGGGCAGGACACGCGTTCGATCTTCCAGTATCTGCGGGACGAGGGCGTGCCGTTCCTGATCAGCGGCTTCCACGTCAAAGGACAGGTCGCGGATCCGAAGGGCCTCGCCGCCTGGGGCTACGGGGGCCAGACCCTGGGGCGTGGCGACTGGGTCGACGGCAAACCGTCGGAGAACCCCGCAGATCACGCGAACGCGTGGAACAAGCAGACGGCGATCTGCGAACACGAGCTTCCGGGGACCGCGCGCCACGATCCCCTCGCGTATCTCACGAATCGCAGTGTCGACTGGCTCGACCACCAACTGGCCGCGCGCGAGCTCCTCGAGCTGGATTTCGAGAAGGCTCCCCTGATCGTCGAGCACGAGTACCCGCCGGCGCGCGTGCAGGATCGCGAGAGTCTCAAGCCCATCCTGCAGGGCTCGATCGCGTTCACGCGCCGGATCGACGAGGCTGCCGCGTGCATGTACGCGCTGCAGAGCGAGGTGCTACCCGCTCAGGGGATTCCCGTACAGGGGGTGGGTCGGCAGGCGTACCGCTCGTAACGACCGACGCAGGGGGGACGCAAAGATGACGAAGCTCAACGTCGCGATGATCGGCTACGGGTTCATGGGCCGCACTCACAGCAACGCCTGGCGCCAGGTGGGACGCTTCTTCGACACGCCCCTCGAGCCGGAGCTCGCGGTGGTGTGCGGCCGCGACGCCGACGGGGCGCAGCAGGCGGCTGGCAAGCTCGGGTTCCACGCCCACGCCACATCCTGGGAGGAGGTGGTCACGAGTCCGGGGATCGACGTGGTCGACATCTGCACCCCCGGCGATTCCCACGCCCCCATCGCCATCGCGGCTGCCGAGGCGGGCAAGGTGGTGTTCTGCGAGAAGCCGCTCGCCAACAGCGTCGGCGAGGCGAAGCAGATGCTCGACGCCGTCGTGAAGGCCGGGGTGCTCCACATGATCTGCCACAACTACCGCCGCGCCCCGGCGGTGATGCTCGCAAAGCGCCTGATCGAAGCGGGACGCATCGGCGTGATCCGCCACTACCGCGGCACCTACCTGCAGGACTGGATCGTCGATCCGGAGTTCCCCCGCGTCTGGCGCCTCGAGAAGGCGAGGGCGGGCAGCGGAGCCCTGGGGGACATCGCGTCGCATTCCCTCGACCTCGCCCGCTTTCTCGTCGGCGAGATCAGCGAGGTGTCGGGCCTGCTCGAAACCTTCGTCAAGGAGCGGCCCCTCGAAGACGGCAGTGGCACCGGTGTGGTCGACGTCGATGACGCAGCCCTCGCCCTCGTCCGCTTCGAGAACGCCGCGATCGGCAGCCTCGAGGGCTCCCGCTTCTGCCCCGGCCGGAAGAACTACAACCGCTTCGAGATCAACGGCGCCACGGGGAGCATCGCCTTCGACCTCGAACGGATGAACGAGCTCGAGCTCTACGTCGAAGAGGGCCCCGATTCGGGATTCCGCACCATCCTCGCCACCGACGAAGCCCACCCGTACGTGGCCGCCTGGTGGCCTCCGGGCCATATCCTCGGCTACGAGCACACCTTCATCCACACCGTTCACGACCTGATCGCCGCCGTCCACGCCGACGCGCTACCGACGCCGAATTTCGAGGACGGCCTGCGCAACCAGCAGGTGCTCGACGCCATCGAGCGGTCCGGGGAGACGCGGGGCTGGGAGTCGGTCTAGGTCCGCCCGATCCCGATCCGTCGAAGGTCAGGAGTGTGCGCGGTAGAAGCCGGTGGGCTCCTGCCGCGCGCTTCCGTGCCGGAAATCGAAGATTCCCCGCAGAAGGCGTACGCTAACCCCTTGATGTCGCGGCGCATCGCCAGTGCACTCCTCGTCTCGATCGCACTCGCGGCCATCGTCCTGCGCGCCGCGAAGGCTCATACCACGGGCATTCTGTACGACGAGGCGGTGACCTGGTTCACGTACGCGTCGAGTCTCGAGGCGGCGCTCACCCGCTACGACTCCACGAACAACCACCTGCTGAACTCCATCGCCATCTGGGCGGCTCACGGACTGTTCGGTGGCTACGAGCATTTCATTCGCATCCCCTCGATGCTCGCGAGCTTCGGATTCGTGCTGGCCTGCGCGTACGCGTCGACGCGCATCATCTCCGATCGGTGGCTCCGGCTGCCCGTGCTCGCCGTGATCTTGTTCCACTTCTTCGTGTTCGACATGAGCTATCTCGCTCGCGGCTACTCGTTCGCCCTTGCAGCCAGCCTCGGGGCACTCGCATTCACCTTGTGGCTCGAGACGCGGCCGGCCAGCCGGGGCCTGCTTTGGCTCACCGCGTGCGTGATGGCGCTCTGCAACTTCGTGGCGCTGGGGTCGATGCTCACGAGCGTGCTCGCAATGCTCGTGCTGAACGCGGTCTGCTTCGGGCGTCTCTTCGTGAGGATGCGGGAGAGTCGGGTGCTCGTGGTGCAAGCGGCGGCGGTCGCACTCCTTCTCACCCTTGCAGCGAGTGGCGCCCTCTACTCCAGCGTGCTCGACGACGTCGTGCGACACGGGTCTCGCGGGCAGGGGGCGATCAGCGCCTCCGAGTTCTTCCAGACGCTGCTCGATGAGCGACTCTTCGAACCTCTCGGAGATCCGGACCTGCGGCGGCTGGCGACCCGATCCGTGGCGGTTCTGGTCGCGGCGGCGCTGCTGGGCCTCGCGGCCCTGTGCTCGGGATTCGGGCGCTCCGACGAGCGGCGCGTGGAGAAGGCCCTCGTGTGGATCGTCGCACTCTCGACCCTGGCCGGCACGCTGTTCTACGGCTTCGTTCTCGAGCGCTCGCTCGGCCACCAGCGCAATCACCTCAGCCTGTATCCGATGATCTGGCTCGCGTTGGGTGCGGCCCTCGATTCGCTGATCGCGCTGGTGCGGAGCCAGCCGCTTCGCGGTGTGGCCGTCGTGGTCGTCGGACTGCTCGTGGCACCGTACGTCGCTCTCAACCTTCCCGATGCGCGCGAGGTGAAGTTCAACTACTGGTGGCGTCAGTCCAACGGGCGCTCCATCCTGCGCCGCCTGCACGCCCAGGATCCCGAGCGGGTCTGGGCCATCAAGGCGGTTCCCAAGCACCGATTCGCCCTCTACGCGATGCAATACTACCAGCAGTTCGGCTACCGCTTCCGAAAGGCAGGGGTCGACGAGGAGTTCGATCTCATCCTCTTCGACCTGCCCCAGCGTTACATCGAGTGAGCGAAACGCCATGTCGAACACCGAGGAGCCCCCCGTGAGACTGACGAAACCCAGGATCCCCCCGATTCCCGAATCGGAATGGAGCGACGAGGTGCGCGAGCTTCTCGCCGGCTTCGTGCGCCCGGACGGCCGCGTCTTCAACATCTTCGGAACTCTCGCCCACCACCCGAAGCTGATGAAGCGCTGGGTCGTGTTCGCCAATCACGTACTCGGCAAGCAGACACTCTCGCCTCGCGACCGCGAGCTTGCGATCCTGCGCATCGGGTGGCTGTGTCGAGCCGAGTACGAATGGGGTCAGCACGTCGTGATCGGTCGGGATGCCGGCATCTCCGACGAGGAAATCGAACGAGTGTCTTCCGGCCCCGACGCCCGGGGCTGGCCGCCGAACGAAGCCGCGATCCTGCGGGCCGTGGACGAGCTGCACGACGACGCGATGATCACGGATTCGACGTGGAAGGTGCTGTCCGAGCACTATTCGACGGAGCAGTTGATCGATCTCGTCTTCACCGTCGGTCAGTACAACCTGGTCTCGATGGCGCTCAACACGCTGGGCGTCCAGCTCGACGACGGGATCGAGGGGTTTCCCCGGTGAGGGCCCTCGGGAAGGTCGCCGCCGTGATCGGTGCGGGCCAGACCCCCGGCGAGACGATCGGGAACGGCCGGGCCACGGCGATCCTCCTCGCGCGCGAGGGCGCAAAGGTGATGCTCGTCGACTGCCGCCTCGAGTCCGCGCGCGAGACCCAGGCGATGATCGAAGAAGAAGGTGGCGAGTGTTTCTCGTTCGAGGCGGACGTCACCCACGAGTCGGACTGTCGCGACCTCGTGGCGGCGTGTGTCGAGCGATACGGGCGAATCGACATCCTGCACAACAACGTCGGTATCGGTGGCGGCGACGCAGGCCCCACCCGGCTCGAAGAGGCGGATTGGGACCGCATCATGTCGGTCAACCTCAAGAGCTGCTTCCTCACGTGCAAGCACGCGCTGCCCGTCATGCGCGCGCAGGCGTCCGGGAGCATCGTGAACATCTCGTCCGTCGCGGCGGTGTGTTCCGTGGGAATCGTGGCGTACAAGACGTCGAAGGCGGGGATGAACGCGTTCACGCACTCACTGGCCACCGGCAACGCCAGACACGGGATTCGTGTGAACGCGATCATGCCCGGGCTGATGAATACACCGATGGCCATCGAGGGCATCTCGCAGGCGAGGGGAATCGATCGCGAAGCTCTGATCAGCCAGCGCGACGCCTCCGTCCCCCTCGGCGCGAAGATGGGCACCGCGTGGGACATCGCGCACGCAGCGCTCTTCCTTCACTCGGACGAGGCGAAGTTCATCACCGGCGTGATCCTGCCGGTGGACGGCGGGCAGAGCGCGCGCATCGGCTGACCCTCGGATCGACGGGTCCGCCCCGTTGGATCCACCCTGGCGACCCGGAGCCGCTGACTTCGCAGCGAGTCGAAGTCGAGCCGTCGATCGCACACCGTCACGGCTCCGGTCGCGAAACCGGCGCGTCGCCGGTCGATTCCACGCGCTCCACGACGTAGCCGAGGGCCCGGAGGTTCTCGCGGGTGAGCTCGTCGACCACGGGCTCAGCCTCGTCGAAGAATCCGTGCACGCGAAAGTTCGCGAGAGCACAACGCGCGTTGGGGCTCCCCAGGAACGCTACCCAGACCGTACTCCCCGACGGCCCTTCCAGTGAGATCTCTCCGTCCTCGAATGACGAGTGATTCGCCACGGGCCAATCGATGGACTTCCAGCGCTTTCGATCGAACGACGCCACGAGGTACGACACCGGCTGGTCGCAGTGGGCGCGCGCGACGAGCCGTGCGCGCCGAAGCTCTTTGGGAAAGTCGATCCGCCAGCGCACGCTCTCGCCGGGCTGGCGGTCGAGCACGATGGCGTCACCCTCCCGTCCGACGGGTCCGTCTACCGCGACAGCGCGGTCTTGCCACGCACCGTCGAAGAAGACGGTGCGGAGCATCGAGCGCTCGTCGACCTGGCGCCTCTCGTTGCTTCGCACGATGTGGTGCACGCGCTTCATGAGCGCGGCGGTCTGCTCGGGATTCACCGCGGCGAGGTCCGGCGCTTTCGGTCCCCCGGAGACGTCGTAGAGCTTTCGATCGATGGCGGCGGTGAAGTTCCACGCGTCCGTACCGGGTTCGTAGCCATCCCGGAGAACACGCCCGGTCGCTCCCCAGATCAAGCGCAACCGCGTGGTACGAAGAGACTTCCTCTCGTAGAACTGCGGACTCTCCGACCAGGCGGGCCCGGGACGCCAGACCCCCGACTGACCGTCGAGCAGCGGCCGCAGGCTGCGTCCCTGCACCGACGGGGGTACCGGAAGACCCGCGAGATCGAGGACCGTCGGCAGGATGTCGATGCTCTCGACGACCTGTGGAACTCGCCCGGCTTCGAGCCTCGCATCGTAGACGACGAGGGGAACCCGAAGGGTTTCTTCGTACATCGGAAGCGAGTGACCGTAGTGTCCGCGTTCGAGGAGACTCTCGCCGTGATCGGAGGTCACCACGAGGGTCACGCGGTCCCACAGATCGAGGCGGTCGAGGGCGTCGAAGAGCGCGCCGATCTGGTGATCGACGAAGCGGACCTCTCCGTCGTAGAGATCCGTGATGTGCCGTCGCTCTTCCTCGGTGACGGCGAGCTCCCCCGACGTCAGTGACTTCACCTGGTCGCGAGGCAGGCCGTCGCGAAAGCGCCCGTCATAATCGGGATCGACGAAGTCGCGAAATTCCGGCGGTGGCCAGTTGGGCCAGTGCGGATCGAGGATGTGCCACAGCAGGAAGAAGTTGCCGGCGCTGATCTCTTCGAGCATCGCGATGGCGGAGGCGTTGGTGGGTACGGTTGGAGCGCGAGGCTTTTCGTCGTTCACGAAAACGTCGAAGCCGCGCGAGAACCCCCGACGTTCCGAGATCGAAGGATTGTTGACGAGTGCCGCGGTCCGATAGCCACTCTGCTGCAGGATCTCCGCGAGCGTGGGAAGTTGCGGCGAGAGTACGGCCGTGTAGCCGTGGTCGGACTCGATGTGTCCCAGGCGGTGGACGGACGGATAGACGGAGGTGAAGAGCGAAGCGATCGAAGGTGTGGTCCAGGGGCTCTGGCTGAACGCGTTCTCGAACAGGACGCCCCTCTGCGCCAGGGCGTCGAGGTGCGGACTCGTGGGACGCGGGTATCCGTATACACCGAGGTGATCGGCGCGCAGCGAATCGGGAACGATCACGATGACACCGTGCGGCCGAACAGCGGCGCCGGTCTCCGATTCGCTTCCGGCGTCTCCGGATCCGCACGCCCACGCGATGCTGAGTACGCTGCAGACGGCGGCGCGACCGACGGCGCGCGCGGCGAACGCCAGCGCGGGCGCCCCCTTCACGTGCGGAATCGAAAGCGTCATGGCGGGAAAGCGTACTGAAGCCCCACAGTTTATGGCAGGATTTGTGCCATGATGCAGCGCGTGTCCGGAGCCCCCAACGCGACCGACGGCCCGTACGTCTTTCACGGCTTCGATCTCTCGCTCGACGCGTACGCGGCGCGCGACGGCGGAGACCGCAACATCGTCGGGGCATCGTGAAGCTTCCACGACCACCCGGTCAACGGAGATGAAGATGGTGTCCAACCGAGACTCAGAATCCCGCGTCGATTTCCGCGTCAAGAAGGCGGCCCTCACCGAGCACGGACTCGTGAAGTCCCCCGCACCCACCGGCTCGCTTGGCCCTGGACAGGTGGTGCTCGAGGTCGATCGGTTCGCGTTCACGGCGAACAACATCAGTTACGCGGTAGCCGGCGACATGCTCGACTACTGGGGCTTCTTTCCCGCAGAAGACGGCTGGGGGCGCATTCCCGCCATGGCGTACGCGGACGTGATCGCGTCAACGTGCGACGCAGTGGCGCTGGGGGAGCGCTTCTTCGGCTTCTTCCCAATGGCGACGCATCACGTGGTCGAAGCGCGCGCAACGGGCGAAGGCTTCATTGACGCCTCCGATCACCGCGAGAGTCACGCGGTCGTCTACCGGCAGTTCAGTCGTACGACGACGGATCCTCTCTACGATGAAGAGTTCGAGGATGAGACGCTGCTTCTGCGCGGTCTGTTCATGACGTCGTTTCTCGTCGACGACTTCCTGGCCGACAACGAACACTACGGGGCGGAGACGCTCTTGATCTCGAGCGCATCGAGCAAGACGTCGATTGCCCTCGCGGCCTGTGCGGCGGAGCGGGGTCACGACCGCGTGGTGGGACTCACGTCTCCCGGCAACGCGGCGTTCGTCGCGAGCCTCGGATTCTACGACGAGGTCCTGCTCTACTCCGATCTCACGTCGCTTCCCGTTGATGAGCCCGCGGTATTCGTCGACATGGCGGGGAACGCCGAGGTCAGAAACACGCTTCACCGTCACTTGCGCGACTCGCTCAAGTACGACTGCTCCGTCGGCTTGACACACTGGGACAAGGGTGGGCCCAACGCTGATCTTCCCGGTCCCGCGCCCGAGTTCTTCTTCGCGCCCGCACAGATCGCGAAGCGCAGCAAGGAGTGGGGCCCGGCCAAGCTCAGGAAAGACCTGGGAGCGTCGTGGCAGCGGTTTCGAGACGGCAGCAGCAAGTGGCTCGAAGTGGAGCGCGGCTGCGGTGAGGATGCCGTCGTCCGCGTGTACGAGGCGACGCTGTCGGGTAGCGCGAGCCCAGGGGTGGGCAACGTCCTCTCTCTCTGGGATCGCTAGCTCGCGGGGACCCGATCCGGGCATGGCCCGGATCGACGCGGCTTCACGCGCCCTTTGGGTGCTTGCTCGACGCCCGCCTACCCGGCGGAGAGCAGGGCGAGCACCGTCTTCTCGACGACAGCGCGCGCGCGTTTCTGCCCGAGGCCCTGCTCGGACCGGAGCTGATCCCACGCTTCGGGGGAGGTCGCGAGCTCCACGCCCTCGCGAACAGTGGCGCGAGAGGTTTCGAGCTCGGGCAGCCACGTCAGGAGGTTCTCGCGCATCTCCCGCGAGACGCGCCCGAGCTTCGCTTCCACGAACGGCGAGTTCCAGCGCTGGCGTTGGCTGGCGCGGATGTAGGGGCGAAGGCGCTCGTAAGCGCTGGCGCGTTCGGCGATCAGCGCCGCCGCGCGTTTTTCGATGGCACCCTCGATCGGATCGCCAAAAACGCTGCGAACCAAGCCGCGCACGTTCTTGTCGACCGCGGCATACAGCGTCTCCATGTCGGAGAAGTGTCGGAACACGCTGCGGATGCCGACCCCGGCGCGGTCCGCGACCTGCTGTGCGGTGGGCACGGGAATGCCCTCCCCGAGGAGATCGAACAGCGCCTGGACGATCGCCTGGCGGCTGCGCTCCGAGCGCCGCGTCCGTCCGTCGACGATGTCGGGATCGAAGCTCACTTCTGTGGAACCCTCGGTGTGAACTCATTATGACACGCAGAGTGTCATTTTTCTGCGTCTTCCATCGCATCGGGTTCGCGCGTCGGCGTCGATTGATTTCTACGACTGCTGCATTGGCAGATCGCTCCCCGGCTCACCGAAGTGGGCGCGCGGCGGCGTGCGCCACCTGGGTCTGCCAGGCGATGAAACCCAGCGGCACCGCGAGCTCGACCAGAATGTGCCACGCAGCGTGGCTCGGATCCGGACCGCTCGCGACGAGGGCACTCAAGCGTCCGACACCCACGGCCATGAAGCCGACGTGGATCAGACGAAACCAGGCCGTGTGGCGCTCGATGCCGGGCACGATCCAGCCCGCCATCAGCCCGATCGCGAGCCAGTTCCAACCGAGTACGCGTACCCAGGTGTCGAGCAGGGCGCGCGCGGGCTCGGCGACGTCGAGCGGGCCTTCCGCACCCGCCACGAGGGAGACGCCGTCGATCCCGAGAACGACGAACGCGCCGCCCTTGTAGACGGCCAGGAGGGCGTTGAGGCCCACGAGGATCTGGAGTGTCCTGCGCGACCAGCCCACGCGGTTCGTCTCCGCGGCCACTCGGCCCGTCGCTACAGGCCGTAGAGCTCCACCATGTTCCCCGCGATGATCTGATGGCGCTCGTCGGCGGGTACGTTCACGAAGTGCGCGTCGATGGTTTCTCGCGAGTAGGGGTAGTCGTTGCCGTGGTGGGGGAAGTCCGTCGACCAGGCCATGCTCTTCACGCCGATCGCGTGTCGTAGCTGCTGGACGCCCACCTTGTCGACGATGAAGGTCGCGGTGAAGTTGTCCTTGAGGTACTGGCTGGGGAGCTTTCCAAGCTCGATGCCGAGGCGGGTGCGGTTGCGCCAGTAGCGGTCGTCGATCATCTCGGCGGCGTGGGGCAGCCAGCCGACCCCGACTTCGACACCCACGAGGTGCATGCCCGGATGCCGGTGGAAGACGCCTTCGAAGATCATGTCCACGACGATTTCCGACATGCGTTGCATG
Organism: Myxococcales bacterium; assembly: GCA_013215605.1. Classification (GTDB taxonomy): domain Bacteria; phylum Myxococcota_A; class UBA9160; order UBA9160; family SMWR01; genus JABSQW01. Next base: position 16,043 of record JABSQW010000206.1, read on the forward strand.
CCGGCCACCGCGCCAATGGCACCGCCAGCCTCGCGCGACGACACGTGGTTCGAGGCCTGGCCCGCAAACCCGAAGTGCACGCTGATGGGGATCCCGAGCTCTTCCGCTGCCGCCCAGAACGGGTCGTCTTCCATCGACAGCTGCTTGTTGCCGCTGGGCCAGCCGGTGAGAGCCGCGCCGCGAAAACCCAGCGAGTGGGCCTGGCGCAGCTGCTGGACTGAGGTCTCGAGGTCGATGGGCGGTATGTAATAGATGGGGATGAGCCGCGTAGAATCGGCCGCGCAGAAATCCTCCGTCAACCACTGGTTGTAGGCCTCGAAGCCCGCGCGCATGAGCTCAGCGTCGTCGTAGAGAGAGAAGCTCATGATCGCGCGCTGGGGGGGGTAGAGGATCTCGGCGGCGACGCCGTCGTTGTCGAGGATCTTGAGCCGCTCCTTGCCGTCGTGCACGGAGGGATGGATGTTGTCGCCGTAGCGGAAGCCCATCCAAGCCATCTTCTCGCGCGGAATGTGGACGCAGACAACGAGGCCCAGGGGCGCGGGGTCGCCATTGGGGTCGTAGAGCCAGGCGTCGCCGCCCTCGGCGTCTTTCACGAGCTTGGGGGCTCGGTCCTGGTACTTGGGGTCGAGCCACTTCTCCCAGAGATCCGGCGGCTCCACGATGTGCGAATCACTCGAGATGATCTGATAGGTCCGTCCGGTGGGCGCGGGCATGTTCGTGGCTCCTTCTTGACAAGTTCCGCGATCTTACCCAGTGGGGGCGGCCGGTGTCTATTCGGTGATCCTTCGCTGGCCGAACGTCGATCCACTTCGCGAGGGGGTGCCGGGCGGCCGGGTCGATGACGCGGGCCTCGCTCAGACGGGCTCTTGAAAGAGGCGCCTCACTTCGTGCTGGCTCACCTTCATCGAGGGTGTGCGGGGCAGCTCGTCGACGATCCGGTAGCGCGTGGGGCGCTGGTAGCCGGTGAGGTGCTCGTCTGCAAAGCGCTCGAGCTCGGCCTCGCCGACGACGGGCGCGCCCGATCGGAGCACGACGGCGGCGACCGGAACTTCTCCCAGGCGCTCGTCGGCTACGCCCACCACCGAGGCTTCGGCGATGGAGGGGTGCTCTTCGAGGATCTTCTCGACCTGGGCGGGGAGGAGTTTGAAGCCGCCGCGGTTGATTGCGCCGTCGGCGCGTCCCGCCATCCAGAGGAAGCCGTCGGCGTCGAGCCGGGCGAGATCGGTGGTGCGCACCCAGTCGCGCGTCGCACTGTGTTGCTTCGTCTTCACTTCGAGGAGCCCGGTTTGGTCGCTCGCGAGGACGGCGCCGCTCTCCGGGTCGATGACCCGCAGTTCGACGCCGGTATTGGCGCGTCCGACACTTCCGCGTTTTGCCGGGCCGTACTTCTTGTAGTCGGGGAGCGTCCACCCCGCGACGCCACCCGCAAATTCCGTGGCGCCGTACGTGGTGAGCACGGGCACGTCGTAGCGCTCTTCGAAGGCCTGGGCCGTGGCGGGGTCGAGGGGAGCGGTACCGGCGCTCACCATGCGAAGGCTCGAGAGATCGTCCGGGGGGAGCTCGGCTTCGAGCACCATCTTCAGGGCAGCGGGTACGAGGCTCGCAGCCTTGGGGCGGTGCCGAAGGACGAGCTGGTGCCATCGTGCGACGTCGAAGCGCTCCATCATCGAGATGCGGCGGCCGCTGTAGAGCGCCCCCCCGGCGCGAAAGATCCCACCGACGTGAACCAGCGGATTCGGAAGCAACACCACGCCCGAGCGCAGGCGCAGCGCGTCGGGTCCGTCCTGCGATTCGTAGCGTGCCGCCGAAGCGAGCGATTCTTCGAGGGCGCTGAGACGCAGGGCGATGCGCTTGGGCGGGCCTGTCGTGCCGCTGGTCAGCATCTGGACCGCGACCCCGGGCAGGGGCTCGTGGTGGGGACCCGGGCCGATGGACGAAAGCTCGGAGAGAACGCGAACGCCCAACATCGGCGTATCCACGACCTCGATGCCCGTGCAGCCCACCTCCCGGGCGACGTCGCGCAGCCCGGGCACGGCCCAATCGTCGGCGTGCCCCACCAGGGCGGGGGGCTTCAGCGCGCCCAGCTCCAGGGCGAGCTTGCTCGCCCCCTGGATGGCATTCACGGTGATGACGCAGCGCCGCGAGGCGATCACCGACATCATGGCGCCCAGCAGCGAGGGGCGGTTGCGGAGCATCACGCCGATGGCGGCGTCCTCGCCCAGTCCGGCCGCCGAGAGCGCGCCGTCGACGCCCTTCATGAGCTGGGCAAACTCGCCCCAGGAGTACCAGCGGTCCTCGAACTCCACCGCGGGGGCCTCGGGGTCGAGGGCGAGTACCGCGCGGATTCGCTCTGCCAGGTCCACGAAGATTTTCCGCTAGGCCCGCGAAGCCGCGTGCTGGCCCGCGATGTAGCCCCAGGTGATGGCGCGCAGGTTCGAGGTGCCGCTCTGGTATCCACCGCCCAGGTCGAGAAGCGCGGCGGAGTTGCCCGCGGCGTAGAGACCCGGGATCGCGTGCCCACGCACGTGGACGACGCGGCCCTCCGTGTCGAAGCGGAGCCCGTGGGAGTTGATTCCGACGCCCACCGGAACCAGCTCGATGCCGTAGAAGGGGCTCCTGCTCACGGGAGCGAGACTCGGATTCGGATAGCGGTCGTCCCCCACCAACCGGACCGACCAGGGGTAGTGACCGCGGTCGAAATCCGGGTCGAGTCCCTTCTCGGCGTTGGGGTTGAAGTGCTCGAGAGTCTTCTCGAGTCCCGCCGGATCGATGCCCAGCTTGACGGCCAGCTCGGCGGGGGTGTCGGCGCGCTCGGCGAGGGCTTCCGGGAGATCCTGTCCCGGCATGAGCGGTCCGATCGGGTAGCGCTCGCGGTACTGGGCATCGAAGATCAGGAAGGCCGGCGTATTGGGCTGCGTCTGGGTGTGGCCGTCCCACTGGCGCTGTCGGGGCTGGATGTCCTTGTAGAAGGACTCGTCGCAGAACCGCTCCCCGGCGCGGTTGACCGCGATGGCGTGTGGGCAACCCGCCTCCCAGCAGGTGCGATAGAGGGGTTGGTCGTCGAACTCTTCGCCCGGGATCTGATAACCCAAGAACATGGCGAGGTTCGTCGGGGGTACGTTCGCGACGGCGGCGCCGATCTCGCCCGCCATCACGAGGTGGTCGCCGTGGACATAGGGGGGGCACGTGGACTTCCACGCGCGCGTGTTCTCGTAGCGCTTGGCGAGCTCCTCGTTGTGGTCGTAGCCGCCGGTGGCCAGCACCACGCCCTTGCGGGCCCGCACCCGCAAGTCCTTGCCGTCGCATACGGCGCGCACGCCGATCACCGCGCCGTCGTCGTCGGTGATGAGCTCCTGGGCTGGGGTGCCGAGGTGTGCGGGGATGCCCCGGTCGACCATCGCCGCTTTCACGAGGTAACCCATGAGGGCGCCACCCAGGGTGCGGATATCGTCTTCGACGCGCTTCCCCAGTAGCTCGTAGTCCCACTTCGTGACGTTCGCGAGACCGCCGAAGCGGTAGATGTCCTCGTGGAGGAAGCGGGCGGCGTGGGGGGAGATCAGCGTCTTCTCCTGCCACTCGCCGAGCTGCGAGGCGTCGAACAGGTCGAGGGAGAGGTAGCGACCGGTGTTCCGCGCGCCCGGGGCATCGGGGTAGTAGTAGTCGGACAGACCGTGCACGCAGTGGAACTTCACACCGGCCCGGTCGCTCAGATACTCGATGGCCTCGGCCCGTGTAGAGAGCAGGCGGTCGAGGAGCTCCGGCTCCTGGAAGCCGCAGGCGATGAAGTCGAAGTAGCGGCGCGCGTCTTCCTCGTTGTCCTCGATGCCGGCCGCGCGCATTTCGCGGCTGCAGGGGTGGTAGATCTCGCCGTTGCTCCACCCGCTCACGCCGCCGAGCTTCGACGCCTTCTCGAGCACCACGACGCGGCTGCCTTTGTCGTGGGCCGCGATGGCGGCCACGATGGATCCCAGCCCCGAGCCGATGCACACGACATCGGCATCTACGTCCCAGCGTCTGCGTCCGAACCATTTCAATTCACTTCTCCTGCTGTGCGCGAGGCAGACCGCGAAATCGGTCGGGAGCATCGAGGCTCGGGGAGATGATACCAGTGCGGACGCTTCGTGATCGCGCAAGCGCAGGGCTTCGGATGCCGCGGCTGTACTTCACCACTTCACAAAAGAGAGCGGTTAGAATCGCGGCGTGCAGGATTCGCTTCCCCATCAGGTCGTGGCCAGCGAACTCGAATTTCCAGAGGGGCCCGTCGCAATGAACGACGGCTCGGTCCTCGTGGTGGAGATTCGCGGGGCGTGCCTGACCCGCATTCGAAGAAATGGCGCCCGGGAGACCGTGGCGCGCTGGGCGGGCCCCGATCGGGCCGGTCCCAATGGTGCCGCCATCGGCCCCGACGGAGCCTGCTACATCGCCAACAACGGGGGCTTCGTCTGGAGTCGCCGCGGCGACTACACGGTTCCCGCCGATCCCGCCACGGGAGCGACCCAGCCCGACGCCTACGTGACGGGCTCCATCGACCGGGTCGACCTCGACACCGGTGAGATCACCACCCTCTACACGCACTGCGAGGGCCAGCGTCTGTGCGGTCCCAACGACCTGGTGTTCGACAGCGACGGGGGGCTGTGGTTCACGGACCACGGCAAGCGCCGCGCCTTCGACGAAGACCGCTGCGGGGTCTACTACGCGAGGCCGGACGGCTCGATGATCGAGCGCATCCTCTTTCCCCTGCACGCCCCCAATGGGATCGGTCTCTCCCCCGACGAGCACACTCTCTACGTGGCCGAGACGCCCACCGGGCGGCTCTGGTCGTATCCAGTGACGCGGCCGGGTGTGGCCGACGCCGGCGGTGCGCGTTGTCTGGTCAATATGCTGGGGCGTTTCGATTCGCTCGGCGTGGAGGCGGACGGCACCGTGGTGGTGGCGGCCATCGAGCAGGGTCTGTGCATCGTGCGACCGGACGGCGAAGTCTCCAGCCTCGAAGTGCCGGGCCCGGCGGTCACCAACGTGTGTTGGGGGGGTGAGGATCTGAGGACGGCCTACGTGACCGAGTCGCTCGAGGGGAAGCTCTACCGCTACGAGTGGCCCCGGCCGGGGCTCGCATTGGCGTACTCGGCGTGACGGAGCAAAGGCACCGCACGGTGCTCATCACCGGGGCCTCGGCGGGTCTCGGTGAGAGCATCGCTCTGGCGTGCGCAAACCGGGGCTGGCGTCTCGCGTTGGGAGCGCGCCGCGTCGATCGCGTAGAGGACGTGGCCCGCCGCGCGCGGGAGGCGGGCGCCGAGGTCTACGCCGGACCGCTCGACGTGGGGAACGAGGACTCCGTCGAGCGTTTCTTTTCCGAGAGCGAGGCGGTCCTGGGAGTCGCAGACGTCATCGTGAACAACGCCGGTCTCTCGAAACCCGGACTCCTGCACGAACGCGACACCGCGGGCATTCGACTCGAGGTCGAGACCAATCTCCTCGGAGTGCTCTTCGTGACGCGACGCGGAGTTGCGTCACTGGTGGAGAACGAAAAACGCGGCGACGTGGTCTTCATGGGGAGCGATGCGGCCACCAACCCCCGACCCGGTCAGGCGACCTACAGTGCCACCAAGGGAGCCCTCGAGATCCTGTCCACGAGCCTGTCGCGTGAGCTCGAGGGCACCGGCGTGCGAATCGTCAAGCTGCGTCTGGGGCCGGCGATGAGCGAGTTCGCGGCCGACTGGGATCTCTCGCCCGATGCCGTGGAGACGCGCACCGAGTTCTTCCGGCGTTTCGGGCTGCGCGACGCCCGTCACTACGGGAACGTGATGCCCGCCGAAGAAGTCGCCGAGGCGCTCATCTTCGCGGTGACGCGCCCGCCCGGCGTCGTCATGGACACGATCGACCTGTATCCCGAGGCCCCCATGGGCAACGCCATCAAGGGGCTGCGCTGAGGTGGCCCGCGCAGCCGGTATTGCCCGGCGCTACATCGAGGCCATGAACGCGGCGGACATCGACGCCATGATGTCGCTCTTCGCTCCGGGCGCCGTGATGCGCCACCCCACCGGCGTCTACGCGGACGCCGACGCGATCCGAAACTTCTTCGTGGAGATCGCCTTCGGCAACGCGGCTCGTCTGCAGAGCGTCGAGGTGCTCGAGCAGGGAGACATGGCGTGGCTCGAGGTGGAGGCCGAGTCGAAGGTGACAGCGGGCCGGCAGCGCGTGGTGGACGTCTTCCGCCTCGACGAGAACGGGTGCATCGCCGACCTCGGCGTCTACTCCGGGAACATCGTACCGGCATCCGATACCCAGGAATAGTTCGCGGCAAGCTCTTGGCACCGCGCTGGAGGGAACAGGAATGGGGCTCTTGAACGATCGGGTCGCACTGCTGGCGGGAGTCGGAATCGATCTCGGCTCTGCGCTGGCGCGGGTCTTTGCCGCCGAGGGCGCTCATCTCGTGCTGGCCGCGCGCAGCGAGGACACCATTCGCGCCCTGGCGGGCGAGATCGAGGGCATGGGACGCAAATGTGTGTGGCAGTGCACCGACATCACGGATGCCGTGGCCTGCGAGTCGCTGGTAGCGCGCGCCGAGGCAGAGCTGGGCGGTCTCGACATCCTGGTCAACAACGCCGTGTGGCCCCACGGCGAAGGGCTGCTCGCGGATGCGAATCTCGAGGACTGGCGAACCGCCATGGATGTCAACTTTCTGGGCCCGCTGACCATGACCCAGGCCGCGATCCCCGCGCTGCGACGCCGCGAAGCAGCGCGCATCATCATGGTCAGCACCATCGGCTCGCGCGAGATCCACCCCGGCGCCGGCCCCTATGCGTCGTCGAAGGCAGCCTTGAATTCCGTCACCAAGACCCTCGCCCGAGAGCTTGGTCCCGACGGCATTCGCGTGAACGCCCTGGTGCCCGGCTGGATCTGGGGCCCCACCGCCGAGGGAGTGCTGCGCCGATTCGGCGAGGCGGAAGGGGTGTCGCTGGAAGACATGCGCACGCGCTACGAGGAGGGAACGGCGCTCGGCTATCTCCCCGAAGCCCCTGAAATCGCGAAGGTCGCCGTCTTTCTCGCCTCGGAGCTCTCGAACCCCGTGACGGGCCATCTCCTGGATGCCAACGCCGGCCAGTGGATGTAGCGGTCGTCAGGCCTTTCGCGTAGCGGCGTGCTTTGCAGCGAGGTAGCCCCACGTGATGGCGCGCAGGTTCGACATGCCGCTCTGGTAACCCCCGCCCACGTCGAGCAAGGCCGCGGAGTTGCCCACCACGTAGAAGCCCGGGATGGCGTGCCCGCGCACGTGCACGGTCCGGGCATCGCGGTCGAACCGCAGGCCGTGGGAGTTGATCCCGACCCCGATGGGGGTGAGCTTGAGCCCGTAGAAGGGCGCCTCGCTCACCGGCCCGAGATTGGGATTGCGGTACGAGGGGTCGCCCGCCAACCGATTGGCCCAGACGTATTGGCCGCGTCCGAAGTCCGGGTCTTCGCCCTTCTCCGCGTGGGTGTTGAAGTGCTGCAGGGCGTGCTCGAGGCCATCCGGGTCGATGCCGAGCTTGGTAGCGAGCTCGCGTGGTGAGTCGGCCTCCTCTACGAAACCCGCCGGCATCTCCTGGTCGGGCATGAAGCTCCCCACCGGATAGCGCCGGCGGTAGTTTGCGTCGAAGATCATGAAGTTGGGGACGTTGGGGGTGTCCTGCTTGTGACCGTCCCAGGTGCGGAGCCGGGGGTTTGCGTCCTTGTAGAACGACTCGTCGCAAAAGCGCTGCCCGGCGCGGTTGACCACGATGGCGTGCGGGATGCCGCACTCGAACGCGGTGCGGTAGAGCGGCTTTCCGAAGTGTTCCTCGCCGGGGATGTTGTAGCCGAAGAACATGGCGAGGTTGGTGGGGGGAACGTTCGCCACCGCGGCACCGATCTCGCAGCCCAGGGTGATGTTGTCCCCGTCGACGCCGGGCGGGCAGGCACTCTCCCACTCGTGGGTGTTCTCGAAGCGAGTCGCCATGGCGGCGTTGTGGTCGTAGCCCCCGATACCCATCACCACGCCCTGCCGGGCGCGCACGAAGAAGTCGCGCCCCTCGCGCTCGGCCCGCACACCGATCACCGCACCGTGGTCGTCGGTGATGAGTTCGCGGGCCGGGGTCTCGACGTAGGCGGGGATGCCGCGTTCGATCATCGCGGCCTTGATGAGGAAGCCCATCATCGAGGGACCGAAGGCGCGCTGGTCGTTCGAGATGCGCTCGGCGATCATCTCGTAGTCCCAGTCTTTCACCTTGGCGAGGCCACCGAAGCGGGTGAGATCCACGTGGAGGAGTCCCTGGGGGTGGTGGGGGGAGATGTGGGTCTTCGTCTGCCACTCCCCCAGCTCTGCTCCCGAGAAGAGATTCATGACCAGGTAGCGACCCCCGGAGTGCGAGCCGGGGGCTTTTGGGTAGTAGTAGTCCGCGAGGGTGGGGGAGTACTCCCAATCGATGCCGGTGTGGTCCGTCAGGTATTCCAGCGCCTCGTGGCGGGAATCCATGAGGCGGTCGGTGAGCTCGGACTCGTTGAAGCCCGCGGCGATGAAATCCACGTAGTCGCGCGCAGCTTTCTCCGAGTCTTCGATACCCGCGGCTCGCATCTGGCGGTTGTTGGGGTTGAAGGTCTCCCCACCGCTGTAGGCGCACACGCCGCCCAGCTTCGGACTCTTGTCCAGCACTGCGGTCTTGCGACCCAGGTCGTGCGCCACGATGGCGGCGGTGATGCCGCCGAGCCCCGAGCCCAGCGAAAGGACATCCACGTCGAGGTCCCAGCGCTGCCGCCGTCCGAAGGGAAATTTCACGAGTGCGAGCCTCCGCGGATCAATCGTCCCAGCGGGTGCGGAGCTGCACCCCGGGACCCTTCTGATAGGGCGTGATGAATTCGAATGTGCGCTCGTAGCCGGTGTGTTTGATCTTCCACTCGCCGTTCAGCTTGACGTACTCGTCCGAATAGAAGCCCGCACCCTGCAGGACCGAGTAGCCCGGCATGCCACCGTTCACTTCACCCGGGTTCACCACGTAGTCGTGGAGGTACCAGACCGCCTTCGCCGTGGTGGGGCTCGTGATTTCGATCTCGGGACAGTGGACGTTGTGCATGCTCGCAATGTCGGTTCGCTCGAGCGTGCCGAGGAGGAACGTCATGATCTCGTCCGCCCCGTTCGCCGAGTAGCGGCCCTTGTCGTAGGCGGCCACCGCGTCGTCGGCAAAGACCTCGCGCAGTTCGTCCCAGAGCTTGCAGTCGATGCAGCGGAGGTACTTGTACTTGAGTCGTTTGATGGCTTCGAGTTCTTCCAGCTGGAACATGCGCTTCTCCCTGCGCGCCGGGATTCTTGGGGCGCGTACCCGTACCGTAACCCGGATAGCGAACCGGGGTGAAGCGAAACCAGTGGGCGCCTCCGCTCGCTCACCGCCCGGTTCGACCAGCCCAGAGCCCGGCGGGGAGGAGCTATGCTGCTCTTCAATGGATCTCGGTTACGGAACGGAATACGAGGCCTGTCGCGAGCAGGTGCGCGTCTTTCTTCGCGCCCAGTGGCCACCGCGCGAGACGAATGCCGAAGATGCCACCGCCGAGCAGATTCAGAGCTTCCGCCGCGCAGCCGTCGACGCGGGCTATCTGTATCGGAACATTCCGCGTCGCTTCGGGGGCTCGGAGCAGGAAGCCGACATCCTCGCGGCGCAGATCATCCGCGAAGAGTTCGGCACCGTACGTGCGCCCATGGAGCTCACCGGCCAGGGCCCGCAGATGTTGGCGCCGACGCTGCTCGAATGGGGGACCGACTGGCAGAAGGATCACTTCGTTCGCAAGGCCATCGAGGGCGAACACATCTGGTGCCAGGGTTACAGCGAGCCCGGCGCGGGAAGCGACCTGGCGTCGCTTCGGACCACCGGCGAGCTGCGCGACGGCGAGTGGGTGTTGAACGGCCAGAAGATCTGGACCACCCACTGGAAGCGCGCCCATTACATGTTCGCACTGGTGCGTACCGAGCCCGAGGCGGGCAAGCACGCGGGCATCTCCTACCTCTTGTTGAAGATGGATCAGCCGGGGGTCGAGGTTCGGCCGCTGAAGCAGATCACCGGCGACTCCGAGTTCGCCGAGGTGTTCTTCAACGATGCGCGCACACCGGCGGACTGGATCGTTGGCGAGCGCGGCGCGGGCTGGACGGTTTCGCGCTCGCTGCTTCGCCACGAACGCAACATGATCGGAAGTGCGAACCGCTCGGCGGGACTGTTCCGGAGCCTGCTGCGCCTGGCTCGCAGCGCGCAGATCGATGGACGCCCGGCGGTGGAGGACCGCCAGGTCCGCGAGGCACTGGCGGCCATTCACGGTTACGTCGAGACGCAGCGCTGCTCGTCCTACGTCCAGCTCACCCGCGAGCTCCAGGGTCGCGACTCGGAAACCCTGTCCCTGCTGAACAAGATCAGCGACACCAACATCGGGCAGCAGGTCTCCCTGCTCGCACACCGCCTGCTCGGTGCCGAGAGCGCGCTGGCCCCGCGCGGGCAGCCGGCGGGCAGGACTTCCGGCAACGAGAAGTGGATGAATCAGTTCATGGGATCGCTCGGCATGGCGATCGCAGGCGGGACGTCGAACATCCAGCGAAACATCATTGCCGAGCGCGGCCTGGGGCTGCCCCGGGACGCGGCGGCCGCGCGGGACGAAAAGCCGTGAACTTCGACCTCTCCGACGAACAGCGGCTGCTGGAAGAAACGGTGGACAAGTTTCTCGCCACCGAGTGCGCGATGCCGCGCGTCCGCGAACTCTTCGACGACGACGCGGGTTTCGACGAGGCCGTCTGGCACGGTCTGGGCGAGATGGGTGTGCTGGGCCTGCACCTGCCGGAAGACGTGGGCGGCGCTGGTCTCGAGTTGCTGGAGCTGGCCGTCGTGGCCGAAATCATGGGTCGCCGCGCGACACCGGGTCCCTTCTTCGAACACGTTCTCGCCGCCATGGCAATCGACCGTGCAGGGAGCGAAGCCCAACGCGAGCAGTGGCTCCCGCGACTCGCCAGCGGCGAGGCCCGCGCGACCATCGCCGTCGCGGAAGGCGGCGCGTCGGGTGAGTGCTGGCGTCCCGAGCAGTGGCAGCTCGGGGACGGGTCGGCGCTGTCCGGCGAGAAGCGCTTCGTCCCCCACGCGCTTGGCGCCGACCTCTTCGTGGTGGGACTGCGCGGCGGCGGACTGGGGCTCGTGGAGTCCGGCGCACCGGGACTCGCGACTCAGCGCCTCGAGGGACTGGACCGCACCCGCCGCCTGGACTGCGTGACGTTCGAGGAGACCCCCTGCGACCGCCTGCCCCGCGGCGCCGAAGTCGCAACCCAGGTGCTCGACGCGGGCCTCGTCCTGCTGGCCGCCGACGCCCACGGTGGTGGCATGGCGTGTGTCGACGCCGCCGTCGAATACGCGAAGACTCGCGAGCAGTTCGGCGTGAAGATCGGAAGCTTCCAGGCCTTGAAGCACCAGTTGGCCGACATGGCGGTGGAGATCCATCCCACCCGCGGTCTGGTCTGGTACGCGGCCCACGCCTTCGACCATCTCCCCGAAGAGGCGTCGGCGGCCGCCGCCACTGCGAAGGCGCACCTGGGCGACCGCTTCGTCGACGTCGCACGTCGTACCATCGAGGCCCACGGGGGCATCGGGTACACGTGGGAATGCGACGTCCAGTTCTGGCTCAAACGCTCACTCTTCGATTGGGCGATACTGGGCGACCCCAACCTTCACCGCCGGCGCGCTGCCGACCTGCTGGGCTGGTAGGGTTTCCAGTCCCCGGGGCGACGAGGCCAGTATGAGCGAGAGCGACGAGGCGGCGCGCCGCGAGGGGCGCATCACCGACGAGGGCATCGAGAAGCTGCGCCAGCGCATCGGCGTCCCGAAGCCCCTCCCTCGGCCTCCCCACTACCGCTGCCCCAACGAAGACATCTTCCGCAATCTCTCCTACAGCATCGGCGACGACAACCCCCTGTACTGCGAGCCCGAGTACGCGGAGAAGACGCGCTGGGGTGGGCTGATCCTCCACCCGGCCTTCGTGGGCTGCGACACCTTGATCGGCATCGACGAAGTCGACGCCGTGCCGCCCGACAAGCTCGACATCATGCGCGGCGACCCGCTGCGCGGAGTGCACGCCTTCTACTCGAGCGGCGTTCGCGAGTGGTGGCGCCCGCTGCGACCGAACCGGAAAGTGTTCCGGCGCAACGCGGTGGTGGGCGTGATGGAGAAGAAGAGCGAGTTCGCAAAGCGTTCGGTCCACGAGTGGACCGCCAACGTTTTCGGAGACGGTCAAGGCGAGATCCTATCGACCCAGTACCGCCTGATGATTCGCACCGAGCGGGGCAGCGCGCGCAAGGAGAAGAAGTACAAGGATCTCGCGCCCGAGCCCTACACCCTGGAGCAGCTCACCGAAATCAACGACCAGTACGCCGCGGAAGAACCCCAGGGAGCGGAGCCGCGCTATTGGGAGGACATCGAGGAGGGACAGCTGATCCCGCCCGTCGTGAAAGGGCCTCTCACCGTCACTGACATCGTGTGCTGGCACGTGGGCGTGGGTATGGGTTACTACGGCGTGAAGGCGCTTCGCCTCGGTTACCAGAACCGGCAGCGGATCCCCGGCTTCTACCAGCCCGACCCCCTCAACGTTCCCGATCAAATGATGAGGGTGCACTGGGACGACGCGTATGCGCAGGTCGCTGGTGCGCCCACCATGTACGACTACGGGCGCATGCGAGAGTGCTGGCTCGTGCATCTGTGTACCGACTGGATGGGCGACGACGCCTGGCTCTGGAAGCTCGATTGCGAGTTTCGGCGCTTCAACTTCGTGGGCGACACCCAGTGGATGCGCGGTCGGGTGGAGCGCAAGTATCTCGCGGAGGGCGATCGGCCGGCCGTCGATCTGGAGATCTGGGGAGAGAATCAGCGCGGCGAAGTGACGACTCCGGGACACGCGACCGTTTTGCTTCCGAGCCGCGAGCATGGAGAAGTGCGCCTCCCCGATCCGCCGGGCGGCGCGACCGACCTGGAGAGCGCTCTCGATGGGCTGGCAGATCGCTTCGCCCATGGTGACGACTGAGTCGAAGCGTGCTGATCCACGATCACTTCGACTACTGGGCGCGCGTCGCACCCGACCGCGAGTTCGCCGTGGACGCGTCGAGGCGCGTGTCCTTCGGTGACGCGGCCGCCGAAGTGTCGCGCCTGGCCTCGGCGCTGCAGAGCGCGAGAGTCGCGCCGGGCGATCGGATCGCGATCGTCGCGAGGAATCGCGTCGAGTACCCCATCGCGAGCTTTGCGGCCTCGCGCCTCGGCGCCGTGGTGGTGCCCGTCAACGTGCGGCTGGCCCCGGACGAGCTTCATTTCGTGCTGGAGGACTCGCGAGCCCGGTACGTGTTCGTCGATGCTCCCTTCGCGGAAGCACTGCAGAGCATTCGGGGCAAGCTATCGAGGCTCGAGGGCGCGGTGGGATTCTGCGAAGTGGGTGGCGAAGCGCTCCCCGACGGCACCACCCCCTACGAGGACTTTCTCGAGACCGCCGCTCATGCTCCGCCCGCACGGCGCGCCGCAGCCGGTGACGACGCGGTGCAGTTCTACACGAGCGGCACCACGGGTCAGCCCAAGGGCGTCGTGCATTCGCACCTCTCGTTGGCGGTGGCGGCCTCCTACTGGCGAACCGTCTTTCCGCTCGCGGCAAACGAGCGCCAACTCCTCGTCTCCCCCGCCTTCCACTCGGGTGGATTCCTGAACTTTCTCCACACCTCGCTGTGCGGCGCGTCCGTCTACCTGCTGGCGAAGTTCGACCCGGGCGAAGTGCTGCGCCTGATCGCGGAGGAGCGGCTGGTTCGCGCCAGCCTCGTGCCCGCCACGCTCGACGCCTGCCTCGCCGAGGTGAAGGAGACGCGGCCCGATCGCTTCGAAAGCCTTCGATACCTGAGCTACGGGGCCTCGCCCATCTCCACCTCCAGCATGCGCCGCGCTCTCGAGGTCTTCCCCTGCGAGATCCACCAGCAGTTCGGTCAAACCGAGGCGCCGATCCTCACCCACCTCATGCCCGACGATCACCTGCGCGGGCTCGAGGAGCCGTCGCTGCTGCTCTCGACGGGGCGCCCCGTGGTGGGCTGCGAGATCCGGATCGTCGGGAGCGAGGGCCAGTCGCTTCCCGCCGGCGAACGGGGCGAGATCTGCGCGCACACGCCGCTGGTGATGAAGGGCTACTTCGGCCGTCCCGATGCCACCGCCGAGACCCTGCGCGATGGCTGGCTGCGCACTGGCGACATCGGCTTTCTCGACGACCACGGCTATCTGAGCATCGTCGACCGACTCAAGGACATGATCGTGACCGGCGCCGAGAACGTGTTTGCCCGCGAGGTGGAAGAGCGCCTGCTCGCCCACCCGGTGGTACGAGAGGCGGCCGTCATCGGTGTCCCGAGCGAGCGCTTTGGTGAAGAGGTGAAAGCGGTCATCGTGCTCGAAGGCGAGCGGTCGGTCAGCGCCGAGGATCTGATGGCCTTCTGCGGAGAACGACTGGCGGGCTACAAGCGACCCCGTACAGTGGACTTCGTCGACGAGCTTCCGCGCAACGCGAACGGCAAGGTGCTGAAGCGTGTGCTGCGTGAGCCCTACTGGGAGGGGCACTCTCGCCGCGTTTCGTGATCGCGGTCCCCCGCTCTCTGCCCGAAGGAAACCCGACCATGAGCTACGAGACCGTGCTGTACGACGTCAGCGATCGCATCGCGACCATTACCCTGAACCGCCCCGACGTGCTGAACGCCGTCTCGAAACAGATGCAGCGGGAGCTCGCCGACGCCTTCGCGAGTGCCGAGAAGGACGACGAGGTGTGGACCCTCATCGTGACCGCTGCCGGGCGCGGCTTCTGCCCGGGTGCCGACGTCGGCGATATCTCCGAGAGCGGAAAGGTGAGCTACGCGGAGTCCTACCTGGGCTCCTACCCGCAGTGGGAGCCCCCGCGCGAGGCCACTCCGCCCTTCCGCGAGATGGCCAAGCCCATCGTGTGTGCGGTCAACGGCGTGTGCTGTGGCGCGGGCCTCGATCTCATCACCACGAGCGATATCGTGATCGCCTCCGAGAAGGCGACCTTCTTCGACCCCCACGTGAGCATCGGTCTCGTCTCGGCGCGAGAGATGGCGCGGCTGGCCCGGGTGCTGCCCTTCAACATCTGTATGCGAATGGCGCTCATGGGCAAGCACGAACGCATGGACGCCAGGCGCGCCTACGAACTCGGGCTGGTGAGCGAAGTCGTGGAACACGAGCGCCTGGGCGAGCGCGCCCGGGAGATCGCCATGACGATCAACCAGAACGCGCCGCTGGCGGTGCGGGGCACTCGACTGGCTCTGCGCAAAGGTCAGGGTCTCCCCCTCTACGAGGCCGAACTCGTGGCCGAGATGTTCCGCGAGCGCGTCACGAAGACCGAGGACGCGTTGGAGGGGCCGCGCTCGTTCAAGGAGAAACGGAAGCCGGAGTGGAAGGCCGAGTAGCCAGGTGACTCGGGTACCGGCGAGAAGAATTCGCGGTACGCGGCGAGCGGGTCGGAACAGGCTCGAACCCTAGTCCAGGTAGCGGTCGTTGAGCAATCGCCGCTGATCGGTCGTGAGCCGTAAGCCGTCCGATACGAACCCGGCGAACGACCCGAATTCTTCGTCGATGGCGGTGAATGCGGTCTGTAGGTAGGAAGACCGCACCCCGGACAAGGCTTTCACATCCGCCAAGGTCACCTGGGGATTGTTCGCCCGCCAGCGCGGCAGGATGAAACCCTCGAAGTCGATCGTCTCGTTCGTCAGGAGGTAGTCGTCGGTTGCATCGGCTTCGCTCACGCCGAGCACCCTCTGGATGAACGCAGCAGCGAGGCCGGTGCGATCCTTGCCGGCTGTGCAATGAACCAGGAATCCGCCGTCTGCGGTCTCGAGAAGCGCATCGAAGACCCGGCGGTAGGCATCGACGTGCTCCACCGCCAGTTCGCGATAGATTTCCCGCATGAATCGTCGCCGGTCCTCCGGGGTCAGCTCCGTGTTGCCGAGCGCCCCGCGCAGCGCAACAGCGCTTCCCGGGTCCATCGGCACCTCCATCCTCCGCGGCAGCTGCATCGGAAAGGGTGTGGGATCTCCTTCCCGTTCTTCCGGAAAGCGCAGGTCGCAGATGGTCTCCACCCCCAGGTCGATGATGTGCTGGCGGCCAGCGCCCGTGAGGTCGGCCATCTGGCCGCAGCGAAACAGTCGGCCGGATGTGACCCGGCCG
>JABSQW010000207.1 GCA_013215605.1 Myxococcales bacterium
CGAGCCCGCGATTCCGTTCACGAGATCGCGCGACAGGGCCATCTGCTCGTTGGAGAGGAGCCAGGGGCGATCCTCGAAGGGCACGGTGGAGAGCAGCGCCACATCGGTGTCGCTGTCCAGGTAGATCTCCTTCAGGTAGTTTTCGAACTGGAAGCGCTCGTGGATGATGCCCATCTCGTCGAGCATCGCGGGGTTCCAGTGTTTTGCGGCGAACTTCCCCACGTCGATGGGCTCGGGGTTGAGGAGGTCGTCGCGGTTGAAGTGGGTCTGGTCGTCGAAGATCCGCTGTCCGGCGAGGCGGCTCGCTCTTTCGGAAGCTGCAGCGAGGTCGCTGGCTTCCGCGTCGTCGACGTCGAACAGCAGACCGTGGATCTCGTTCATCGCGAGGAACGCCGCCGCCATACCCGACGACGTCTTGAGGAATTCGCGGCGGGAAAGACCGGTGCGGCGCGCGAAGCGTTCGCCGAGGTCGGCCATGCGGGCCTCGACGCGTTTCTGGGTCCGGGTCTGAGGCAGCGGGTTGAACTCGCCGTTGGACACGACCCGCGTAGGAAGCGGCAGGCCCCCGTCATCGAGCTCGGCCGGGTTGACCTCCGCCATCTCCCGTTTCGACAACCAGTTCGACATGTCAGCTTCCTCTTCGAGCCCGCAAGTCGAGGCATCTCAACAGACCGCGGGAGTTTGAGCAAGTGCTTACTTGGAAGGTGCTCCGCCTGATATAGTTCGGCTCCGAGGTTGGAGCCGGAGGTCACCACGAGATGAAGCCCAGTACGATGACGAAAGGGGAAATGGCGGCCATCACCCGACTTCACGCCGAGCTCGAGCAGAACGGCGACTACGATCCGCTGATCGCCACCCTCGTCGACGAACCGATCTTCGAGTTCCACCCTCCCGGCGGGCAGCTGATCGGCGGCGATACGCTGCGGCGCTACTACGTGCGATTCCTCGAAGAATTCATGCCTCTCGTCGAGGAGACCCACCTGATGGGAGAGTGGTCGAACGAGAGCGCGTGCATCCACGAGTACCAGCTGCGCCTGCGGATCGACGGTGCTCTCGAGAACCACCAGCTCATCGGCTCGATCTACGGCTCCGGCGACAAGATCGGTGGCGAGCGTCTCTACGGCAGCGCCCCCCTCATGGACCACATGCTCGGGCCCTTCGCGAAGGAACTGGTTCCCATCGAGGGCGTCACACCCTGGGCGCTTCCTCCGGAGTAGGCGCAGAGTCGATGGTATCGACGGCCGCAAGCTCGCCCGACGCCCGGTCGCTCTGCGACGCCGCCGAGGTGCTCGAGGTCATCCTCGATCCGCGGCGGCGCGGAGAGCTCTACCCCTACCTGAATCGACTGCGGGAGATCGAGCCGCTCCACCGCACCGAGGCACTGCACGGACGCCCCGCCTGGCTCGTCACTTCGTTCGCGGATGCCCTTTCGGTTCTGTCCGACAAGTCGCTGGTCAGCGACGCACGCAATGCCGAGATCTTCGACACGGGCCCCGGCGGACAGCGTTTCTACGACATGGTTCGCCGGCTGCTGCTCTACATCGAGCCCGACGATCACGACCGGATCCGCACCCTGCTTGCACGCCACTTCACGCCGCGCGCCGTGGCGCGCTTTCGTCCCCTGATGGAGGCCGTCGTCGACGATCTGCTCGACCGGGCGGAAGAAATGGGCCGCGTCGACCTGGTCGGGGACCTCGCGTATCTGCTCCCCACCGCGGTCATCTGCGACATCCTCGGTGTCCCGCGCGGCGATCTTCCGGTCTTCCACGGCTGGCTCAACGACTTCGCGCGTCGGGGGGACGTCTCCGGCATCACTCCGGAGGTCGAGCGCCTCGGGGAAGAGGCCACGTGCGGCTTCGCGGAGTACTTCGAGGATCTGATCGCGCAGCGTCGTCGCCGTCCCCAGGAAGATTTCCTGACCGTGCTCGTCGAGGCCGAGGACGATCGGGGAAGACTGGGCGACGACGAGCTCGTGGCGCTGTGCATCCTCATGATCCAGGCGGGTCACGAGACCACCGCCGACATGATTGCGCTCTCGACCCTCGCCCTGCTGCGCAATCCCGATCAGCTCGCGCTCCTGCGGGAGCGCCCGGATCTGCTGCGCAACGCGATCGAGGAGTTCCTGCGCTACGACGGATCGAACCAGATGGTGCAGCGCGTGAGCTACGAGGACTTCACGCTCGGCGACGTCAGCGTGCGCGCAGGGGAGGTCTGCTCGATCCTGACGGGCGCCGCGGGCCGCGACCCGGCGCGCTTCGATCACCCGGACCGCCTCGACATCGAGCGGCGCGACATCCAGCACTTCGGCTTCGGGCACGGCAGTCACATCTGTCTCGGGTCGGCGCTCGCGCGAAACGAGCTCGAGATCATGCTGGGCCGCATGATTCAACGCTTTCCCGACATTCGATTGGCGAGCGACGACGTCGAATATCGCGACAGCTTCGTGCTCCGCGGTCTCGCGAGTCTGCATCTCGAGTTGTGAGCATGCACAGCACCCACGGCCTGTACAGGGAAGGGAGCCAGCCACAGTGAGCCAGCTATCGGAATACGCCAAGAAGTACGAGTGCGCGCACCTCGAGCGCGACGGCGCCGGGGTCCTCGAGATCCGGCTTCACACGCGCGGCGCCTCGCTGGTGCTCGACGAGACGACCCACCGTGAGCTCCCCTCGATCTTCACCGATGTCAGCAACGATCCTGACACCAAGGTCATCGTGCTCACCGGCACCGGAGATGAGTTCTGCGCCGAGCTCGCCGACAGCGACTGGGACTTCACGACGCCGTCCGGCTGGGACCGAACCTACTGGGAGGGCCGGCGTCTCATGCAGACTTTCCTGGACATCCACGTGCCCATCATCGCTGCGGTCAACGGGCCGGCGCGCGTTCACTCGGAGCTGCCGGTGCTGTGTGACATCGTGCTCGCCTCGGACACCACGGAGTTCCAGGACATCGCTCACTTCGGCAGCTTCGGCGTCGTGCCGGGAGACGGCAGCCACCTGGTGTGGCCGCTTCTCCTGGGCCTGAATCGCGGCAAGTACTTTCTGCTCACCGAGCAGTCGCTCTCGGCCGCGCAGGCGCTCGAGCTGGGCGTGGTCAGCGAGGTGCTCGCGCCCGCGGATCTGCTGCCCCGCGCCCATGAGCTGGCCGCCATGCTCGCCGAGCGGAGCGCCGTCACGCTCCGCTACACGCGCGTCGTCCTCAACATGCTGCTCCGCAACCTGATGCAGGACGGAATGAGCCACGGGCTCGCCCTCGAGGGCTACAGCGTGATGGAGCGCGCCCAGGAGTCGACATGACGGGCACCGCATGACGGGAGTGCTCGCCGACAAGACCATCATCGTCACTGGAGCCGGTCGCGGGATCGGCCGCGCCTACGCACTTGCGATGGCGGCCGAGGGAGCGCGCGTCGTCGTCAACGATCTGGGTGTCGATCTTCTCGGGCGGGACCCCAGCGCGTCCCTCGCCGATGCCGTCGTCGACGAGATCCGCGAAGCCGGCGGTTCCGCGGTTGCCGATGCTTCGGACGTCTCCGACTTCGACGCTGCCGGCCGGCTGATCGCGGCGGCCGTCGGCGAGTTCGGCGGCCTCGACGCCATCGTGAACAACGCCGCCATCGAGTTCCGCGGAGGCGTAGCAGCGCACTCTCCCGCCGACTGGGAACGCGTGATGGCCGTCAACGCGCGCGGGACCTTCAACTGCGCGCACTGCGCAGTACCGATCCTGCGCGAGCAGGGTCGCGGCGCGATCGTGAACACCACGTCCGGAGCATTCTGGGA
>JABSQW010000208.1 GCA_013215605.1 Myxococcales bacterium
CCCACCGGCGGCCTCTACTCGCAGCCGAAGCTCTACACCGACGGTGCCATGCTCATCGGCGACGCCGCGAGCTTCTGCAACGCGCAGAACCTCGCCGGTATCCACATGGCGATCAAGACAGGGATGCTCGCAGCGGAAACGGTGGTCGAGGCCCTCGCACGGCAGGACTTCACGTGCGTCACCCTCGGCGGCTTCGCCGAGCGGGTTCGCCACAGCTGGGTGCACGACGAGCACTACCAGGCACGCAATTTCTCTCCATCTGTCGAGACGGGCATCGCGTTCTTCGGATTGAACGCGCCCATCCGCATGCTCACGGGTGGGCGCGGGTTGATCGACAACATGCACCAGAAGCCGGGCCACCTCCGGATGAAGCGACTCTCGGAGCTCCCGGAGTCGAAGCGCAAGCCCGAGGAGTTCGAGTTCGACGGCAAGCTCACGTTCAGCAAGGAGCACCTCGTCGGATTCAGCGGCGCTGCCCACGAAGTCGACCAACCGTCGCATCTCGTGGTCGCCGATACCGACCTGTGTCGCGACGTCTGTGCCGAGGAGTACGGCAATCCGTGCGAGAGCTTCTGTCCGGCCGCGGTCTACGAGATGGTGGACGACACCGAAAACCCCGGGAAGCAGAAGCTCTTCATCCACCACGAGAACTGCGTGCACTGCAAGACGTGCGACATCGCGGATCCCTACCAGGTGATCACGTGGACGCCGCCCGAAGGCGGTGAGGGGCCGGACTATACGAAGATGTAACCCAGCGCCAGTGGTCAGCTGAAGGGGGACCCGACGAAGTCGAGTCCCCATATCCCCTCAACCAGACCTTTCAACCACTCCCCTCCGTCACCAGTGCAATCCCGAGCGCGTCGTGGAGCAACGTGAGGTCCGCGTCATTCGTGGCCACGAGAAGCGCGCGGGCCCGCGCATCCATGTGCACGGGGAACGGAGCGCCTGTCTCGTCTTGGAGCAGCGCGCCGGCTTCCGCCGACACGAGCGCGCCCACCCGCCCGCGGATGCTCACGGAAGGCGTCGAGCGCATGAGTCGTAGACCGGCGCGAACACCGGGTACCAGGGGCGCCACGGAGATCGCGCCCCCGCTGGCGGGGACGGGCTCGAAGCCCTTCTCGCGCAGAAAGTCAGCGGCGTCCTCCGGGAGATCGTGGCTGATGTAGATGCGGTCGCCGTCGGCATCGAGGCACGTCCGACGTGGGGGCGAGTCGCCTCGGGCGATGAGCCCCCCCTGGCCGCGCACCGCGCTGAAGAAGAGCCTTTCGCGGGGCAGCGCCACCAGGCCGGCCTCGTACTCGCCCCGTTCGGCGAGCCCGAGCATCACCGCGTAGGGTCCGCGATCCTCGAGGTAGAAGTGCAGCGTGCCGTCGATCGGATCGATGACGACGGTGTGATCGGACACCTGGGGAAACCGCGCAACGGACGGTGTGTCCTCCTCGGCGGCCAGCCTCACCTCGGGGAAACACTCGAAGAGCGGAACGAGGAGCGCCTCCTGACATGCGATGTCCGCGACGGTGAGGGCGGCCTTGACCGCGGTTGCCTCGTCGCGCTTCGGCCGATTCGCGACCCGGCCCTCGAGGGCTCGCGCGATCGAAGCAGCCTGACGCAACGCGGGTGCAAGTTCGCGGACGAACTGCCGCGCGTCGAGTTGATTTCGCATGGGAGCCTCGTCGTCGCCGATCGCAAGACCGGGCGTCTGCTCTACAGTCCTTTCTGAATCGGTCGAAGGGGTGGAGCAATCAACCCTTCTTCGACCGAGGCTGGACTCATGGCCCACCCCCTCCCCCGCACCGCGAGACTCTTGGGAGTCGCCGCCCTTCTCGCCCTGATCTGGTTCGTCGCTCCCGCGTACGCGGCCGGCCCGCAGGACGCATCAGCGCCCGAGAAGCGAGCAAGCGAATCCTTCCAGCAGTTCGCTCAGAAGTGGATGGACAACATGCAGGAACACTCGCAGCGCGAACCGGTGGTCAAGAACTTCCCAGCCGCATCTGCGAGTACGGCCGGGGCGGCGCCGAGCGGTTCGACATACCGCAGGTACGGCACGGAGTTCACCACGGAACTGCGCGTTACCGGCCGGCGGGCCACACCCTACGTGGGCCTGCTGCGGTACACCGAGAAGACGATGACCTGCTCCGGTGCAGAGGGGCAGAACTGCAGCATCGACTCCACGATCCCGGTGACCGAGGTCTTCCTCTACGAGAGAGGCCGCTGGGTCTACTGAGTCTTCGGGGTCTCGATCTGGTCTTCGGGGTCCCGACCCGGGTTTTGCCCGCCGATACCCAGCATGACTCGACTAGCTGCAGCCGCTCGTGCTGCCGCAGTTAGGGCACTTGTAGCAGGCACCATTGCGGATCATGATCGATCCGCAATCCATGCAACTGGGTGCGTCCGCCTGATTCACGATCGAGTAGGGAGTCACCGGCGCCGGCCCCCCGAGCTCTCCCGAGCCACCGGCCACTGCACTTCGAGGCACCGCGGCAGCGGGGGCCGTCGTCGCAGGGACCAGCGCCAGGCCGACATCCTCGGCCCCCTCGAGTTGCTCGTCGAGCGCCACGGCGCCGTCCATGAAGCGGTTGCCGAGGTACCGGAACACATAGTCCATCATCGACTTTGCGATGGGGATTTCGCGGTTGTTCGTGAAGCCAGAGGGCTCGAAGCGCGTGTGGCTGAACTTGTCGACCAGCGCCTTCAGCGGAACGCCGTACTGCAGGGAAATGGACGTCATCGTAGCGATGGTGTCCATCAGACCCGAGACGGTACTGCCCTCCTTGGCCATCTTGAGAAAGATCTCGCCGGGCTGACCTTCCTCGTACATCCCCACGGTGAGATAGCCCTCGTGGCCCGCGATCGAAAACTTGTGCGTGACGGCCGCGCGCTCGTCGGCGAGCTTGCGGCGCACGGGTCGCGCCTGATCGAGCCCGATCATCTTGCCGCTCGGGTTCCCCGCGTTCGTGGCGGTGTTGAGCGGCTGGGTGCGCTTGCTGCCGTCGCGGTAGATGGCGAGCGCCTTCAGACCGAGGCGCCAGCCCTCGATGTACGCCTCCATGATGTCTTCGACACTGGCGTCCTCGGGGAGGTTGACCGTCTTGCTGATCGCTCCCGAGAGGAACGGCTGCGTCGCTCCCATCATTCGGACGTGACCCATCCAGTGGATGCTCCGCTGACCGTTGGCAGGACGGAACGCACAGTCGAACACCGGGAGATGCTCTTCGCGTAGACCCGGCGCGCCTTCGATCGTCTCCTGTGCATCGATGTGTTTGACGATGCCCTCGATCTCCTCTTCGGAGTAGCCGAGCTTGCACAGCGCCATCGGCACGGTGCGGTTGACGATCTTCATGAAGCCACCGCCGACGAGCTTCTTGTACTTCACGAGGGCGATGTCGGGCTCGACGCCGGTGGTGTCACAATCCATCATGAAGGCGATGGTGCCGGTGGGCGCCAGGACCGTGACCTGAGCGTTCTTGTACCCGTGCTTCTTGCCCGCCTCGAGTGCACGCCTCCAGCTCTCGAGGGCGGCGGCGTGGAGGTCTCCGGTAACGCCCGTGGAGGACAGCGCGTTGGCGGCGTCCTTGTGCATCCCGATCACTTCGAGGAATGGCTTGCGGTTCATTCGGTAGCGCGGGAAGGGGCCCATCGCCTCGGCGATCTCCGCGCTCGCCGCGTACGCTTCGCCGCACATCAGCGACGTGACGCAGCCGGCGAGGTTGCGCCCCTCTTCGCTGTCGTACGGGAGACCGGTCGCCATCAGCAGGGCGCCGAGGTTCGCATAGCCGAGGCCGAGCGGACGGAAGAGATGGCTGTTCTTCGCGATCTGCTGCGTCGGGTAGTCGGCGAAGTCCACCGCGATTTCCTGGCTGAGGATCGTCAGACGCACCGCGACCCGGAAGGACTCGACGTCGAACCGCCCCTCGTCGTCGAGGAAGGTCATGAGGTTGAGGCTGGCGAGATTGCACGCGGTGTCGTCGAGGAACATGTACTCCGAGCAGGGATTGCTCGAGTCGATGCGCCCCGACGCCTTCACCGGGTTCCAGCGATTGATGGTGGTGTCGCACTGGATGCCGGGATCACCGCAAACGTGGGTAGCCTCGGCCATCGACCGCAGGACGCCCCGCGCCTTGAACGTCTCGGTGACCTCTCCCGTGGTGACGGCCTTCGCCTCCCAGTTACCGTCGTTGACGACGGCCTGCATGAACGCATCCGTGACGCGCACCGAGTGGTTGGCGTTCTGGAAGAATACCGAGTCGTAGGCGCCACCCGGGACGTTGAAGCCGCCGTCGTACCCGGAGTCGATCAGCGACCAGGCCTTTTTCTCCTCGTGGGCCTTGGCGTTCACGAACTCCATGATGTCGGGGTGGTCGACGTTGAGAATCACCATCTTCGCGGCGCGCCGAGTCTTGCCGCCCGATTTCACGACGCCGGCGAACGAGTCGAAACCACGCATGAACGAAACCGGGCCCGACGCCGTGCCACCGCCCTTCAGGAGCTCCCTCGAAGAGCGGATCTTCGAGAGGTTCGACCCGGTGCCCGAGCCGCCCTTGAAGAGCATCGCCTCGGTCTTGGCGAGATCCATGATGGATTCCATGGTGTCTTCGACCGAGTTGATGAAGCACGCGCTGGCTTGCTGCGGCGTATCCGCGACGCCAAGGTTGAACCAGACCGGGCTGTTGAACGCCATGCGCTGCGTGACGAGGATGTGGGTCAGCTCGTCGGCGTAGGCCTGCGCGTCTTCGGGCGTGGCGAAGTAACCAGCATCCTCGCCCCAGCCGCGAAGCCGGCCGACGACGCGGCCGATCAGCTGGCGCACGCTGGTTTCGCGGTCGGGCGATCCGATGTGGCCGCGGAAGTACTTGGACACGACGACGTTCGTGGCGAGCTGCGACCAGCTGGCCGGAATCTCGACATCGTTCTGCTCGAAGACGACGTCGCCGCTCTCGTTGGTGATCTTCGCGCCTCGGATCGCCCAGTCGACGGCGTCGAAGGGATCCTCACCCACGCGTGTGAAGTAACGGGGAATCGTCAGCCTCTGGCGCTTGCGCGCCGACTTTCCGTTCGGGCCCACGGCCTGAAGATGGCTGCTGGTCTCGTTCACTCCGCCCGTCGTCACCCTCTTGCCCACGCCCCCTCCCTAGACGCACCCGGCCGTATCGCCGGGTGGTCGATCGTGAAATCAAAATCGCGCCACCGAGGGCACGTGGAACCCGCTTCGCGTCCTGAAGCGGAGCCGAAGCCGGCGAAGACGAAGCCGGGCTCGCGGAACCCCCAATGCCGCGCGCTCACCCGCGCGCGGTCGTTCCGCTCGACCCTTGCCATCTTCGTTTCGCTTCGGGGCGTTTCGCTTCGGGGCGCGCTGCGCGTCGGCCGACGGCTTCGGGGCGCGCTGCGAATCGGTGTGTCGGAGTTGCGAGCGCCGCGCTGCATGGCTCTCGAACGACCCTTTCGAACAGTCCTGAACGGTTCTCTTGTTCCAACGAACGCGCGTACGACTCGGACGACTTTCGCGAACAAGAGGCGGTCAGCTCGGACAGAAAGTCCCAAGGCCTCGGACGCCTTGCTCCCTCTCGAAATCGACGGCGTGAAGTCGACGAAAGGGCGAGCGGTGGCGTCCTTCACTCACAGCATTCGCGCCAAGCCGGGGCTCAGACGTCAGGCTGGAGTGCGATCCTCGGGACTCGCGTGCCGAATGAATTTTTTGCCCGGGGATGAGAGAGGCCCCAGAATCTCCAAGGCCCCCGAACTCGGATTGGGTCCTCCATCCCGCCTCGAGTTCGCTCCCCTCTGACGACCGCCTGTAATCGAACCCCCCCAGGCCGTCCGAGCGTCTTGTCTCATCCCCGTCTGGTGTTTGTACTCCTGGGTACAGGAGGAGTCAATAGATTTCCCACAAAATGTTGGGTTGGAGCCGGCGCAGTTCCACAACCCCTTGCGGTACCATCGATTTTCAGGGTGTGAGCAGCGCGACATATCACGCATCCATCCGTGCAGACGCAGAGGGACCCCGTAAGTATAGGATTTAGCAGAGAATTTGCCTGCCCTGGGTCGAAGGCCCCCAGATGGGCCGCGAAGAGGCCCGAAAGGGCCTCCGGGAAGCTCCCGAGCGGCTGGCCCGGTCCGCTGAGCTACGCGATCCCGGTGATCCGGATCCCGGTACCCTCGGGGAGCTTGTACCGCATGTTGATCCCGATCATGAGGGCCGTCATCGACTCGACGATACGCGCGTTGCTGAGCGGCCCACCGTCGATTCCGCGCAGCCCCGGGATGAACTCGCAGAGGCCCATGACGCGCTGGCGCGGCTCCTTCGCCGCAGAAACGATGACGTCGCAATCGACCTCGTGCTCGAGATCCTGGAGGCGGTGGGCGGAGACGTTCTGGAAGGCCGACACCACGTCGACGCCCTTCGGGACCAGGCTCGCCACCAGCTCGGCCGCGGAGCCCTGCCAGATGCCCAGCATGTGAGCGGCCGCGCCGCCGACGGCCGTGGCGAGGGGCACGGCCATGGAGACGAGAATCTGCCCCGGCCGCATGATGTCGCGGATCGCCTTCACCGTGCTCGCCGTGTGCTCGAACGGCACGGACAGGATCACGACGCCCGCGCGGGCCGTGGCGTCCGAGTTCTCGAAGCCCTCGACCTGCGCGCCCGGTACCTTCGAGCGAACCTCGTCCGCAGCCGTGAGGGCCCGGTCGAGCTTGCGCGAGCCGATGACCACGGACTGCCTTGCCTTGGCGAACCGCAGCGCCAGCCCGAGGCCCTGGTCACCGGTTCCGCCCAGGATGGCGATCGCGTTCTCATTGAAGATTTCTGCCATGGCGTCCGCAGCTTAGCCCGCTTCCAGAGCGCTGCGACGGGCTCGCACGAGAGATAGACTCCGGCCGTGTCCCCCTCGAAACCGTCCGCAACACCGACGTCGATCCACCAGCGGAGCCCGCGTGAGCTGGCGATCACCTGGGCGGACGGGGTCGAGAGCGTGTTCGATGTGCGCGCCCTCCGCCTCGCGTGCGGCTGCGCGAGCTGCGTCGACGAGTGGACGGGGGACGAGAGGATCGACGCAGATTCCGTGCCCGAGGACGTCCGCCCGGTGTCCATCGAGTCCGTGGGGCGGTACGCGATCCAGATCCACTGGAGTGACGACCACTCGACGGGGATCTACCCCTTCGAACGTCTCCGCGA
This sequence comes from Myxococcales bacterium, assembly GCA_013215605.1. Lineage (GTDB taxonomy): Bacteria > Myxococcota_A > UBA9160 > UBA9160 > SMWR01 > JABSQW01. Next base: position 7,169 of record JABSQW010000208.1, read on the forward strand.
GCTCGGGACCCCCGCGGCTCCGGCCAAACCCGGCGACTGAACCGAA
>JABSQW010000021.1 GCA_013215605.1 Myxococcales bacterium
CGTCGATCTTCGGCCAGCCCAGCATCCCCTACGAATACGAAGACAATCTGCTCTTCCGCAACTCGATGAATCAGGGGTTCTTCGGAGTCTCGGCGCCGCGGGCTGCGACGCTTTGGTTCCTGACGTTCCACCCCTACCGGGGGCTCTTCTTCTGGTCGCCGGTACTGCTCCCGGCTGTGGTCGGGCTCCTGGCCGCCACGCGGCGGTCGGGACTTCCGCGCACCCTGGGATGGCTCGGTCTCATCTCGACTGCCGCCTACCTGCTCTTCAATGCGGGCTACTACATGTGGTGGGGGGGCTGGGTAATGGGGCCGCGATTCCTGCTGCCCGCCATGGTGGCCCTCCCCCTGGGCCTCGTCGAGTGGTGTCGCCGAGACCGGCATCCGGCATGCTGGCGCGCTGTGGTTGTGCTCGGCGGTGTCTCGATTCTGATGAGCGCACCGCTGTCGATCCTCGAGCCCGAGACGCCGGCGGGCAATACGACGGCAGGCCTCCTCGCCGCAACACTCGACAGCGATCTAGAGGTGCCGCAGTTCGTCTACTGGCGTCATTTCTTCTCCGTGCGGAACTTCTGGCACCCGGAGACGGGGTACCGAACGGGAAGGATCGTGAGTCAGGGGGCGGCCGTTGCCCTGCCAGCCATTCTGCTTGCGATCGCTGTTCGTCGCACGGGCGATCGGCCGCGGGGGTCGGAGCCGGCGTGACCCGAAGGATCGGCTGGCTGGTCGCGGCTCTCTGCGGGTTTTCCTGCGGGTGCGCCGATCCCGAAACACGCGATGCGACGCCCGTCAATTTTGGATTCGCGACCGGCAACGGTTTCGGACACTTTCTCGAGAGCGCGCCTCCCTTCGCGCCGGAGGGCACAGCAGCGCGGCGCGTGGTCCGCGCGCTCGAGAGCCGCGGCTTCTCGCCGACCTACTCGCGCGTGACTCTCGCCCAGCCCGGGGCCACACAGGTCGAAGCGAGCTTCCCGTATGCGGGTTCCTGGTGACACCAATACGGGGCCTCCTGCCAGCAGCGGTCGAAGCGGAACAATCCCGGGTTGCCTATTCCCCGGAATCGAGCAGGAGTTGCCTTTCTGGCGTCCCGGACACGCGTCTCTGGCGAGTATTTTCGCCGCCGGTTTCTCTCAGGAATTGAACTGAATGGCGCTCGGCTGAATCCGGGGCCCCGCCAGGACAAGAGCGCGGGTCAGGACGTTCTTCAGTTCCCGGATGTTGGCGGGATAACGATGGCTCTGGAGGCGTTGCAAGGCCTCGGGAGAAATACTCGCTTCGGGTGAGAGACGCTTACACAGCGCGGACGCGAGCAGGGCCAGATCCTCCAGGCGCTCGCGAAGAGGCGGCAGGCGAACGTAGAGAACGGCCAGGCGAAAGAAGAGGTCCTTGCGGAAGCGACCCCGCTCGATCTCTGTGTGCAGGTCGCGGTCTGCCGCCGCAATCACCCGGACCTCTGGGTAGAAGACCCGGCTGCCTCCGGCGCGTCGGATTTCACCAGATTCGAGGGCTCGCAGGAGCTTGCCCTGTGCGTCCAGGGGAAGCTCAGAGATTTGATCGAGGAAGAGCGTTCCTCCGTCGGCCTGTTGGAAGGCCCCGTCTCTCGTGTCCCGGGCGGCCGGAAAAGCGCCCTTCTCGTGGCCGAAGAGCTTGGACTCAAAGAGATTCTCGGCCACGGCGCTGCAGTTGACCGCCACGAAGCTCCCACTTCTCACTCCTCCTTCCGAGTGCAGGGATCTCGCTGCCAGCTCCTTTCCGGTGCCGGACTCTCCGACCAGCAGCACCGGAGCGGTATGGGCGCTCATTCGTCGAAGAATGGAGAAGAGCGCGGCCATGCCCGGACTGTTGGTCTGCATTTCCCCAAAGTGATCGGCCTCGCCCGAAAGCCGTTGGACTTCGTTTCTCAACACGAAGACCGAGTCTCCTGTTGAGACTGGCTCTGCGGGGTAGGCAGGGACCCGGCACCGCGCTCTCTCCCCGTTCAGGAAGGCGCCTCTGCTGCCGGGGAGGGTCATCCGCCGACCCCGCGCCGCCGGTACACGTCGACCTGAGCGCTGTCAGGGAGTTGATCCATAATTGGGAATATATTCCCAAAAATTATTCTTGGCAAGTGCCAACGGACATGCGGAAAAAAACGACGCTTCGGCGGGGAGGAAGGATTGGATCCCCGTTCTCCCGAGCGGGTCGTGAAACCGGAGAGAACGCTTCATTGGTGCTGCGATTCGAGGTTTTGATTTCCTCGGTTACTGCTTCCACCCAGGCCGCAAATTTTGCGCGCCGCGTGAGAGCCTCCGTCGCCCGCGCCAACTGGCTCTGTGAAACCATCGCGGCAGCCGATCCCCCCAGTCGTTCGACTCCGTCGCCCCCGGGCCCTTCATTGCGGTTTGTGAGAGAGCCGCGAGTGTACCGCCAACCGCCAGATCCAGCGGGGCTCGCCATCGAACGCAGACATCATCATGCCTCGAAAAGCCCCGCCGCAGTAGATAGGAAGTTCAAGCTGCGTTTCCGCAAGGTCCTATCTATAGAGATTCCGTCAACCAGGAACCGGTGACCGCATACGGGTGCGTTGTACCTCGGCTGGCGTTGCTAATACGGTCGTCAGATGCACTCGAAGCAGCCGGATCCTCCGCGAAGACGCCGCTCCCACCTGCTGCCCCGCGCCGCTTTCTGCGCCGTCCTGCTCGGCAGTTCGTCGGCGTTGGCAGAGGACTGGACGCTGGAACTCGTCGACGTCCTGAATAACAACCTCGGCACCACCGCACAGTGGACGTCGCTGGCGATGGAGGCTCGGGGGCGCCCTCGCATCAGCTATCACGAGTCTACGTTCACTCGGTTGAAGTACGCGTCGCGCGCCGCTGGAACCTGGACCGTGGAGATCGTCGACGACTCAGCTTCGGTGGGCGAGTACAACTCGCTTGCGCTCGACGCGAACGGAACCCCCCACATCAGCTACTACGACAACTCCTTCAACCGGCTCAAGTACGCGGTGTACGACACCCTGTCTTCCACGTGGGACGTGCAGATCGTCGACGAATCCACTTCGGTCGGAAAATTCACGTCCCTGGCGCTCGACGCCTCCGGTCATCCGTTCATCAGCTACCACGATGACCTGAACGGCGACCTCAAAGTGGCGTCGAACACCGGCGGTGGCTGGGTGATCGAGACGGTCGGCACCGCGGGGAATACCGGGTTCTACACGTCGATCGCTCTCGACGCATCCGGAAACCCGCGGGTCAGCTACAGCGGCGCCGGGACCTCATCGTAGGGGGGTCTGTGGTTCGCTGCCTTCGACGGAACATGGACGGTCGAGGAAGTGCCCTTGACCAACCGGACGGGGATCACATCCCTCGTACTCGATGAATCGGGAAACCCGTACATCGCCTACTACGACGACCTCAGCGACAACCTGAACTTGGCGAAGAAAACCGGCGGCACATGGACGGTGGAGAGCATCGAGACGACCGGGAACGTGGGGCAGTATCCCTCGCTCGCTCTCGACCTCTTGGGAAACCCGGTGATCAGCTACCTGGACCGAAACGGTTTCGACCTGAAGTACGCGGCGTACGACGGTACGGCCTGGAACATCGAAACCGTCGATGCGACGGACAACGTCGGTCACCACACGTCTCTGCACGTAGACTCGGTGGGAAACATCGGGATCAGCTATGTGAACGCCACCGACCGCGACCTGAAGTTCGCGTTCGTGCCGACTACTGTTGTGATTCCGGCACTCTCGGCCGGCGCGAAGGGATTGCTCGTTTCATTGCTCTTCGGCCTCGGCTACCGGCGCCTCGGTGGAAATTCCAAGCGCGCCTGCCGGTGAGGAGATCAGGGCACCAACACACGCTTGCCCAAGTGTCGATCATGGCTGAACGGGACGAAGCCCCAATACGGGGTGTGGTCATGATCGTCCTGGATTCCCCCACAAGGTTCGGTCGTCAACAGCCGAGCCCGCGCGGCACCGCGATTCATCGGATTCGTTCCGAC
>JABSQW010000209.1 GCA_013215605.1 Myxococcales bacterium
CTTCACGCGTCGCTTCTATTTCGGCTGCGAAGCGGACGACCCGATGAATGCACTCGCCTTCACGAAGAAGATCAATCCGCGCGGCGCCGAGCTGCAGGCGATCTTCGCCAGCGACATCGGCCACTGGGACGTCCAGGACTTTCGCGGCGTGCTGCCGGAGGCCTGGGAACTCGTCGAGCGCGACGTCCTCGACGCTGCGCAGTTCCGGGCGTTCACGTGTGACAATGTCGCATCCTTGATGACCGCGACCAATCCGGATTTCTTCGCGGGAACGGTAGTCGAGGACTCACTGAAGCAACGCAAAGGACGGACGTGATGAGCGCTACTCCCGCCACCCCCTTCGATGCGATCGCACGCCACGTCGGTATCGACGAGGTCCCCTGGGTCGCGAACCCGGTCCACCCGGGAGCCGAGCTGCGGCTCCTCCAGGCCGATACGAACCGTGGCATCTACGTCATGGCGGGCCGCCTGGCCGGGGACATGGAGGTCGGCACCCATCGTCACACGGGCGCCGTGCACATGTTCACGCTGGCGGGTGCGTGGAAGTATCTCGAGCACGAATTCGTCAACCGGGCGGGCTCCTATCTCTACGAGCCGCCGGACTCCGTCCACACCTTCTACGTGCTTCCGAACGACGAGATGACCGAGACCTTGTCCGTGGTCTACGGCGAGACCCAGTACCTCGATGCCGACGGAGCGATCATCCAGGTCACGAACGCAGAGACGAGTCTCCAGAACTACTACGAAGCCTGCGAGAAGGCCGGAGTGCCGCGGCCGTCCGGCATCCTCCGCTGAGGCGAACGCCGCCTCCGTCTCTACGGACGCGTCGGGTCGTTCGGAGTCTGGATGAGCTCGAGGCGCGTCCCGTCCGGATCGGTGAGGTAGATGATGTGGGCGTCGAAGGCGTCCTCGTGAACCCGCGTGTGTTCGAGGACCGTGGCGCCCAGCGGCACCAGCTTCGCGATGGTGTCGTCGAGGTTGTCGACACGAATGGCGAGGTGGGTCAGGCCCGGCTGGTTCATCGGACGGGCTTCCGCGCCGCCGACGGTGCCCGGCGAGGGATAGTGGAGCAGCTCGATGCGCACGCCATCGCGATCGAGATAGACGGCGCGCAGTTCGAGTTCCGGAATCTCGACGAGTGTGGCCGTCGGCTCACCCGAGATCTCGAGCCCTAGAGCCTCCTCGAAGCCGAGCCCATCCCGGTAGAAGCGAATGGAGCGATCGAGATCGCGCACGCAGATTCCGAAGTGCATCACGTATTGAATCGTCATGGTTTCCTGTCGGACGGGGAGTCCGTTTGCTGTTGCGCTCAGTCCGGCAGACGCTGATCTGCGGGGGGCGAGAGGTATCGATCGAGGATCTCGTGCATCCGACCGATGCGCGCCTCGGCGGGAACCAGCCGCAGCGTGTCGATGCCCGGCTGCTGGAGGCCCTTCTGGACGTTGGGAAGGAGATCCAGGTCCTGCAGGAGAACGGGGCCCAGGGCCCGAACCTCTTCGGGGCGGAGAAACTTTTCCTCCGGACGCGGGTGACGGTCGGGATCGTCCGCAGCGAGGAGATCGAAATTCCACATGTCGATGAAGCTCTCATCGGGTGTCGGGCCCGGCCGCGCGCGGATCAGCCCGTACCAGCCGGCAAAGACGTTGAAGACGGCGTTCGGAAAGATGTGGTAGTGAAAATCATCGATGATCCAAGTGTCGTCCAAATCTTCGTAGCGCGATCCCAACGTCGCGAGGTGGTCGCGGATCTGCGAGACGAGCACGTCGCGAATCGTCTTGCCCTCGGGTACCGGCGGGTGGGGACCGGGCTCCTCTGCCGAAGCGAACGGCAGCCCGAGTCGATGACCCAGGTTGCGAACGAATTCCTCCCAGATCTCCTGATTGCTCACATCACCGCCCCGACGCGGGCTGGCCACGCCGTAGGGCTGCATGAACATCGTGTGCTTGTCGTAGAGGGTGATCGGGGTGTTGACGTCGTCCGCGATCGCGAGCATCTGGGGGTGAACCGCGTGCAGGTGATAGGTCTCGATGAAGGCGTCGACGACGACCTTCCAGTTGCAGGCGATCGGCACCGTCATGAACTGGGAGCAGCTGAAGTCCTTCATGCCGAGCCAGGCGAGCTCCCGTGGCAGCACTTCCAGGAACTCGTCGAGCGGCTCGCAGTCGGGATCCGGATTCACGAAGACGAAGCCTCCCCAGGTGTCCAGGGAGACCGGCAGCAGACTCACCGGCCCCGGGCGACCGGCGAGTTCGTCGTTGCGAGACTTGCCCCGCAGGTGGCCCTTCAGGTCGTAACACCACTGGTGGTACCTGCATCTCACTTCGGTGAGGCCGCGTCCCGACCCCTCGAGGAGCTGGTTGCCGCGGTGGCGGCAGACATTCTGGAAGGCGTGCAACGCACCCTCTTCGTCCCGGAGGATGAGGATCGAGAGCGGACCGATCTCGTATTCCCAGTAGTCACCGGGGTCGGCGACGCAGTCCTCTGTACAGGCGATCTGCCAGACGCGAGTCCAGAGTCGCTCGGACTCCAGATCCTGCCAGCTGCGCGACGTATACCGGGACGCGGGAATCCGGCGGGCGACCCCTCGCTTCGAGGAGGGGGACCCCTTCGTCGCGGCCCCCGAGCTCATTCGCTGCTCGCGGGGCGGGTCTTCCACGCGATGCCCTGGCCTTCCGAAACCTCGACCTCGTGGCTCACCACCGTCGTGGGGCTGTTCGCTGCATCCATGAAGGACTCGAGGTCCTTCCAATGCACCTGACCCTCCGGCGTCTCGTACCAGCGGATTGCTGCTTCCAGACTCGCGCGATCGGGCCAATGGTTCTCGGCCATGCCCACATATTCCGAGCCCTCGTCGAACATCATCAGACGGTTGAGCGAGATCTCGGGATGGTCGCGCAGATCCCAATCGCGAGTGTGCTCGCACCAGCGCTCGTAGAAGGACGCCCGATCGAATCCGGGCTGCATCTTTACGAAGGTGATCGTGGTAATCATCGAGCTCTCCTGGTTCTCCGGCGTTTGACCTGAATTCGACAAAGATCTCGCAGTCTGACAAGTTTTTGCAAGATATTCTCACGATCTGGATCAGGACACCGGAGAGCGGCCCGAACGCCGGTTGCGCGGGCGGCGCCAGAGGACCACCGAGCATGAGCCAAGCACTCGCCGACCCTTCCTTTTTCGAAATCGTCTTCCAGCAGCGGGCCTACCGCGAGCTGTCGCCCGATCCGGTACCGGAAGAGTTGATCGAAAAGATCCTGAAGGCCGGGACCCACGCGCCGAGTGCCAGGAACAGCCAACCCTGGCGCTTCGTCGTAGTCCAGGACGCGGACGTTCGTCGGCAGATCGCGGACTGCGCACGCTCGGCCTGGGAGGGCTTTGCGCGAGCGACGGTGGAGGATCCAACGGACCCGATCTACGCGGCGGTCGATCGCTGGGCCATGGGTGGACTGGGCCAGGCGCCCGTGATCATCGTCCTGTGTGGCGACACCAATGCGTCGTCGATGGAAGAGATGGGATCGTCGATCTACCCGGCCGCGCAGAACATCCTGCTCGCCGCCGCCGCGCTCGGATTGGGCTCGCTGATGAGCAGTCTTCCCATCTACGCACCGGACGGCGCGTTCGCAAAGGCGCTCGCGCTCCCGGATTCCTTGGTTCCCCTGGCGACGCTCCCGATCGGCTACCCGGCGCGCAAGCTCGGACGACCGCGCCGCAACTCCATCCAGGAGCTCACGAGCCGGGATCGATTCGGTACTCCCTGGTAGCGCGCGGTACGGCCGCTGCGCTCAGGCGTTCGCTTCCCAGTCGGCGATGAGGCTCTCGATCGTGGTTTCCGCCACGATCTTCATGTCTTCGTCGAGGATCTCGTAGAGCACGCCATCGGTGCAGTGATTCCCGAAGAAGACCACTCCGCCGCCATCACCGCCACGCTCGAGATGGGGCAGCCCATCTCCCACCGTCAACGCGTAGTCGCCGGCGCGGCGCACCTTGTGCTCGCCGTGGCTGCCGTCCGGGTGGAGATCGATGAGGTGCTGCTCGCCCGCGAGTACGAGAATGGTCGTGGTCGCCGCGTGCCGATGCACCGGGCAGTGTCCACCGTCGCCCTCCCAGCGCACCACCATGTCGAGGGTACCGGCAGCGACATCGCACCCGAGAATCGTGTAGTCGTGGCGGACCTTGTAGGAAAGCTCGGGGCCGCCCGTCACCTCGCGCCATTTGTAGCGGTCGGGGTCGAAGAAGGTCTGGGTCATTGCGGGTGCCTCCGTGCTGGGGCCATCGACTTCTAGCAGTATCCTACCCCGGATGCCGACCAGAGAGTGGCGGTCGTTGCCTCCGCGATCGACCGCCTACCGGTCGGCTACCGTGGCGTGCCAGGAACTCGAGGAGAAACGAGATGCCCTTCCCCTTTGCGATCTTCCGTGCGGCCGAGGCGCCGCTGCTCGATGACACCGGAATGATGAGTCCGCCCGAGTTCGTCGACGAGCGGGGAGCCGAGGCGCTCGCGAGCGGCAGCTACCGCCAGAAGGCGACCGCGGCGCAGAGCGTGACCGTCCCGTTCTGCCAGCAGGGCGAAGGCGCCATGAGCCTCCTGGTGGGCGACTTCGCGCCGGGCTTCACGGTCTGGCGGCACAGCCACTCGCTCGACTGCCTCTACTTCATCGTCTCGGGACAGGCGAACCTCGGCAGCCAGAAGCTCGGCGCGGGCGACGGTTTCTTCGTTCCGGCCAACCATCCGTACACCTACACCGCGGGCCCGGATGGCGTGCGCGTGCTCGAGATCCGCAATGGAACGAGCTTCGACATGCGGGTGCTCGAGACGGACATGAAGCGCTACGTCGAGAAGGCAGAGGCGCGGCTCGACGCGAAGGGGCGTGTCGAATCGGGTGCCGAAGGATGATGTACGCGGAGCCCCGATGACAGCACCGACGACTTCGTCCCTGGTCTACAACCCCTTCGCCTACGAGATCCACGAGGATCCGTATCCCACCTACGCGCGAATGCGCGAGGAGGCGCCGGCCTATCACAATCCAGAAATGGATTTCTGGGCGCTCTCGCGCTTCGACGACGTATTGAACGGCTATCGAGACTGGGAGACCTTCACGTCGACCCTCGGGATCGCCCTCGGCGATGCCGAATCGATCACCGCCCCTTCGATGATCGGCATGGATCCTCCGGATCAGACGAAGCTCCGCAAGCTCATCGTGCGCGCCTTCACCCCAACACGGGTGGGGGCCCTCGAGCCGCGAGTTCGGGCACTGACGACGCGCTTTCTCGACACTTTCGTCGAAGAGGGCGCGTGCGATCTGATCGCGCGGTTTGCGGCGCTGTTGCCGTCGGACGTCATCTCGACGCTGCTTGGCGCACCGCCCTCGGATCACGACAACCTGCGAATCTGGACGGCGGCGCTCCTGACCCGCGATGACGGCGTTGCGCAGCTCCCCGAGGCAGCCCACGACGCGTCGAAGAACCTCATCGGGCGGTTTCTGGAGCTCATCGCCGAGAAACGCAAGCGACCGGGAGAGGATCTCATCTCGGCGTTGATCGTGGCGGATCTCGAGGGACGCCGTCTCAGCGATGCCGAGATTCTGGGTTTCGCCATGCTGCTCATCGCCGGCGGCAACGAGACGACGGAGAAACTCATCGCCAACACGGTCCACCAGCTGGCGCGCCATCCCGACCAGCGCGCCACGGTCATCGCGGATCCGAGTCGAATTCCGGCGGCCGTCGAAGAGTCGCTCCGCTACCGCAGCCCGACCCAGTACATGGCGCGCACGACGACACGCGATATCGAGATGCACGGCAGGACGATCCCGAAAGGCGCGACGGTGATGCTCCTGATCGGCGCCGGCAACCACGATCCGCGTCACTTCGACGCGCCGGAACGCTTCGACATCGATCGCGTGATGGAGCGACATCTGGCCTTCGGCTTCGGCGTGCATTTCTGTCTTGGAGCGCGGCTCGCGAGGCTCGAAGCACGAGTGGCGCTCGAAGAGATCCACCAGCGACTTCCCGACTACGAGGTCGACGAATCCGGGGTCAGTGTCGTCCACGCGACCAACGTCGCGGGTCTCGCGACGCTCCCGATCCGGTTCACGCCCTCGGAGCCCAGAGGCCAGGCGGCCTGAGAGGCGCCAGAAGGGGACGCGAGTCGCGCCGGGGTGTAGGATGCACGCGATGAACCTCCCCGCAGACGACGCAACCCTGGCCGAAGCCCTCGAGAGTGCCAACCTGCCCGCGCTGCTGCCCGCGATCGTGCAGCTGACGGGCGACGCGAGCCTGCTGCAGCGCTTCCCGGCCCCGAGCCCGGGGATGATGGGTGCCGTGGACGGCAATTTCTCGCCGGAGGACCAGGCCGCCATCCGCGCGTTGGCCTTCGAGGTGCTCAAGACCTACCGCGACGGCGATGCGACCCTGCCTCCGCTCCCGTCCAAAGAGCAGCTCCACGAAATGATGAACTGGTGCGCGGGCGAGGCGCTGCCGCCCGAGTACGTGCCGCTCGCCATCGAAGAGGCGGCCCTCGAGGAGCCGGATCCGAGGCGCTTCGAGTGGGAGCAGCGCCCCGACCCGGCCGTGCTGCGCGACTTCCACGTGGTGATCATCGGAGCCGGCTTCGGGGGCGTCTGCGCCGCCGTACGGCTCGAGCAGGCCGGCATCCCCTACACGATTTGCGAGAAGAACGACTCGGTTGGCGGTACCTGGTACGAGAACAGCTACCCCGACCTGCGAGTCGACGTTCCCAACCACTTCTA
>JABSQW010000210.1 GCA_013215605.1 Myxococcales bacterium
AGTTCCCCAGGCATCTCCCCGGTCTGGGGGTCCCAGGGTTCCATTCCCATCAGCGCCGCGAGGTCGTGGGTTCCGACCCAGGCGAAGTCGACATCGAGGCCCAGAATCTCGTCGATCGCATCGACCGCGCCGGGGTGCTCGATCAGAAGCCCGACCAGGGGATCGCCGAGCTGGCCGACGTCGCGGATCGCCTCGTGGCGCTCGTTGCCGACGGAGCGGATGCCCACCGGCGGATACTTCGTCAGCGCCACTGCCTGCGCGGCCTCGTCATAGGAAGCGACGTTGGGGATGACGATGCCGTCGACCGGCAGGTCGAGGGCCAAGTCGATCTCCTGCTGCGCTGCAGACGCGGTGCGGATGAAGGCCGCCGCGCCCTCGGACTGGATGCGGAAGCACATCTGCTCGAGTTCCGGCCAGCTGTAGGCCGCGTGTTGACGATCGAAGAGCAGGAAGTCGTAGCCCGCCTTCGCCAGTATGTGGGAGACGGAGAAGCCGTCGAGGCAACAGAACACACCGAGTATCGGTCGTCCCTCCTCGAGGCCACTGGTGTACCGATTGGCTCGCGCCATACAATCCTCCGGTGGTGAATGTGCGCGCTAGAAGCCGAAAGGCGAAGACCGCGTAATTCCGTTGATGCATTGCGGAGTGCAGCGAAGCCAGCACGGCGTCGCGGCTCACGCTTCAACCCGGACTAAGGGCGCGTTCCAACTTCCGGGACATGTCGACTAGCGTCATCTTGGGAAGCCCTTCGCCCGCGCTCGGAGCCACCTGGGCGACCGCGAAGAAGGGACCCTCCTCTTTGAGCATCGAGAGAAGGCCGCGCTCGAAGGCTCCGACCTCGTCGTACTCCCGGATCTTTTCGAGACCTGCCGCCCGCGCCATCTCCGGCAAGCTGAACGCGCCGCGCCCGGGCACAGGGATGGATCCCGGCAGCTCGTAGAGGCCATTCTCGAGCACGATGTGGATGAGGTTCCTCGGCTGGAGTCCCGCGATGGTGACCAGGGAGCCCAGGTTCATCAGCAGGCTGCCGTCTCCATCCAGCACGATCACCTTGCGCTCGGGCTGTGCCAGCGCCAGGCCGAGTGCCACCGACGAGCCGTAGCCCATGGCGGTGCACCAGAAGAAGTGCTCGGGAATCCGTGCCCAGCCCTTGATCGCGCTCATGACAGGCACCACCACCTCGTCGGTGACGAGATCCTGGACCACCTGGAGTAGCTGGCTGCGTTCCATCATGGGCTCATTTCGTCCCGGGCATGAAGTCGTCGGCACTGACCGTCAGTAGGATCACGGGCCCCTCGCGGCGCTGTGCTTCGGCGAAGGCCTCGGGGATCACCTTCGTGTCCTCATCCGTGGCCAGCAGGTGATAGGGAATGTCGAAGGCCTCGATGAAGGGCTCCGTGAGGTCCCGGACGCCCGGCCAGTAGTCGTCGTTCCACATCATCCCTTCCGCGGTACGGGTCATGAACCGGTAGCGCAGGTAGCCCACCAGCAAGACCAGCGGGAACCGGGAGTCCGCCACCCAGCGCAGGGCGTTGCCGGCCTCGAACAGGCCGTTGTTCTCGATGAG
>JABSQW010000211.1 GCA_013215605.1 Myxococcales bacterium
GACCCGTACTCGACGTAGCTCCAGAACATGCGGTCATCGCGCAGCGCTGCGAGATGGGGATGCCCGAGCACGCGCATGAGGCTCGTGAGCGACTCCCCGGGCCGAGCCGCTACGCTCGCCGCCAGGCGCCCGGCCGAGCCGGCGTCCTGGAAGGCGGCGCTCACAGCGGCTTCGACGGCGCGTTCGCTGACTGCCGCGGCCAGGGAGTTCTCCACGCTGGGCGCCGCCTCGAACGTGCCGGTCGTCCGCAACGCGTCGACCCAGAGGGCGAGCCAGGCGACCAGGACCACCACGAGACCGCCGCGGATGGCGCCGAAGACACCGCCCGCAAGGCGGTCGCGGACGCTGCGGGCCTGCGACGCGCCGACTTCGAAGCGCATCAGGATCCGCCCGACGAGCCCGCAGCCGAGGAACGTGATCAGGAACGCGGCCGACCCCGCGAGGGGGACCCCGAGCAGCCCCGGCCAGCCGAGTTCCCGGGCCAGGCCCGGCCCCAGCCGCGTGCCGATCGCCAGACCCGCCGCGTAGGCTGCCGCCAGCGATACCACCGACGCCCCGGTCCGAAGACCGCCGCACAGGACGCCCCGGAGGACGAAGATCCCGAGCACGACGAGCGCGAGCGCATCGAGCCACATGGTTCTCCGATCGGCCCTTCCGGTAGCCGGCTGAAGCCGCTCTCCCGACCCCCCTCCGCCGGACGAATTGGCCCCGAAATCCAGAGGTTTCCGCGCTGCCTTGAAGCCGATTTCGATGGCCCCCAGCGATCAAGCGCCGCGCCCGGGCGTCCGATATCGACTGCCGAGGGTTTCTCGCTTCCGGGGCGGCTCGACAGCTGAGGGGAGCGCCGAATGATCGGCAGGATGGTAGGCAGCTACCGAATCGAGGAGAAGATCGGCGAGGGCGGGGTCGGCGAGGTCTATCGGGCCACCGACGAGCTCCTCGGACGCGCAGTGGCCGTGAAGGCCCTGCGTGCCGATCTCGCTTCGCAGCCCAAGATCCTCGAGCGCTTCCGGTCCGAGGCGCGGACCCTCGCCCAGCTCAACCACCCGAATATCGCCATGCTCTATGCGCTCGTCGAGTCCAGCGAGACGCTGCTGATGGTGATGGAGTACGTGAGCGGCAGGACCTTCTCGCAGCTCGTTCGCGAGTCCCGCGGCCTGCCCAGCGATCAGGCGCTGCCGCTCTTCTACCAGGCCCTCGACGGGATCGGATACGCGCACCAGCGCTCGATCGTCCACCGCGACATCAAGAGCTCGAACATCATGCTCAGCGACAGCGGGCGCGTGAAGGTGATGGACTTCGGGATCGCGCGGGCCCTCGGCTCCGATCGCATGACGCGCGCCGGACACATGGTCGGAACGCTCCAGTACATGTCCCCCGAACAGGTGCGCGGCGAGGAGACCGACGCGCGCTCCGACATCTACTCGCTCGGCGTGCTCCTCTACGATCTGCTCACGGGCCAGGTCCCCTTCGCGCAGAAGAGCGACTACGACCTCATGCGTGCCCACGTCGAGGAGGCGCCGACGCTGCCGAGCGAGCTCTCGAGCGCGGTTCCCGCCGCGATCGAGTCCGTGCTGATGCGAGCACTCGAGAAGACTCCCGAAGATCGCTACGCGACGACGGCGGAGTTTCGTCTCGCCCTCGAGGCCGGCGCGCCGGGCCACTCCGACGACCACGCGCGCGCCTTCGCGGCGGAGACACCGCTCGCGGGCCTGGCCATGGACCCCGACGACCCCCGCGCCGAGACCCACGTGCTCGACGACTCCGAGGAGCTCACCCTCCAGCGCCCCGCCGATTTCGGGGCGCCGGAGCCCAGTCGCGTCCTCACCCGGTCGATCCGGATCTTCGGTCGGCGCTTCACCCTCCACCAGATCAGCGCGACCGCCGCCTTCGCAACGCTTCTGGCCAGCATCAACCTGTTGCTGTTCGGCAACCTCGAACGCGAGGAACCGCTGTCCGCGCGGACCTCCAGCGTGGCAGTGAGCGAGCCCATCCCGGCCGTCGGGCCGATCTCAGCCACCGCCGAGTCGGCGAGCCCGCCTCTCGCCACCGCGGTTACCAACCGCTTCGGCGCCCCCTACACGCTCAGTCCCAGGGATCGACTCGCGCTGGCGGAGCTCGGCGTCGTGTTCCCGGACGCGCCGATTCCGTCCACAGCAGAAATCACGGTCGGCTTGTCTGCCAATGGGCAATCCGCGGCGCCCCGGCGCAAGCCGCAGCGCTCCCACGAGACCACGCGGTCCGGAGGTCCCGCGTCGCCGGCGCCGAACCCCGACCGCCACGAGGAGACTTCCGGTTGGGTCATTCGAAGATAGTCGTCGCCCTGCTCTGTGTGTTCGTGGGAGCCGGTTGCGCGAGCCTGCGCTGGTCGGTGCAGAAGTCCTTCCGCAACGAGGGTCGCGCCAACGAAGCCTTGCCCGAAGAGGTATGGAACGAATACCAGTGCGGCGCAAAGAAGCTCCCCTTCTTCGAGATCGAGAAGAACGAGCTCATTCCGCCGCGCGTCCGACCGGGCGGCGAGTTCAATCACCGAATGGTCTACGCCATGTGCCCGGCGCAGACGACCGCCGTCGTTGCCGGTCGACTCCACACTCGGATTCGCTACCGCGGCGAGCCGCTGCACGGCGAGACGGAGGTCGATTATGAGCTCCTTCCGGGTCGCTGGCGCGTCGACTCCTTCGTCGAGATCCCCGATGCCGCACAGCCGGGCATCTACTCCTACGAGCTCGAGTTCACGAGCCGATCCCTGAAGTTCTCGAAGCATGCGAGCTTCCTGGTCCCGAACCCCTGACGCTCCGCCCTCTCCCGCAACCTTGTACACTTCGGCCCCATGGGTGATCACCGGCACGGGGCGCACAGCCACCACGGGCCCGCCCACCTCGGCGGTGATGGCGTCGCGGGAAGCCAGCGTCGCCTGAGCGTCGCCCTCGTCCTCGCGGCCACGTACATGGTTGCCGAGGTGATCGGCGGGCTGATCACTGGCTCACTCGCATTGCTCGCCGACGCCGGGCACATGCTCTCCGACGTCGTCGCGCTCGCACTGTCGCTCGTCGCCATTCGCATTGCCCAGCGCCCGGCGAATTCGTCGAACACGTACGGCTATCGGCGCTCGGAGATCCTGGCGGCGCTCGTCCAGGGCGTCCTTCTGGTGGGCGTCTCCGTCTTCATCTTCATCGAGGCCATCGAGCGCTTCCGCGAGCCCCGCGAGGTCATGGGCGGCGCCATGCTGGGGATCGCCGCCGGCGGCCTGCTCGTCAACCTCGTCGGGCTGGCCGTGTTGAACTCGGGGCGCCGCGACAACCTGAACATCCGCGGCGCCTGGCTCCACCTGCTGAGTGACGCCCTCGGCAGTGTGGGAGCCATCGTGGCGGGGTCGGTCATCTGGTTCGGCGGTCCGACCTGGGCGGACTCCCTGGCCTCGGTATTGATCGCCACCCTGGTGATCCACGCCTCGTGGTCGCTGCTCCGAGAGGCGGTCGACGTCCTCATGGAGGCGGCGCCCGCACACATCGACGTCGACCGCGTCCGCGCGTCCATCGACGAGCTGGGTGGCGTACTCGCCGTGCACGATCTCCATGTGTGGACGATTACGAGCGGCATGATCTCCCTGTCGGGCCACGTGGTTGCGAAGGACGGCAGCGATACCGCTCAACTCCTCCAGCAGATCTGCGATCGACTCCAGGAGCAGTTCGGGATCGAACACTCGACGATCCAGATCGAGGCGGCGGATTTTCGAGAGCCCGGGGAGATCTGCGAATAGTCGCGCGCCCGGCGCTCGCGGCTCTCGCGAACGGCTGGCGTCCGCCCCCCGATTGTCGGAATATCGCCAGGCGGGGAATGGCCCCGCCGAGGGAGACGGGTGCCGCTCAACCGCGTTCTGCGCAAGACCAAGGTCATCGCGACCATCGGGCCCGCGTGCGACTCGCTCGAAACCATCATGGCCATGGTGCGAGCGGGGATGAACGTCGCTCGCCTGAACTTCTCCCACGGCTCCCACGACGAGCACCACCAGCGCCTGAAGATGATTCGCCAGGCGTCGGCGGAGCTCGGCGCCAACGTGGCCATCATGCTCGACACCAGGGGCGTCGAGATCCGGACCGGCCGCCTCGAGGGCGGTGAGGTGACGCTGACCACCGGCGGGTCGTTCAGCCTCTACACCGACGCTCGCGTCGGAGATCGCAGCGGCGTGTCCGTGACGCTTCCCGACCTCGCGAAAGAGATCGCCATCGGCTCCACGGTGCTGCTCGACGACGGCGTCATAGAGCTCATCGTGACCGACCTTCGCAGCGACGAGATCGCCTGCGAGATCACGCGCGGCGGCCGCCTCGGCGACCGCAAGGGCGTGAACCTGCCCGGCACGCGCCTCGCCCGCGGCGTGATGAGCTCCGAGAATCGCGAAGACCTCCGCTTCGCCATCGATCACGACATCGTCTACATCGCGGCTTCGTTCGTGCGGTCTGCGGACGACGTCATCGAAATCCGCAAGTTCCTCGAGGAGAACGGCGCGCGCATCCCCATCATCGCGAAGATCGAGACTCGCGAGGGCGTGACGAACCTGGAGGAGATCGTCGCCGTGTCGGATGGCACGATGGTCGCCCGCGGCGACCTCGGTGTGGAGATGCCCGTGCAGGAGGTCCCGATGATCCAGAAGAAGATCATCCGGACCACCGTCATGAATGGCAAGCCGGTCATCACCGCCACGCAGATGCTCGAGTCGATGATCCGCAACCCGGTGCCGACGCGCGCCGAGGTGAGCGACGTGGCGAACGCCATCCTCGACGGTACGTCGGCGGTGATGCTCTCGGGGGAGACGGCCGCCGGCGCCTACCCCGTCGAGGCGGTCCGCACGATGGCGGCGCTCGCCCTGCAGGCCGAGAAGGGGCTGTCCGAGTACGGCTACTTGCAGAAGATCCACTCCGAGCCCGCCAATGTCATGACCGAGGCCGTGAGCCAGGCCGCCATCACCATGGCGAACCACCTGAACGCCTCGGCGATCATCACGATCACGGAGACGGGCTTCACGTCGCGGTCGATCTCGAAGTACCGCCCCGCCTGTCCGATCCTCGCCGTCACCGTCTCTTCCGATGTCGTGCGGAAGCTCTCGATGAACTGGGGGGTCACCGCCATCCGCTTCGAGGGCGACCGCGGCGACGAGGAAATGGTCCGCTACGCGATCCGCCACGGCCGTGACCTCGGCTACATCAAGGTCGGCGACGTCGTCGTCGCCACCACAGGTGTCGATCAGGAGACCGGCAGCACCAACACGATCCGGGTAATCACGGTGGACGACTGAGCGGAGGCGACATGTACGCAGATCTACGTAGAGCCTGGGGCGAGTTGACCGCCCCGGGCGCTGCTTTCGAGATCACCGAGGTTGCGGTCCGCGGTGTAAAACTACGCACGTACGCGAACGCGCCGGGCTCGGTGCGCGACATCTGGCTCGGCGCTCGAGCACACGGCTCGCGCGACTACCTCGTATACGGCGACGAGCGCCGGACCTACGAACAGGCCCACCGCGACACCGCATCGGTCGCCTCGTGGCTGGTCGACTCCGGCGTCGGCACGGGGGACCGCGTTGCCATCGCCATGCGCAACTACCCCGAGTGGCTGATCGCCTACTGGGCGACCGTCTCGATCGGTGCCACCGCCGTGGGCATGAACGCCTGGTGGACCGGCCCGGAGATGGTCTTCGCGATGCAGGACTCGACGCCGAAAGTCACGATCGGCGACGCGGAACGGCTCGAGCGTCTGATCGCTCACCGCTCGGAGATTCCACCCACCACGTTGGTGGCCGTGAGAACCGCCCTCGACGACAGCGTCCCGTGGGAGAGCCTGCTCGCACACGGCGGCGAGATGCCCGACGCCGCCATCGACCCCGACGCGGACGCCTGCATCTTCTACACGTCCGGCACGACCGGGCGTCCCAAGGGCGCGCAGCTCACGCATCGCGGCTGCGTGGCGAACCTCATGAGCATGGGGTTCTGGGACGCGGTCGGGAAGCGCGCGCGCGCCCTCGCCGCGGGCGACTCCAGTGCAGCGGCGACCAACGCTTCCGCCCCCGCGCTCGCTTCCCTCGTCACCACTCCGCTCTTCCACGTCACCGCGAACAACTGCGTCGCGTACGGGGCCACGGCTTCCGGTGGCAAGCTCGTGCTCATGTACAAGTGGGATCCGGGCGAAGCCCTCCGGTTGATCGAGCGCGAGCGCATCACGAACTTCACCGGGGTGCCGACGATGACGCGCGAGATCCTCGCTCACCCCGATTTCGATGCTCATGACACCTCGAGCCTCAAGATCATCGGCGGCGGCGGCGCGGCCTTCCAGCCCGACCTCGTCGACAAGGTCGAGAAGAAGGAGGGCAACACCCGCCCCAACACGGGCTACGGACTCACGGAGACGTGTGGCATCATCACGACGACGTCGGCCGACTACCACGTCGGCAAGCCCGAGAGCGTCGGTCCCATCATGCCGTGCTACGAGGCACGCTGTGTCGACGAGGCCGGCGAGAACCTTGCAGACGGCGAGGTCGGAGAGCTCTGGGTGCGCGGCGCCCAGGTGATCGCCGGCTACCTGAACCAGACCGAGGCCACCGCCGAGTCGATCACCGACGGCTGGTTTCGCACCGGCGACGTCGCGCGGATCGACGAGGATGGCTTTCTCTACATCGTCGACCGCATCAAGGACATGGTGCTGCGCGGCGGCGAGAACGTGTACTGCTCCGAGGTCGAATCCGTGCTCTTCGACCACCCGGACGTCGTGGAGTGCGCGGTGTTCGGCGTTTCCGACGAACGCCTCGGCGAGGAGGTGGCTGCCGCCATCGTCGTTCGTGAGGGCGCCGGCCTCCGCGGCGACGCACTCCGCGAGCACTGCGCTTCGCGCATCGCGAGGCACAAGGTTCCACGGTACCTCTGGCTCCTCAGCGAGCCCCTGCCCCGCAACGCCAACGGAAAGTTCCTGAAGCGGCAGCTCCGCGAAGAGCTCGAGCCCGCCGCCGCGGTCTGACGGCGGCGTGGCGGAATCCGAGCGACGACGCGGCCCGTGGCGCCGCCTGCGCCACTTCCTGCGCCGCCGCTTGTCGCGCCGGCTGATCGCACTCGCCGGGCTCTCTGCTCCGCGGCTCTACCGGTCGTACATGCGCCTCGTTTTCGCGACGAGCCGCGTCGAGGTGGGCGACTTTCCGAAGGTCCCCGCCCTGTGCGTCGAGCACGGCGGCCTCGTGCAGCTCTTCCTCCACGAGGGCCTCATGATCCTCGGCTACGGGTATCCCCACGCGGGCGTTCGCGCCTGGGGCCTGGTCAGCCTGGGCGACGCCGGCGAAGTGCTCGCGCGCGTCCTGGCGGGATGCGGCCACGGCGTGGTGCGGGGCGGCTCGAGCCGGCGCGCATCGCGGCGCAACGCGAACGTCCTCGACGAGATGGTCGAGCTCGTGTCCAGCCGCGACGACGTCGTCCTCGGGTTCGCGGTCGACGGCACCCACGGACCCGCGTACCGCATCAAGCGCGGCGGCCTCGTCGTCGCTCGCGAGTGCGGAGTTCCCGTGCAGCTCGTGCGAATCTGGGCCCGGCGCAACCTTCGGCTGGGCAGCTGGGATCGCTTCGCAATCCCGCTTCCCTTCAACGAGATTCACTACCACACCGCAGGACCCTTCCCCGTACCCGCTGACGCCGACCAGGAAGCCGGCCTCGAGCGGTTCCGGCGCTTCCTGGAGATCGCCCTCGCCGATCTCGCGGCCGAAAGTCACCGTGCGTTCGAGCAGGCGATCCCCCCGAAGCTTGCGGAGGTTCGCCGCACCGAACCGCCTGCGACCGTTGGCGTCGCCGACGGGGCGGCGTGATAGGCTCAGCCCCGATGCACGCCGCCGAGCTGCGAGGGGTGACGAGGCGTTACGGGCGACGCCTGGCCCTCGACGACGTGAGCTTCGCGATCCCACCGGGTCGCAGCTTCGGTCTCCTCGGCCCGAACGGAGCGGGCAAGACGACGGCGCTGCGGCTGCTGCTCGGCTTTGCGCGGCCGAGCTCCGGGGAGGTGCGGCTGCGCGGTCTGCCCCCCACGCGAAGCGCCGCTCGCCAACGGGTCGGCTATCTGCCCGAAAGCGCAAAGCTCCCGGCGCGCATGCGCGTCGACCGGTTCCTGCGACTGCACGCCCGCCTCGCCGGCTTGTCGGGCGCCGAGATTGGTCGGGAAGTCGACGCGGGCCTCGAGCTGACCGGCATCAGTGACCGGGCGAAGGAAACGATCGGCAGCCTGTCGAAGGGCCTCGCGCAGCGCGTTGCGTTCGCCCAGGCGTTTCTCGGGCGCCCCGAGCTGCTCCTCCTCGACGAGCCGACGTCGGGCCTCGACCCGCTCGGCATGCGCGATGCGCGCGAGTGGCTCGACGCCGCGCGACAACGCGGCGCGAGCGTGCTGATGAGCTCCCACGTGCTCTCGGAGGTCGAGCGCGCGTGCGACGACGTCGCGATCCTCAACGAGGGGCGCATCGTGGCAAGCGGCCCCCTCGAGGAGTTGGTCGAGCCGGGGGAGACGCTCGAAGACCTGTTCGTCCGGGTGGTCCGCGGATGAGGTCTGCGGCATCCACCTTCTTCATCCTGTCGGGCGAGGCGCTCGCCGACGCTACGCGGCGGCGCATCACGCCGGTCGTGGCCGTGGTCTCGGTCCTCTCCCTCATGGCCGTCGACGGCTGCACCGGCTGCGCGTCGAGCTTCGTCGAGAACGGCCAGGAAATCGATCCGACGCAGATCGCGGGCTATTCGGGAACGCTGCTCTTCACCGTTCTCGCCCTGTGGACCTGCGTACTGGCGGGCATCCTGGCCTCGGATCACCTCGTCGAGCCGCTTGCCGACGGCTCGGCGGCGCTGATTCTCGGGCGGCCGGTCGGACGCTCGGCGTTCGCCCTGGCCCGCCTCGCCGGCGTCCTCGCCATCACCTTCGTCACCGGCCTGACCCTGCTCGGCGTCACGGCCTTCCTGCTGAGTGCTCGCCACGACCTGCCCATCGACGCCTCGGTCTTGGCGGGCGTCGCCGCCGCGGTCGGCTGGGTGATCGTCGCAGCGCTGTCGATGCTCGCGTCCCTCCTGCTTCCGCGCATCGCCGTGGCGATGCTCGTGCTCGTCGGCGTGGGCAGCATCGCGAGTGTCAACCTCGTGGCACAGCTCGGCGGAACGCTCACGGGCCTGCCCTTCCTCATCGACCAGTGGGGCCCGCCCCTCGCCAGCGCCGTGATCGCCGCGCTGTCGCCGTGGATCGCCCCCGCGCAGGCGTTCGGGAGCGGGACGGAACTCGCGCTGCGTCTCAGCGCCTGGGCGATCGGCAGCAGTGCGGCGCTGTTGGTCGCCGTGCGGAGAATCGAAATCGGTCGATAGTCCAAGGAGATGAGGAGAGGCCGAGCCCAGGCTGGCAGTCTGCCTTTGCCCGCCGAACCCCAGCCGAACTAGACTGCCTGTCACGGATTGACGGCTTCGGAGCTCTTCATGTCGGGTATGCACGAGGATTCGGTCGCCCTGGTCACGGGGGCCGGCAGTGGGATCGGGCGCGCCGCAGCTGAGATCTTCGCGCGCGAGGGCGCGCGCGTCGTCGTCGCGGACCGGAACGCGGAAGCCGGCAACGAGACGGTGGAGATCATCCGCAAGGCGGGTGGCGACGCGGCCTTCAGCCTGACCGACGTCAGCGACGAAGCGTCCGTCGCCGCCATGGTGAAGTTCGCCGTCGATACCTACGGCGCGCTCGACAGCGCGATGAACAATGCGGGCATCAGCGACGCCCAGGACAGCTTCCACGAGATGGGGCTCGACGTCTGGGAGCGCATGGTCGGGATCAACCTGACCGGGGTCTTTCTCTGCATGAAGCACGAGATCGTCCAGATGCTCTCGCAGGAGGCACAGGATGGTCGGCGCGGCGCGATCGTGAACACGGCGTCGGGGGCGGGCATCGTGCCGGCACCCGGCCAGCCCCACTACACCGCGGCGAAGCACGGCGTCCTCGGACTCACGAAGGTGGCCGCCGCCGAGTACTACACGCGCGGCATCCGCGCGAATGCGATCTGTCCCGGAATTACCGACACCCCGATGCTCCGCGAGGCCATCCGCAGGAATCCGGAATCCGAGGAGCCTCTACTCGCGACCGTGCCCGGCAACACTCCGGGACGCCCCGAGGACGTCGCCGGGAGCGCGGTGTGGCTCTGCTCCGAGGGCGCGCGCTGGGTAAACGGCCAATCGCTCATCGTCGACGGCGGCGGCGTGATGCGCTGAGCTCAGCCCCGAGGCCGCCCCGGCACGGAAGTCGACCGCGGTCGGGGCTCGGGCCTATTTGAGGAGCGGGTCGCGCGGCATTCCGAGGATTCGTTCGGCGATCTGGTTCCGCACGATCTCCGACGTACCCCCCGCGATCGACCCGGCCCGCGAACCGAGCAGGGACATGGCGGCGGCGGCGCCTTCGCCATCGACGACAGCCCCGGCCTCCGCGACGAGACGCGCGCACAGCGCTGCGCTGCGCTGCAGGTGCTCGGAGCCCAGGAGCTTCGTGATGTTGCCCCCGGGTCCGGGCTCGGCACCCGCGACCGCGCGGGCGGCCTGGCGCAGGTTGATCAGGCGCATCACCACCGAGCCGGCAATCAGCGCGCCCACCTCGCGCGCCACCCCCCGGTCGTCGGGCGCGCAGCGCTGCATGATGTCGAGCGGCGAGAGGCCCATGCTCATGTTCCGCCGGCCGCCGCCGATCGAGACGCGCTCGTTGCCGAGGGTGCTGCGCGCCACCACCCAGCCCTGATGGACCGGCCCCACGACGTCGTCGGCCGGCACGAAGACCTCGTCGAAGAAGACCTCATTGAAGTGTGAGTGCCCGGTCACCTGGCGCAGCGGCCGGATGTCGACGCCCTTGGCGTGCATGTCGATCACCATCATCGAGATGCCCGCGTGCTTCGATGCGTTGGGGTCGGTGCGAACCGTGGCGAAGCCGCGGTTGCAGTGCTGGGCGCCGCTCGTCCAGACCTTCTGGCCGGACACGAGCCAACCGCCGTCGACCTCGATGCCGCGGGTCTGCACTCCCGCGGCGTCGGATCCCGCATTCGGCTCGCTGAAGAGCTGGCAGAACTCGAGCTCGCCCTCCATCGAAGGCCGCACCCAGCGCGCCACCTGCTCCTCGGTGCCGTGCTGGGCGATCGTCAGGGTGTTCCAGCCGCTGATGCCGAGCTCCGGGCGTTCGACCTCCGCGAACTCCTGGTCGATCACGAGCTGCTCGATGGCACCGGCTTCACGGCCCCAGGGCTTCGGCCAGTGGGGCATGAGATAGCCAGAGTCGGACAGCGCCTTGCGCTTCTGATCCTCGGGCAACGCCGTGTAGCGTTCGACGAACTCGCTCACCTCCGCGCGGATCGGCTCGGCCTCGGGCGGGAGCTCGATCGCGTAGCTGCGCTTCACACCGGCGGCGGAGAGACGCGTCACGTCCTCCTGAGCGAGGTTCGGAGCGAACAACGCGGAGAGCGCGCCCGAGCGACGCACGTAGAGATGGGCGTCGTGCTCCCACGTGTAGCCGATGCCGCCGTGCACCTGGACGTTGAGCTGGCAGCACTGGGCGAAGGCGGGCAGCGCCACGCTCGCCGCGACGGCGCTCGCCAGCTCGGCCTGACCGTCCTCGACGTCGGCGCGCGCGGCATCCCAGGCCGCGGCGGTGGACTGCTCGGCGTCCACCAGCATGTTCGTGCAGTGGTGCTTGACCGCCTGGAAGGTGGCGATCGTGCGGCCGAACTGTTTGCGGACCTTCGCGTACTCCGTGGCCATTTCGGTGCACGCGTGGGCGCCGCCCGACGCCTCGGCGGCGGAGAGAGTTCGACCGAGGCGCAACGCCGTGTCGCGACTCCCGCTGAGGACGCGCGCGGCGTCCACCTGCACGCCCGTGCAGCTCACCTCGGCGACGCGCCGACTCGGGTCGATGTTCTTTCGCTCCCGGATTTCGACACCCGTCTGATCGCGATCGACGATGACGAGGTCGTCGCCCGCCGGCAGCAGCAGAACGTCGGCCAGGCCCGCACCGAGCACGAGCGCCGCCGAGCCTTCGAGCGATCCGTCCACCGCCCGCTCGAGGGAGCCTCCGAGCCCGACGGCACCAATCACCGAGCCGTCCGCCAGGCCCGGCAGGAGCTCGCGTTTCTGTGCATCGTCCCCCGCCGCGTCGATCACGGCCGAGGCCCACACCGTGGGCAGAAACGGCCCGGGCGCGACCGCATAGCCGAGTTCCTCGACCACGACCACGAGCTCGCTCAGACCGAACCCCTGGCCTCCGTACTCCTCGGGCAGGTGTAGGCCCGTCCAGCCGAGCTCCGACAGCTGCTTCCAGAACGCGGGCAGCCGCTCTTCCGGCGCCTCCAACAGCGCGCGCGAAGCCGCGAGCGCGTCGTTGTCTGAGAGGAAGCTGCGGGCGATGCGCGCCAGCTCCTGGTGCTCTTCGGTGGTCGCGATCGCCATGGGAGGTCCTCCGAGAAATCAGCGGGTCCGGGCAGTGTATCTCTCGGCGGCTCGCGGCGTTCGGGCGGAAGCTTCACCGGCTCGGACCGGGGCTTTTGGCCTACATCTGTCTAACGACGAAACGACGCCGGGCGGTCTGTCTCCGGGTGAGAGAGCGTTTGTACAATGCCGGCGTGGCCCTCGAATCAGACAGCCTCGAACGTCTCGTCCCCGACGAGCTCATCGTCGAAGAAAGCACCGGAGGCGAGACGCTGCGGCTTCACGTCGAACGCTACGAATTCGCCGCCCGCGAAGCGTGCAAGGGCCGCGTTCTCGACATGGCGTGTGGCGCCGGTTACGGAACGCGCATCCTCGCGGACGCGCCCGGCGTGACCTCGGTGGTTGGCGTCGACATCTCCGAAGAGGCCGTCCGCTACGCCACCCGGCGCTATGCGGGACCCGAAACCCGTTTCATTTCCAGCGACGCGATGCAGTTCAGCGACCCCGAGCCCTTCGATACGATCGTCTCGCTCGAAACCATCGAACACCTCGACGGCGATCCGCAGGACTTCGTGCAGCATCTTCGCACCCTTCTCCATCGAGACGGAGTCCTGATCGCATCCGCGCCAACGACACCCTCCGTCGACGTCAATCCGAATCATTCCCACGATTTCACGCCGCACTCGTTTCGCAAGCTCTTCCAAGACTGCGGATTCCGCGAGATCGAGTGCTTTCGCCAGGTTCAGGCCGTCAGCGTTGCGGCCGTCCTCCGGAAGAACGAAAAGAGAATGTCCGGCGTGCGCAAGAACCTCGTCGCGTACTACGCGACCCACCCGGCGGCTCTGGCGCGAAGGATCGCTGTTACCCTTCGTCACGGATTCAACAACCATTATTCAACCATCGTGTGGGCACTCGTCGATGAATGAGATCGATCTCGCTCAGCTTCGCAATTTGTTCTTGAACGCCCCGGAGTCCGCTGCAACGCGGTTCGTCGCCATTTCGTTGAGCCTGACGCTGGCGGCAGTCGTGCTGTGGCTCGTCCGCCGCCGCTATCTCCGCGAGGAGTACACGCCCATCTGGCTCGGTGTTGCCGCCGGAGTGCTGCTCCTGTGTCTGAATCTCGACGTGCTGCGCGCCATCACCACCTGGATCGGCGCCTGGACACCGAGCTCGACGATCTTCTTCCTGGGCGAGGTCTTCCTCATGGTGATCTGCCTCAACTTCGCGGTTCGCCTCTCTCGGATGAGCCTCCACGTCAAGACCCTCGCCCAGGAGCTGACGCTGCTTCGCGCAGCCGTCGAGGGCCGCGATGCGCCGCGAAGCGAGCTGCATGGTCCACGCTGACTCCGGCCCCCTGCTGATCATTCCGGCCTGGAACGAGGCGCGAAATCTCGGGCCGGTTCTGGTCGGGGTCGCAAAGCACGCACCGGAGTTCGAAGTCGTCGTCGTCGATGACGGTTCGACGGACGCAACGTCGCGCGTTGCGCGAGAGCACGAAGCGCGCGTGCTCCGTCACCCCTACAACCTCGGCTACGGGGCCGCGCTTCAGACCGGCTACCGCTACGCGGCGAGCCGCGGGGTCGAGCTGATCGTACAGATGGACGGGGACGGTCAGCACGATCCAAAGGAAATCGCCAAGCTGGCCAGGCCGGTGCAAGAGGGTGAGTTCGACCTCGTCCTCGGCTCCCGGTTCCTCGACCCCGGCGGTTACGAGTTCGGGGTGGCACGCCGCGCCGGGCGGGATTTGTTCGGTGCAATCGCCAAGCGTTTCGGCCTCGAACTCTCCGATCCGACCACGGGCTACCAGGCCATGAACGCGGACGTTCTCGCGCTCTACTCGGATGACTTCTTCCCCGCCGACTACCCCGATGTCGACGTTCTCCTGGTCGCCCATCGACACGGGATCCGGATCGGTGAGCGCAGCGTCGCGATGGCGCCCGGCCTGCGCCCTTCGACGATTCATGGGGGACTCAAGCCCCTGTACTACGTTTACAAGATGCTGCTGTCCATCTGGTCCAGCGCCACGGCGCGAACGACCCGCCAACCGTGAACTCGCGCGCGGTATCACCGCGATCGCGGCACTCGACGCGCTTCTGAACCTCGACCCACGAACGACACGGCCTCCATCGCTCGGCACAACGCGGTCACGCGGCGCGGGCTAGAGGTACAGGCCATGGCCAAGCGGGAGTTCCTCTTTGTCGGCATCGCCGCTGCCCGGTTTGGCGGGCGGGACTGCCAGGCGGCCTTCCTGCTTGAGGACCTCCTGGTAGGTGGAGCCGCCGAACATCTGCTTGAGCCGGTCGTCCCACTCGTCCGCGGTCTGCGCGACGACGCGGATCGAGAAGCGCAGCGCTTCCTCGTTGAGCGGGTTGCCGAGCAGAGCTTCGTCGAAGACGATGGTCCGGTTGTCGCTATCCAGAGCGAAGCGCCCGAACATGAAGTTGAAGTTCATGCGCGCGAGGAAGAGCCCCAATTCGGGCGTGACGTTCACGTTGACGTTGGTCACGGCGAAGACGCGGACCACTGCGGGGCCGTTCGGCAGGATCCGCGGTGCGACCACGACCTGGACGTCGGCGATGGGCAGCAGGTAGTCACCCTCTCCGTCCTGCGCGGGCGCACCGCCCATCTCGTCCTCCAGAACCCGCTCGATGCGTTCGCGCAGCTCGGCGAGGAGTCTTCGCGCCTCGTGGGCCGCTCGGTGATTGCCGTGAACCAGGTCGAGTCGAAGCTCTGGCCCGGCCTGGAAGACCTCCGTGAGGAGCGTCAGCGCGAGGTCGACCGCATCGGCCGGGCTCTCGGCTTCCTTTCCCCAGGGCTGGGCCGAGTCATCGGCATCTTCGGATGCATAGCCTCGCTCGGCCAGACCCGCTCGGACCTCGGCCGAGAGCGGGGGGACGACGGGGGGACGTCCGGGGACGCGCACCTCGAGATCCTCGCTTTCGTTCCGCGCGATCTCGACCATCTGCATCGGCCGACCCGCCGGTCCCACCGCCACGAAGTCGAAGGCCTCGGCCGCCGCAACCTCTTCGATCAGGAATTGGCGAGCTCCCTTGGAATTGATCATTCGGATCTCCTGTGTCTGGGCGCAGAATACCAGGGAACCCTACCCGCTCGTCGACGCCGAGCGCGAATCGACGATCAATCCGTAGTGCGAAATTTCGGCAGTGATTCTTTGAGCTGATCGATACCGGCTTCGGTGACCCGGGTGTCGGTGAGCCACGGCATCTGGAGCTTCGTTAATCCCTTCAGGTGTTCCAACCCCGCGTCGGTGATCTTGGTGAACGAGAGGGTCAGCGTCTGGAGATTGGGCAACCCCTTCAGATGCACCAGTCCGGCGTCGGCTTCGCTCTCTTCCTGCCCGCCGCGCTCCTCACCGCGCCTCGAGGGCTTGTCGAGCCCCACGACTTCGCGGAGTTGAAGGATACATGGTCGATATTCGTCGCAGAACCCGCGCGTGCCACCGCGAAGCGGAAACTCGGCGACTTCTAGCCACGCACCGGTGCACGCGAAGAGGAGGTAGATGGCGATGAGCGAGGCGCGAAGGGTTCCCGGGTCGAGGGCCAGGAGATCGGGCCCGGCGGTGGCACCATCATTTTCGAGAACGAGCGGATCCGGGTCTGGGATATCCGACTCGATGGCGGCAGGCGATCGAAGCTCCACACCCACGCGCTCGACTGCCTGCTGATCCAGATCGACGGCGACCGCATCGCCGTGGAGTCCCATCCCGAGAAGGCCGAGCCCAGTCACACCGACTCATCGATCGCCCGTTCCAGAATCATCCCCATCACATCGGCGCCGGGCTCGAACTGAAGGAACGGGTTCTTGCCCCGGTCCTTCTCGATCTGGACGCCATTGCGGTATGCCTCGACGTCAATGATCCGGTTCAACCTCAGCGACTTGTTCCCTCGCTCCCCGCGAAACAGAACGCGCTTGTTCGTGACGTAGATCGTTCCGGAATCGATGTGCTGCAGAACGTCTTCGGATGTTGGTTTGATCGCCATGCTGCCAAGACGCCAATACACACCCTTCACGATTCGGATGCGTGCTGTCGGACCGCTGTAGTTGTAACGGCGAGTCACCTTGCGGTGCTCCAGCCAGTCCACATCGGCTGTGAAGTGACACGTCTCACTGCGCTGTAGCTTGATGTCCACGTCCACGACAGGAAGATCGCCCTCCTCGAGTCTCCAGTACAGGCGCATCCGCTCGAGCACTCGATGGGTCTCGTCATCATGGGTGACTTCCACACCCAGGTTCTTGGCGAGGGCCTGGAACTCGGTTTCTTCGGAGGGGGAAAGTCGCTGATCGCTCGTTGCTTCATGGAGGGCGCGCTGAACGATCTCCTGGGCCTTGCTGGCGAAGATGCTCTCGCTGATCTCGGTGGGAAGCCGAAGGTCCTCGCCTAGCTGGACCAGGAAGGCCTCCTCCTCGTCTGTGAGGTTTCGATCCTCCAGCACCTTGCCGACTTGTCCCTCGTAAGCGGAGCTCGTGGCGTCGCGTTGGATCCTGGCCACGTCATCCTCGCTCAGGCGGACGAGGCGGCGAAGATGCCCCAGTCGGTCGATCTCGACCGGGTCGAAGCGATGGTCTGCGATGCAGTGCTGTAGAAACTCGCGGAAGAGGTCCTCGCGTTCCTGCTTGAGGTCCCTCTGGATGCGCAGCCGGTAGGGAACAGCGGCGTGCTCCACCTGTTCCACCGAGACATCCTCGATGTTTTCCGCCGCGGCCAGAAGGTTGTTGATTGCGATCAGCCCGTTTCTCTTGGGCTGCTTGCCCAGGAGGCGAAGGAAGAACGACGGACGCTCCAGAGACTTGTCGACGTAGGGCGCAGTCATTCTTTCTCTCCGTTGGCGGGTGCACGTGCTTCGCCGCAGTGTGGGCACTGAGATCGTGGTTCGCAGTCGGTGATGAACGCGCGTGCGACCCTCCTGGCCCGGATGGCACAGATCCCAATGCCCAACACCGGGGTCAGGGAGGCCACCAGGCACCCCGCCGGCGTGATGGAATTCACGGAACCAGAGCCACCCGTGTCAGCGCCGCAATGCCAGACCCTGCCCGGTCGGACCCGTCCCAGGCGATTGTCTCACGACCGCGGGACCCGGGGGGATCGCAGCGTCTCGAACCGGAGGGTCCGCTTTGCGAGCAGCTTCGGTAGAGTGGGTGTGGGGGACCCGAACTCATGAGTACCGGACCGGATTTTTCGAAAGGACCCGTCCCGCGCCGCTCCTTCGGCGAGCGTCTGCTCGGGGCGCTGCGGCTCGACGCCACTGTCTACGAAGAGGTGGAGCACACGCCCGATGCCCTCGGGCAGGCTGCCGGGGTGGTGGCGCTGGCTGCGCTCGCCCGCGCGCTGGGCGTCTCCGGAGAGGCCGGCCTGATCGAAGGGTTGATCGGAGAGTTGGCCGGGGGGTTCATGGGCTGGCTCTTTGGCGCCGCGGTCATCTGGCTGATCGGTGTCAAGATCTTGAAGCACACCTCGGACTTTCAGGAACTGCTTCGGAGCCTCGGCTTCGCCTCAGCGCCGCAACTGCTCTACGTGCTCGGGGCGTTGCCGCTGGGACCCCTGGCTCCGGTACTGGTGCTCGCGGTCCTCGTCCTCGGGGTCTTCGCCTGGGTGATCGCCGTGCGGCAGGCGCTGGACGTGACCACGGGTCGATCGGTCGGGATCTGCGTGCTCGCTCAGATTCCCGGTCTGATCCTGGTGATGCTGGCCCTGCAAGCATCCCCGACGCCATAGCAACACGACGCTCCCACTCCCCAGGTCCGGTGGAGGTCGAAACCGTCACTCCCGGGCGACGTTACCCGCTATCGTTGCACATGCGGAACAAGACAATCAGTCGCTCCGGCATGCGTGGCCGGGTTGCGGGAGGATTCCATGACCGTTCCCTTCTGGTGCCTGTTCGTCGCCGCCCTGATCCCCATCTTGATTGCCTTCACCGGGGGCTACTTCAAGACGCAGCAGTTCGACAGCGTGGACAACAACAACCCGCGGGCGCAGTCGGCCCAGCTTACGGGGACGGGCGCGCGCGTGGTGGCGGCGCAGAGCAACGCCTGGGAGGCGCTCGCGGTCTTCGCCCCGGCCGTGCTGGTGAACCATCTGGCGAGCGGAGATCCGGGCACGGCGGCAACGATGTCGTGCGTCTGGGTCGCCGCGCGCGTCGTGCACGCAGGCGCCTATCTCGCGGACGTAGCGCCGGTGCGCTCTCTGGCCTTCCTGGTCGCAACGGTGTGCGCGATCACGCTGTTCCTGGCGGCCGCCTTCTAGCCTTCGCCGGCGGCCTGCTCGAGAGCGAGCTATTCGGTCAGGTCCGGGGCGCGTTCACGACCGCTCCCCGTTAGGGACCGGTGTCGTGATCGAAGTCCCCCAGTGACCAACGAGGTGCCGACTCCGGCGGGGATCCGTGTAGGGTGTGTTGGCCATGACCCCCAACGGCGCGGCCGACCGCGGCTCTTCACGCACCTACGCCCGCTACGTGCTGGGCGTGCTGTTGTTGACGTACACGTTCAACTACCTGGACCGGTACGTGCTGACGATCCTGCTCGAACCCGTGAAGCAAGAGCTCGGGGCGTCGGACACGATGATGGGATTCCTGATCGGGCCCGCCTTTGCAGTGCTCTACACGACGCTCGGCTTCCCGATCGCGCGCTGGGCCGACCGCGGCTCGCGGCGTTCGATCATCGCACTCGGCTTCGCGGTCTGGAGCGCCTTCACGATC
>JABSQW010000212.1 GCA_013215605.1 Myxococcales bacterium
CACCGACGCCTTTGGCCACGCCCAGGTGATCGGCGGCGGCGTCGGCGCCATGATCGACCTGCAGCTCAACCTCTGGGACGCCGCCCCAACCCAGGTCCTCGTGCGCGAGGCCGGCGGCGTCTGCCACACCCTCGGTCAGCCCAACGACAAGATCGGGCTGCTGTTCGGCAATCCGAGGCTCGTCGAGCAGCTGGCCGAGTTCATCGAGAGCCCGATTACCGAGACTCGTTGATCCGAGCTTGCACCGGCCGGAGGTCCGTTTCGTCCGAACTTCGACCGACTCCGTCGGCCTCCTTGCTGCCTAGCGCCCCTGCACCACCACCAGGGTTCCGGTGCGATGGGGCGGGTGGAGGTGGCAGTCGATGGCGTAGACGCGATTGCCCTCGAGCATGCCGAGGTCGACCTCGGGTTCGACTCCCGGGTTCAACACCACCTCGATCCCGAGACCGTCGATGCGAAAGCCGTGGGCGCCGTCGGTCGTGTTGTAGATCGAGAGCGTGTGGCTCTGGCCGCCCGCTACGACGACGGTCGAGGGAATGAAGACGTTCTTCCCGCCGATCTTCGTCGTGACCATCTGGGTGCTCGTCGAATCGCTCTCGAAGCCCTCGGGCATGTCGGTCTCGGGAAGTGTGAGAGGCGGCATTCCGTCGGCGGGTAGGTTCGCCGTGATCGAGCAGCCCGACGCAGTGAGGGCCAACGAGACGAGCGCAACCAGCGCCGCCGCGACTCGACTCGGCACGACCCGACCCGTCACGAGTCGCGCGCGCGCGAAGAGGCCGCTCGGCGCAAAGCGCAGACTCCCAGTCATCGTTTGGATATCGCGATCGTTCCGCAACATTCCCTCCGTCACGTGCTCCACGAGGTCCTCCTCCGACTCTCAAGATCGTCCTGGAACCACCCGAGGACGCTACTCTACGCAGCCCTTGTAACACAGATGCGCACGACCGAGGACCGCGCCAGGAGCTCGGGAGGATGCCATGAGTTCGAACCCCACCCTCGAAGACGCTCGCGCTCTGCTCACCGCGGCACAGCGCCTCCTCGAGCCGGCGCTCGATCGCACCCGCGAGATCACCGAGAACGGCCACGCCATCGACAGCCATCAGGTGCTCACAGAGCGCGTCACGTACGCGGCCACGGAAGAGCGCGCCGCCCGCGAGTTGCTCGACACCACCGTCGCGTGGCGCGATGAGGGACGCGGGGACGAGATGATGGAGATCACCTGCGCCGCCGCGGTGGCAGACCTCGTCGGGAGTCTGCGCGACCGCCTCGCGCCCGCCGTCGACGATCTCGGAATCGGCGACGAAGCCCTCGAGACCGCCTTCCCCGCCGACACCCGCGGCCTGCTCCGCCGCTCGGCCCACGAGTCGGTCTTCCGCGCCATCGGCCAGCACGCCTGCGCGACTCGCGGCAGCAACACGACGCCCCTCGATGAGATGATGGAGCAGGTGCGCGACGCCGTGCGCGAATTCGCCGAGAACGAGGTCATGCCCGAGGCCGAACGCATCCACCGCACGGATGCGCTGGTGCCCGAGGAGTTCATCTCGAAGATGGCCGAACTCGGTTACTTCGGGCTCGCCATCCCCGAGAAGTTCGGCGGTTCGGAGATGGGCAACCTCGCAATGATCCTCACCACCGAGGAGCTGTCGCGTGCATCGCTGGCGGCGGCCGGTTCGCTCATCACGCGCCCCGAGATCCTGACGAAGGCCCTCGTGCAGGGCGGCACCGACGCTCAGAAGAGCGAGTGGCTGCCGAAGATCGCTGCGGGCGAGATCATGGTGGGAATCGCCGTCACGGAGCCGGACATCGGAAGCGACGTCGCCGGCGTCAAGTGCCGCGCGACCCAGCGCGAAGACGGCAACTGGTCGATCAACGGCCCGAAGGCGTGGTGCACGTTCGCGGGACGTGCCGACGTCCTCGCCGTGCTGGCGCGAACCGACCCCGACGTCTCGAAGGCCGCGAAGGGTCTGTCGCTCTTCATCGTCCCCAAGGACCGCTTCGACGGACACAGCTTCGAGATGACCCAGCCGGGTGGTGGTCGCGTCGTGGGCAAGGCCGACGCCACACCGGGCTACCGCGGCATGCACTCGTTCACGCTCAACTTCGAGGACTACGCAGTACCCGCCGATGGCCTGGTCGGCGGCGAAGCCGGCCTAGGGCGCGGCTTCTACCTGCAGATGGCCGGCTTCGCCGCGGGTCGCCTCCAGACCGGCGGACGCGCGTGCGGCCTCGCCCAGGCGGCCCTCGAAAAGACCGCCGAGTACGTGGTCGACCGGCTGCAGTTCGGCGTGCCGCTCTCGGACTTCCAACTCACGCAGTACACCGTCGGCCGCATGGCCGCGAAGCTCGCCGCGGCGCGCGCCATCACCTACGCCGCCGCCGGCGCCATGGACGAGGACGAGAGAGCCGCGGCGCCCCTCGCCGCCCAGGCCAAGCTGCTCGCGTGCGACGTCGCCGTCGAGGTCACCCAGCAGGGCCAATTGATGCACGGCGGCTGGGGCTACGCCGAGGAGTACCCGATCAGTCGCTACGTCGTCGATGCCCAGGTGCTGCCCATCTTCGAAGGCGTGAAGCCCGTGCTGGAGCTGAAAGTCATCGGACGTGCATTGACGGCGTAAGACAGCGAGCGCTCGGAGAACGACTACTCCGGGTCGTGCGGGTCGTCCGGATCGCGCTTCTCGCGCACGCCCTGAACGGTGAAATAGATCGCGAGAACCATCAGCACACCGAAGCCGTATCGGTTGAAATCGAGGTACTCGGTGCTCTCGCGCGCGAACTCCTCGCTGAACCATCCGTCGTACCCGAACCACAGCGCGAAGGCGAACAGCAGGACCGGCAGGAAGAAAGGATGGTCGAAAGGACTCGAGACCTCGTCGTCTTCGTCGGAGTCGAGTTCAGGATCGTCGCTGCGGGGATCATCGGGGTTGGCCATGGCCAGGAATTTTACGAGTTCGGCGCCGAGGAGGCCAGCGGTTGCCCTCGGACCCGGTCTGCGGCCGCCTCCCCCGGCGACTCACGGACTCGACACGCATTCCCGCGTATGAGACGTTGACGGGCAACCCACCCGAGGCCTGCCGTGTCGAGCACCGCCCCCATCGAGTTCAGCCCGAGCTCCCACGAGCTCCACGACGACCCCTACCCCACCTACGCCCGCCTCCGGGTCGATGCCCCGCTGTACTACAGCGAGCGCCACGACTTCTGGACGCTCTCGCGCTACGACGACATCGAGAATGCGCTCCTCGAGCCGCACGTATTCTCGTCGCTTCGCTACCTCGGCGACGAAACGAAGACCCGCACCAACGCGACCAGCCCGAGCATGATCACGATGGATCCGCCCCGACACGACGAGCTGCGGGCCATCGTCAACCGCGCGTTCACGCCACGGCGGATTCGGGACCTCGAGCCCCGGATCCGTGACATCGCGAGAGAGCTCATCGAAGCGTTTGCCGAGAGCGGCCGCTGCGACCTGTACCGCGACTTCTCGGGCCCGCTGCCCACCACGGTGATCGCCGAGCTCCTCGGCGTCCCGGTTTCCGACCGCGAGTGGTTCAAGGAGAAGTCGACCGACATCATTTCCAACCTCGTGCCCGAGCAGGTTGGCGACGGTGGAAGCAACAACAGCAGCGAGCTCGGCGTCTATCTCGCAGGTGTCTTCGAGGAAAAGCGCAGGAAACCGGGGGACGACCTCATGTCCGCGCTCCTCGAGGCCGACATCGACGGCGTCAAGCTCACGACGGTGGAACTCGCCGGCTTCGCGGTCCTGCTCCTGATCGCGGGCAACGAGACCACGACCAATCTCATCAGCAACGCGACGCAGCAGCTCGATCGCTTCCCCGACGAGCGCCGTCGGCTCATCGAGAGCCCTTCCCTCCTGAAGACCGCGATCGAGGAGTTCCTCCGCTACGACTCGCCCGTGCAGGGCCTCGAGCGCTGGGTGGCGAGCGACGTCGAGGTTCGGGGGCGAAAGCTCCGACGTGGGGCGCGCGTGTTCCTGCTGCTCGCGTCGGGAAACCGCGACGAGCAACAGTTCCCCGAGCCCGAACGCTTCGA
>JABSQW010000213.1 GCA_013215605.1 Myxococcales bacterium
GCACCAGCATGCACGGATCGCCGCGGCGTGTCACCAAGGCCAGCGTCGGCCAACCGCTCTCGCTTATTTTGGCGCGAATCGCTGGCCGCCATCGAGGCGGATCGTCGATGCGTTGAGCATCGGGTTCTCGACGATGGCCACCGCCAGCCTCGCGTACTCTTCGGGGCGCCCCATTCGCTTCGGAAATGCCGCGTCCTTCGTGAGCGCAGCCGCCATCTCGGGCGGTGCCAGCTTCGTGAGCCCTGTCTCGAACAGGCTCGGCGCAATCGCGGTGACGCGGATGCCCAGGCTTCCGAGGTCGCGGGCGGCGGTGAAGGTCATGGCCGCGATACCGGCCTTTGCCGACGCGTAGGCGACCTGACCGATCTGCCCCTCGAAGGCCGCGATCGACGCCGTGCTGATCACGACACCGCGCTCGCCGTCGTCGTCCGCCTCGTTCTTCGCCATCTGCTCGGCGCAGAGGCGCAGAAAGTCGAACGAGCCGATGAGATTGAGCTCGATGACGCCGCGGAAGTCGTCGAGGGGGTGCGGGCCGTCCCTCGACAACGTGCGCTTCGCGATGCCGCCACCGGCCGTGTTGATGCCAATCTGGATGGAGCCGAAGGCCTCGACGGCCTTGTCGATACCGGCGGACACGGTGCTGCTGTCGCGGATGTCGATGGGCGCGAAGATCGCGCCACCGCCGATCTCGGCCGCGACCTTCTCGCCGTCGGACGCGGCGAGGTCGAGGATCGCCACGCGGGCGCCGCGTTCGGCCAGGGCTTCGGCGCTGGCGCGCGCCATTCCAGAGGCACCACCGGCAACGACGGCTCCGGTACCTTCGATCTTCATGGGGACTCCTTGGGAGAGAGGGGGGATCGAACGCCGCGGAGCCTACGCGCCCTGCCCGGCGCGCGCCACGGCCGGTTCGCCAAGACTCTTGGCCACGACCGTTGACGCGACGGCGCCGCGGCGGGCATCGTGTTCGTACCAAACACGGGGGATCCCATGCCGAAGCTCGAGACGCTGATCGACACCGAACGCAGCGCCGTCCTCACCATGGAGATTCAGCGGGGCGTCGTCGGAGACCTCGCGAGCATCCCGGCGCTGCAGAAGACCGTCGCGGAGTCGGGCATCATCCCGAACACGGCGAAGCTGCTCGCGGCCGCGCGTGCGCGCGGCGTCCGCGTCGTGCACTGCACCGCGGCGTTCCGGCGCGACCGAGCGGGCTCGTTCCACAACGTCCCAATGGTCAACGCGCTCCTCGCGAACCCCGACTACCTCGTGAGCGGATCGGCCGAGGCAGAGCTGGTCCCGGAGCTCGGCCCCGAGCCCGACGACCTGGTGACCGAGCGGTTCCACGGCATGTCGCCCTTCACATCGACGTCGCTCGACGCGTGGCTACGCAGCAGCGGGATCACCACCGTGATCGCCACCGGCGTCTCCCTCAATGTCGGTATCCTCGGACTCAGCATCGAGGCCATCAACCGCGGCTACCACGTCGTCATCCCTGCCGACTGCGTCGCCGGCCATCCCCGCGACTACGGGGAGCTCGTGCTCGAGAACTCACTCCGACAGCTGACGAAGCTCACGACGTCCGACGAGATCGTGGCGGCCTGGAGTTCCTGAGGAGCGGGCCTCGCGTGCGCGAACCCTCGACCTACACCCGCACCCACCGCGGCATGTGGATCTCTTCGTTCACCGGGTCGAAGAACACCTCGACCGCCTGACCGATCTCGATCGTCGACGGATCGATGACGTTGATGGCGTCGCCTGACCGCTCGACGAGGTTTCCGATGAATCGAATCTTCGGGTCCTCGTCGAGGGTCACCGCGATCACCGGGTACGGCGCGAGGTCCATGAACTGCGGCAGGAGCGGCGGGTGGGGCACCACGAAGGACCAGATCGTTCCGCGGCCCTGGGTGAGCTTCCACTCGGACTGCGTCGAATTGCACCAGGGGCACATCGGGCGCGGCGGAAAGCGCATCCGGTCGCAGCTCTTACACGTCTGAATGCGGAGCTCGCCCTTGCGGGCCGCCTCCCAGAAGGGTGTCTCATCGTCTCCGATCACGGGTAGCAACATTTCGCTCACGGTCACCTCCGGAGGATCACGGCGCTCGTCGGGACGCCTTCGCCCGCCGTCACCAGACAGCTGTCGGCGTCCTCGACCTGGTTGCAGGACGTTCCCCGCATTTGCCTCACACCTTCGTTGATGAGGTTGAAGCCGTGGACGTACGCCTCGGACAGTCCACCGCCCGACGTGTTGACGGGAAGGCGACCGCCGAGCTCGATGCCGCCATCGTTCGTGAAGTCCGCGCCTTCACCGCGCTCGCAGAATCCGTAGCCCTCGAGGGACAGGATGATCAGCGGTGAGAAGGCGTCGTAGAGCTGGGCCACCTTGACGTCCTTCGGCTGGATGTCGGAATTGCGGTAGAGCGCGTCCGCGCACGCCCAGGCGGGGCCGCGGAGCGGATCGTCGTTCCAGTAGTTCGTCATCGTCTGATGTTGCGGCGGCAGCCCCTGCGCAACGGAGTGGATGTAGACCGCCGGGTGCGGGCAGTCCTTTGCGCGTTCGGCCGACACCACCACGCAGGCGAGGGCACCGTCGGTTTCCAGACAATTGTCGAACAGGCAGAGCGGCTCGGAGATCCAGCGCGCGTTCATGTAGTCGTCGCGACTCATCTTGCGCGAGTACATGATCGCCTTCGGATTGTTGTTGGCGTGCTTGCGTACCGACGTCGCGACGTTGCAGAGGTGTTCGCGCGTGGCGCCGTACTGGTGCATGTAGCGGCGCGTCAGCATCGCGATCTCGTCGGCCGGGCGGAGCAGGCCAAAGGGACGCGTCCAGCACCCCGACGCCGACGCCTGTTGTGCCCCGGCCCACGGTCGCCCCCCGGAACCGCGCTTTCGCGACCGCCACGCCACGCCGACCTCGCACTGCCCGGTGGCCACCGCCATGGCGAGGAGCCCCACCACGCCGGGACCGGCGCCGCCCCCGTAGCCGACCTGCGCGAAGAAGCTCATGTCCCCCGCGCCGATGTTCTTGGCGATGTCGACCTCGCTCGTGTTCTCCATGGTGTAGGACGCCATGCCGTCGACTTCCGCGGGCTGGATTCCGGCATCCTCGAGCGCCGCGATGATCACCTCGGACGCGAGCTGGCACTCCGACGCCTCGAGCTTCTTCGCAAACGGAGACTCGGCGATCCCGACGATCGCCGTTGCATCCTTCAACATCCGTTCCCCTCCTCTCTCATCCGTTGCGTCATGTCCCGTAGCGCTCGCGAAGATCCCCCTTCAGGATCTTGCCCGCCGGGTTCCGGGGCACCTCGTCGACGATCTCGAGCTGCTCCGGGATCTTCTGCAGCATGAGCCGGTGGTCCTTCAGGTAGGCGACCATCTCGGCGAAGCCAAGGGGCTCGACAGAAGCCGCGCAGGAGACCACCGCACAGGCGCGCTCGCCGGTTTTGGGATCGGGGAGCCCGATCACCGCGATGTCGCTCACCTTCGGGTGCTCGTAGAGGAGATCCTCGATCTCCTTCGCGCTGATGTTCTCGCCGTTGCGGATGATCACGTCCTTCAGGCGGCCGGTGATCACCACGTAGCCGTCCGCGTCCTTGTACCCGAGGTCGCCCGTGCGGAAGAAGCCGTCCGCGTCGAAACCCGCCTCGGTGAGCGCCGGGTCGAGGTAGCCCTTGCAGAGCTGCGGCCCGCGGACGCGCATCTCGCCCTCTTCGCCGGGGCCTGCGATCTCGCCGTCGCTCTTCACCACGCGGATCTCTGCGTCGGATGGATTCACGCGACCTTCGGTGTCGGCGAGCTTCTCGTCGGGATCGTTCGTGTTGCACATGGCGATGATCGGGCACTCGGTGAGCCCGTAGCCCGAGATGATGCCGAGACCGCCGAGTTCGTTCTTGAGGTCGTAGTGGAGTTGCGGGGGCTTCGGCGCGCCGCCACCGGGGAACGTGCGAACGTTGGGAAAGATCGGCTCACCGGGACGCTCGCGCTGTGCGGCGAGATACACGTTGTGGAACGCGGTGCCCGCGCCCGCGTGGTGGACGTCGTGCTTCGAGAGAAAGTCCACCGTGGCAGGACCGAACGCCTCCACCACGAGGTGCGCCGAACCGGCGAGCAGGCTCGCCATGAGCCATCCCACGCCACCGATGTGCGTCACCGGGAACACGAGACCGATGCGATCCTCGAGTCGCAGGTCGAGCACTTTGGCAAACCCCACGCTCGTGGCGAGCAGCGTGTGATCCGTGTGGCGCGCGCCCTTCGGGTCGGCAGTGGTCCCCGACGTGTAGAAGATCCAGCGAACTGGAGAGTCGTCCGGCGTGCGATTCGGCGGGGGCGGCGGAAGCGCGGCCGGGTCGCCCTCCGGGAGCTCGTGCTCGACCACGAGCACGTCCATTCTCCCGCCCTGTTCGGCCGCCAGCTCGTCCGCCA
This sequence comes from Myxococcales bacterium, assembly GCA_013215605.1. GTDB lineage: Bacteria > Myxococcota_A > UBA9160 > UBA9160 > SMWR01 > JABSQW01. Next base: position 4,423 of record JABSQW010000213.1, read on the forward strand.
TCCCGTGGTAGTCGAAACCGCGAAACTCCTCGGGAACGATCAGCAGGCGTGCTCCCGTCTGTCCCGTGACGAAGCCGACTTCGCGGTGGCGGTAGATCGGAATCACCGGGTTCTGGATCGCGGAAAGGCGCGAGAGCGCACCCATCAGCACGAGCGACGCCACCCGCGTGGGCAGGATCCAGGTAACCGGGCTGTCCTCGCCCACCCCGAGGCTCGCGAGCCCCGCCGCGGCGCGTTCGGCCGCGGCCTGGTAGCTCGCGAACGTGAGTTCGCGGCCGGCTTCGTCCAGGCAGAAGCACTCATCCGGGGTCTCGGCCGCGCGCCAGGCGATGAGGTCCCAGAGACCCCCGAGCTTCGGCTCGCTCACGACGCCCCGCCCGGCCCGGCGCCGTCCTGCTCGGCCCACTCGCGGAGCGTAAACTTCGTCACCTTCCCGGTGGCGTTGGTGGGCAGGGCGTCCACCACCGAGATGCGCCGCGGCACCTTGTAGTTCGCCATGTGTTCGCGACACCAGGCCCTGACCGAGTCGGGCTCGAGCGTGGCGCCGTGTGTCGGCACCACGAAGGCCATTCCGACCTCGCCCATGCGCTCGTCGGGGATGCCGATCACCGCGACCTGGGCGATGTCGTCGTGGTTGAACATCAGGTTCTCGATCTCGGCGGGGTAACAGTTGAACCCGCCCATGATGAACATGTCCTTCTTCCGGTCGGTGATGCGCACGTAGCCGCGCTCGTCCATGACGGCGATGTCGCCGGTGTAGAGCCAGCCGTCGGCATCGATCGCGGCGGCGGTCTCCTCGGCGTCGTCGAGGTAGCCCTGCATCACGTTGTAGCCGCGCAGGACCAACTCACCGGGCTCGCCGCGCGGCACCTCCTTGCCGTCGTCATCGATGCAGCGCACCTCGACGTCGGGAATGGCCCGACCGGAGGTGAGCGCGATGGTCTCCGGGTCGTCGTCGAAGCGGCACATCGTCACCGTTCCGCAGGCCTCGGTGAGACCGTAACCCGTGATCACCGTCTCGAAGCTCAATTCGTCCTGCATGCGGTGGACGAGCTCCACCGGGACGGCGGCGGCGCCGGTCACCGCGAGGCGCAAGCACGTGAGGTCGTACTTCTCGCGTTCGGGATGGCTGAGGATCGACTGGTAGAGGGTGGGCGGTCCGGGCAGGACGCTCACCCGCTCGCGGCCGACGCGTGCGAGCACGGCCGGCACGTCGAAGACCTGGTGGGGCAGGATCGTGGAACCGCGCATGATGCACGACAGCCAGCCCGCCTTGTAGCCAAACGCGTGGAAGAAAGGATTGACGATCAGGTAGCGATCGGCCTCGTTCAGACCGATGACCTCGGTCCACGCCTCGAAGCACCGGAGGTTCTGCCCGTGGGCGGCCATGACGCCCTTCGGATTTCCCGTGGTACCCGAGGTGAACATGATGTCGGACAGATCGTCGGGCGTGACGGCGGCCGAGCGCTCGCGCGCGTCGTCTTCCGACACGCCGTCGGCGCGCGCGAGGAAGTCCGCCCACGAGGTGCAGCCTGGCTCCTCGCTGCGGAAGACCACCGTCTCGGTGAGCTCCGGGAGGTCCTGCGCATCCAGCATGGAAACGTAGTTCTCGCCGAGGAAATCGCCGACGGTGAGAACCATTCGCGCCTGACTCTTGCGCAGAACATAGGCGGCTTCTGCGCCCTTCATCCGCGTGTTCATCGGCACGAGCACGGCCCCCACCGACTGCAGACCGATGGCCGCGACGATCCACTCGTGAATGTTTGGCGCCCAGATACCGATGCAATCGCCGGGTGAGATTCCCGACGCCGCGAAGGCGCGGGCCGATTGGAGTCGCGCTGCTTCGAGCTCCGGAAACGTGAGCGTGACGTCTCCGTCCTCGATGGCGTTGTGTGGGCCCCAGGCCCTGGCCGCGGCCTCGACGAGGCGCGGGATGGTACGTTCGTTCGAGATACTCATGAAACGCAGGTTCCAATCCGTATGAGGCGGTACCGTAGCTTACCACCGTGCGTGTCCCGATTATTGCGCCGTTGTGCCGGCGTCCCTCCGATCCCGGCCGGGAGTCGTGGTGACCGAATTCGACGAGGTCCCGATCCAGTTCGCGTCGACCCTCGTACTGATCGACGACCGCCCCGACCTCCACGTGTTCATGATGCGCAGGAACGCCCGGTCGGTCTTCGTCGGTGACATGTGGATGTTTCCAGGAGGGGGCCTCGACCCCCAGGATTCACAGGCCGACATCGCCGATCGCTGCCGCGGACTGACCGACGAAGCGGCGACGCGGCGCCTCGAGATCGAGACCGATGGACTGGCGTGGTGGATCGCAGCGCTGCGCGAGACCTACGAGGAGGCGGGCGTCCTGTTGGCCAGCCACGCCACCGCCGCTGCGATCGATGCCGCGACGGCTGAGCGCCTCGAAGAGCACCGCGTGCGGGTCGAGGCCGCCCACCACAGCTTCGCCGACGTCCTCCGCGAGGAAGGTCTGCGACTCGAGCTCGCCGACATGCACTACATCGCGCGCTGGATCACGCCGCAGCCGTCGCCGCGGCGTTACGACACCCGCTTCTTCCTCGCCGCCATGCCGCCCGGCCAGACCGCTCGCCACGACAATCGCGAAGCAGTGCACTCCGAGTGGATCCGCCCGGCCGACGCCCTCGAGGAGTGGGCGCGCGGCGAGATGTCGATGCTGCCACCGACGCGCGGCGTCCTGCAATTGCTCGCCACCTACGAACACAGCGCCGACACGCTCGCCGACGCCGCCGCGCAGCAGGACGACAGGGATCGCCCGATCAAGCGGCTCGGCTCCGAACTCGACGACCGCTTGGTCCTTCCGGGCGATGACGATTACGAACACCCCGACGCCGTACCGTTGGTGGCGTGGGCGCGCGTGGTCGCGAACCCCCCGACCCTGCCGTAACCTCCCGTTCTCCCGACTTGCCCGCCTCCGGAGCCCCCGTGAATCTGCACTTCAGCGAAGCCGACGAAATTTTTCGAAAAGAGGTGGCCCAGTGGTTGGGCGACAACCTCGTCGGCGAGTTCGAGAAGATTCGCGGACGCGGCGGCCCCGGCGACGAGCACGCCTTCATCGAAGAACGCAGCGCGTGGGAGAAGGTACTCGGCGCAGCGGGCTGGACATGCGTTGGCTGGCCCACCGAGTTCGGCGGTCGCGGCCTCCCCCTCCACCAGCAGGTGATCTTCTACGAGGAGTACGCGCGCGCGAAGGCGCCGGGTCGCGCCGGCCATATCGGCGAGACGCTCCTCGGCCCCACCCTGATCGAGTTCGGCAGTGAGGAGCAGAAGCAACGGTTGCTGCCGGGGATCGTGAAGGGTGAGGAGCTCTGGTGTCAGGGCTACTCCGAGCCCAACGCCGGCTCCGACCTCGCCAATGTCCAGACCCGCGCCGAGCTCGACGGCGACGAGTGGGTGATCAGTGGTCAGAAAGTGTGGACATCCCTCGCCGCGTGGTCGGACTGGTGCTTCGTCGTCTGTCGCAGCGAGGCCGACGAGCCCAGCAACCACAGAGCCCTCTCCTACCTCCTCGTTCCCATGGACCAGCCGGGCGTCGAGGTGCGCCCCATCGAGCAGATCACGGGAACCGCAGAGTTCAGCGAGGTCTTCTTCGACGCTGCGCGCACGCCGGCTGCAAACATCGTCGCGGGCCGCGGCGACGGCTGGAAGGTCGCGATGGGCACCCTCGCCTTCGAGCGCGGCGCCTCGACCCTGGGCCAGCAGCACCAGTTCCAGAACGAGTTCGAGCAGGTCGTGGAGATCGCGAAGCGAAACGGTGCCGCCAGCGACCCCGTCATCCGACAGCGCCTCGCAGACGCCTGGATCGGCCTGCGCATCATGCGCTTCAACGCGCTTCGCATGCTGTCGGGCGGCGACGGCGCCGAGTTGCCGCGCGAGGCCATGATCGGAAAGATCTACTGGGCGACCTGGCACCGCGACTTCGGCAAGCTCGCGATGGACGTGCTGGGCGCGGAAGCCGAACTCGCCTTTGGCGGGCCCTACGACCTCACCGGACTGCAGCGGCTGTTCTTGTTCACTCGCTCGGACACGATCTACGCGGGGTCGAACCAGATCCAGCGGAACATCATCTCCGAGCGAGCGCTCGGGATGCCGCGCGAACCGCGGGTGCGCTAGCGACAGGCGGCCGCGCGGCGTCTCGGGGCGAGTCGCATCAGACCAGCACGTCGTCGCGTACGAGGCGCGTGTAGGCTTCGTCGTCGAGACCGAGCACGTCGCGGACGATCTCCTCGTTGTGCTCGCCCCAGATCGGGCCGCGCTGCACCTGGTGCTCGACACCCGCAAAGCGGATGGCTTCACGGTCGAGGGGAAGCTCGACCTCTGGCGCGGCCGGGTGGCGCACGCGCTGGTAGTGATGGCGAAGCTGTGGGTCGCGTTCGAGGGTGTCGCGCAGGTGCTCGACCGGCGCGGCGGCGACTCCGGCCGCCTGGAGGGTGGCAGCGACCTCCCAGCGGTCTCGAGCGGTGGTCCACTCGGTGACGATCTCGTCGAGGGCGTCCTCGTTCGCCTTGCGCGCAGCCAAGTTCTCGAAGCGGGGATCGCCGGCGATGTCTTCGCGCCCGATCACGCTGCACAGGCGTCGGAAGTCGTCGTCACTTTCCACCGAGATCGCGCACCACTCATCGCTGCCCTTCGCGGGAAAGTGGCCGTGCGGGCAGTGGTTCGGGTCGCGGTTCGCCGCCGGCGGCGGGGCAACGCCGGTTTCGCGGAAGCGCATCCACTCGGGACCCAGGAGGGAGATGGTCGCGGAGAGCTGGGCGAGGTCCATCTCCCTGCCCTCACCGGTCCGGTCGCGCAGCCGCAGGGCCGCCATCACCGCGGTGGCCAGGAGATACGGCGAGGTGAAGTCGGGGTACGCGACGCCGTAGCCGCGCGGCCGCTGGCCGGGGAAGCCCATCAGGACGTTGAGACCCGAGGCGGCCATCACGACGTTGCCCGTCGTTGGACGTGCGCTCCACGGACCCGTGCGGTGGGTGCCGGGCAGGTTGAGGAGAATGATGTCGGACCGCCGCTCGCAGAGAGCCCCATAGCCGAGCCCCATGCGGTCGAGTGCGCCGGGCCGGAAATTGTTGGTGACGACGTCGGAGCGCGCCACCAACGCGAGCACCAGCTCGCGGCCGCGATCGGTCGACAGGTCCACGGTGAACGACCGCTTGCCCGCGTTGGCGCTGTTGAACAGACCGCCGAGGTCGCTGTTGAGCTCTCCATCGGGGCCGCGCTGCCGACGCATCCCATCGATGTGACGGGCCGACTCCACGCGGATCACGTCGGCGCCGAAGTTCGCGAGCAGCCGACCGCCGAGGGGCCCGGCGAGCACCCAGCAGAAGTCGACGACGCGCACGCCTTCGAGTGCACGATAGGGATCGAGCGCCTCGCTCGGTGCGCGCGTCCCTACGGCGGCGTCGGACACTGGCTCGAGGACGGACTGCGTGTCCGCGCCGAGCTTCGGTGCCGCTGCGATCTCGACCTCGCCCGCGACGGCGTCGACCGGACTGCGCACGAAACCGAGGGCGCGTCGCAGTCCCGCGTGCTCGACGTCGAAGAACTGCCCGTTCTCGAGGTACTGCGGGTGGACCGCCATGCTCGGGAAGTCCATGATCGGCAGGCAGATCGTCTGTGCCTCGGCGGCGCGGTCGGCGAAGGCGTCGCGGTCGTAGCGCTCCGCCAACTCGAGCACGGCACGCGAGACCGGGTTGCCCTTGCGCGGCGCGTAGAGCTCGGCCCAGTGCGCGTCGTCGGGACCGAGCTGAGTCTTGGTACCGGCCTCGGCCACCCAGGCGCGAAACAGCTCGAAGGTGGCGGGACGCACCAGCATCCCCACGTAGCCGCCGTCGCGGCAGCGGATCGCGTTCGAGAGTGCGGGTCGCCTCGGAATGGTGCCGAACCAACTCCAGAAGGTCGGCGTTGCGGACTGGATGGCCGCCATCGTAGCGGCCTCCTGGAGCGAGATTTCGAGATGCGCGCCGCCCTGGGCATCGTTGCGATCGCGCGCGGTGAGGGCTGCGACGACTCCCGTCGCCGCGCCCAGGCTGGCCAGTGCGAAGGACGGACGACCACTGCCGTGCCAGGGCGGACCGTCGCGCTCGCCGCACAGCCAGCTCAACCCGCTCGCAGCCGTCGCGACGAGGTCACTGGCGCGCCAGCCGCGCCAGTCGCCGTCGCAGCCAAAGGGGGTCACCGACGCGTGGATGAGGCGCGGATTCGCGGCGCGCAGGGACTCGTGATCGAGACCCAGGTCCGCGCGCCGAGCGACGGGCGCCGTCTCGATCACGACATCGGCCGAGGCGACGAGCCCTTCGAAGTGCGCACGCCCCTTGGCAGACTCGCGATCGATCACGACGGATCGCTTGTTCGCGTTCGTGTAGAGATGGAAGAAGGCGTGCTCGTTCCCCGGCTCGTCGTCGAGGTAGGGGGCGAGATGGCGCGTCCGGCTGCCCTCCGGAGGCTCGACGAGGATCACCTCGGCGCCGAGGTCGGCGAGGATGCGACCCGCAAAGGCCGCGGATTCGTCCGCAAGGTCGAGGACGCGGACGCCTTCGAGGGCGCCGAGGTTCAAGCGGCGTCGCCGCCGAGCGGGAGAGCCAGTGTCCCCTGCAGGACGGGCCGATCCCCGCCGCGAATCTCGAGCGCACATTCGATCAGCGCGGGAGTCGCAGAGGTGACCGTGGCGCGCGGCGCGATGAACGATCCGGCTCGGGTCTGACCGACCCATTGCACGTCGAAGTGGGCGCCGTGCAGCAGGCACTCGGCGCCCCACTTCTCGATCAGAGCCACCTGCAGGAAGCTGAGCACGTGGGATCCGCCCGCGATGGGGGCCGCCAGCCCTTCGCGGCGCGCAACTTCGGGGTCGGTGTGGATGCGGTTCTCGTCCCGTCCGGCGTCGCGCAGCCGCATCATCTCGAGCGTGACCGCGCTGAGGCCGGCCGCGATCTCGTCTCCCTCGCGAACCTGGCGAAGTGCTTCGAGACAGGGGTTCGCGCGCGCCGCGCTGGCGTCGGGTCCGGCAATGGACAGCGCCGACTCGGGGAGGCCGTGCTCCTCGTCCTTTAGTTCCGCATCCCGGCGGTAGGAGAGGAGCCCGGTCGTGCAGCTCGAAACCAACAGCCGACCCTCGTCGCTGCGGGTCTCGGAAACCGTTACGCCGTAGCGCCGGCCGCGCCTGGTAAAACGCCGCACCGACTCGCCGGTGACACGAACCGCATCGCCGATCCGGACGGGTGCGTGGTAAGTGACCTGCTCGCGCACCCACACACCGCCTTCGATCGCCCCGCGCTTCTCGCCGTCTCGGCGGGGTCGGCGGGGCTGGTTCGCAAGCAGATGAAGGGTCATCCCGGTCAGGATGTCCGGCGGCACGAACCCGGCGTCGAGAATCGCCTGCAGGGGTCCACCACAGTCGCCGAGCCCCGCGACGGCGCCTTCGCAGAGCCGTTCGGCAAGCGCTCCCTCGATTGGCGTCAGCGACTGGGGAAACGAAGGCGATCCAGCCATGGATCCATCCTACCCCCCGCGGACCGGCACCGAACAGGAAGAACGGTCCCGCCGCGTTCACCCGGCGTACGCTGTCGGGATCGGGGCTGGGCGGTACGCTTGCCGGGGACCTGCGATACCCGACAATGCGACCGCGTCCACACACCCTCGGAGGAACTGCGTTGATCAC
>JABSQW010000214.1 GCA_013215605.1 Myxococcales bacterium
CCTGTGAATGTCTTGTCCCATGCCCACCTCCTGCCATCGATCCAGCCCGGGGGCAATGGGAACCGCGTCCTGCGGCGGCTCGCCGTGGGTCAGTCGCCGCCGGGATCATGTGCCGGGATCATGTCCCCGGGATCATGTCCCCGGGATCATGTGCTGTGTAACCGTCCAGCCGGGGTCCTCTTGGCATCAGCGTCCGAGTTGTTGACCGTGCGCGGATGAAAAAGAGCAAAGCTTCGCCCCGAAAGGGCCGGGAGTACTGGAGGCCTCTGGTCGCCGAGTTTGAGGCGGCACCGTGCAGGCACCAGGTGTTCGCTGCGCGGCACAAGATCAACGTGGGCACGTTCAGGTCGTGGCTGTACGTCCTGCGGGCAGAGGAGCCTGCCCCTCGCAACGCCGTACCGAAGTTTGTCGAGGTGGTTGCAGCGAAGGGTGGGTCCGGGTGCACCCTTGCGACGGGGGGCATCGAGCTGCGCTTCGATAGGCTGCCGGCTGCGGAGTACCTCGCGGAGCTGCTGTCGCAGGCTGGCCGGTGATCGGACTCCCGGAGTCGGTTCGGATCCTGCTCTTCGCGGCTGCGACAGATATGCGTAAGGGATTCGATGGTCTCAGCGGCCTCGTCACCGCAGCTGGCGAAGATGTCTACAGCGGGCATCTGTTCGTGTTCCTCTCGCGCCGACGGGACCGCGCGAAGATCCTGACCTTCCAAAAGGGCGGCTTCGTGCTTTGGTACAAGCGCCTCGAACGCGGCCGCTTCAAGCCACTGCAGTCGACAGCGCGGGACGAGCACATCGTGCTGGACTCCACCGAGCTGGCCTTGTTGCTCGATGGCATCGATGTGCGCCGGGTGAAGCGGCCTGTCCATTGGCGACCTCGTCCAAGGCGCTCAGGGATCGACATCGAACGCGCATCATGATCTACCTTCGTCGATGGCTGAGCCCGAAGACCTCGACGAGCTGGAAGCCGCCCTCGACCCGACAGCGCGCTACGTCGTCAAGGTCATGCGCCAGTCAAATGACGACCTGAAAGCGATGCTGGCGGAGCGCGACGAACAGGTCGCTCGCCAGAACGAGCAGCTGGCCCGGATGACTGAGCAGCTCGACGAGATGAAGCGCATGCTCTTCGGCAAGCGCTCGGAGAAACTTCCTCCGATGGCCAGCGAGGTCCGCCGCGTGGTGGAGGCCGACGAGCTGACGGTCGACGGCAACCCGATGCCGGAGGCCGACGAGGACCGCAAGCGGGAGCGGCGGCGCAAGGCACGCAAGAAGTCGGAACCGGCCCGGAAGAAGAAGCGCGGGCTGCGCAAGAATCTCCCCGTCGTCAAAGAGACCGTCGCCGTCACCCCCGAGCAGCTTCCGGCGGGCAAGTCACTCGACGACTTCCGGCCGGTCGGCGACGGTGAGGTCATCCGGCGCATCGAGCATGTGCGGGAGCACCTGGTGGTGGTCGAGTACCACATGCAATCGCTCGCCTCGAAGGAGGGCAGCCAGGTCATCAAGGCGGAGGCCCCGACGCAGGTGGCCGACGGCGGACACTACGGACCGAGCGTCTATGCGCACGTGACGGTGTCCAAGTGCGTCGACAGCCTGCCACTGCACAGAATCGCCAAGATGATGGAGCGTGCGGGCTGCCCCATCGCGCGCTCCACCCTGTGCACGCTCTTTCATCGGGGCGCGGAGCTGCTGGCGCCCATCTACGACCGGCTGCTCCACATCGCGCGCCACGATCCATATGTGCACGCCGACGAGACCACCCTGCGCGTGCAGGCTGACGGCCAATGCCTCAAGGGCTGGATCTGGGTAGTACTTTGCAAGCAGGTCATCGCCTACGTCTTCGACGAGAGTCGCTCTGGCAAGGTCGCCCAACGCCTGCTCGGAGGCACCACCGGTGACCTCATCACCGATGGCTACTCCGGGTACACCAAGGTCACCGACGTCGAGGGGCGCACTCGGGTCGGGTGCTGGAGTCATGCTCGGAGGAAGTTTTTCGAGGCCATGTCCTCGGTGCCGGAGGCCAAGGAGGTCCTCGACCTGATCGTCGAACTCTACCGCCTCGAGCACCTGGCCGCCGAGCGAGAGATACTCGGAACCGAGGCTCACGGTTTACTTCGGGACACGGACAGTCGCGCAGCGCTGGCGAACATCGACGCCTGGGTCGACGCGCGCAAGGGCGCGTATCCGCCTAAGAGCAAGATGGGTAGCGCCCTGGGCTACGCGATCAAACAGCGGGCAGCGCTGAGCCGATTCATCGAGGACCCGAAACTCCCACTGGACAACAACGTGGCGGAGCGAGCGCTGCGGATCCTGGCACTGGGACGAAAGAACTTCCTCTTCGCCGGCCACGTCGAGGGCGCGCAGAACCTCGCGGTCTTACAGACCATCGTCGCGACCTGCGCCGTGCACTCGGTCGACCCCTACGAGTACATCAAGGACATGCTCATCCGCATCCAGTCGCATCCGGCAAGCCGGATCGACGAGCTGCTGCCGTGGAACTGGAAGCCTCCCCCGGAGCCAGCCCAGACGGGTACGTAGCGCAAGAGGTCGTCGCCTGATCGGTTACTTGGAACATGATCCCAACATGATCGGCTTTCGTTGCAGAGGTCATGAGAATCAGCACGGCACAGCTGCCCGGCGGGGGCGAAGGA
>JABSQW010000215.1 GCA_013215605.1 Myxococcales bacterium
GAAGCTCGAGCGCAACTTCGGCATGGCCTGGGGTATCGGGGGCTGGTTGCTCCCGCACTTTCTGCAGCGGATCGGATTCGACGAGAGCCAGCGACTCCGGGAACGGGTCGCGGCCGAGATCAAGACCACGTTTGCGAGCCACTACACCCGCGAGGTCTCTCTCGCCGAGGCGCTGACGCGAGAGGCGATCTCCATCTACGCAAGACAGAGCACGGGCGAGAAGTTCCTGATCAACCCCAACAAGGGGGTCTGACCGGAATCCTGTCTCGCTCGCCCGGCCCCCAGGCTTCGTCGCGCACGACCTGGATGCCGGCCGGATCGATCCGCGTCCCGAGTCCCTGCCTCTCTTCGTGCCTGGGGCTCGAGCCGAGACCCGGCAGAGGCCGGACGGCGGGCCAGCCCGAATCGCGGCCAGCCCGACGGGGAGGCGAGCCGAATTTCAATCGGGATCCCGGTCGGAGGCCCGCGGACCCTAGAATACGGCGTGGCTCCGAATCTGGACCGTCGGACATTCCTGCATCTCTGTGGCGACTTCGCGCTGCTGGCGCTCGCGCCGCGTGCGCTACTCGCGGAGCTGCTGCCGAATCGGGCCGCGGACCGCGAGGGGGCCGGGGTCTTTCTCTCCGCGGAGCGCATGCAGGTGCTGCGGGTGCTGTGTGCACACTGGATCCCGGGCCCACCCGAGGATCCAGATCCCGGTGCGGCCGAGGCCGGGGTCGCGAACTACATCGACCTGCTGCTCGGCACGTTCGAACTCGAACTTCCGCACGTGTTCGCGGGCGGACCCTTCAGCAACCGCGCGGGCGGCGGTCCGAACCATTTCTCCCGCTGGCTCGAACTCGACGCGCTCGAGGAGCGGGTGTGGCGCACGCGCATCGAGGGGAGCCGCGGCCTCGCCGAGCGCGAGTGGAACGGCCCAGTGCGCGGCTGGCAGGAGACCTACACGCAGGGTCTGGACGCGCTCGAGGCCGCGTCGCGGCGTTGGCTCCGGCGGCCGTTTGCGGAACTCGGGAACACGGGCCGAAGCGTTGTCCTCGACTGGCTTCCGGACGGTGCGGACGACGCGTTCCTGGAACTGGCGTTTCGTCAAACGCTCGAGGGCATGTACGGCGCACCCGAGTACGGGGGCAATCGCGGGGGCGTGGGCTGGCGCTACACGCGCTGGCCGGGCGACCACCAACCCCACGCGTACGGCTACGACGAGATCGCCGAGCCCGACCCGGACCAGGCCGAAGCGGTCGCGCGTGCGCGCCGCCGAGCGCGCCGAGAGCGAGGGCAGGGCAGTGAGGATTCGGGCAATGGCTAGCCGCGGCCGCGTCGTCGTCATTGGCTCGGGGGCCGGGGGTGCGACTGCGGCCTGGGTGCTCGCCGAGGCCGGCTTCGACGTGACGGTGCTCGAGAAGGGCAAGAACTATTTCCGCGGCCTCGGGGATGCGGATGGTCTCGGGCTGCCCGTCTTTGGGGGAGACGAGATTCGCGACGCGCGCGGCTGGCCCGGGATGGACGCGTTCGCCGAACCGCGCACGCTGCGCAGCCAGGACGACGCCGAAAACGGGGTGGCGCGCGTGTTCACCGGAGACGTGAACATGCTGCCGGGTACGGTTGGCGGAGGTACGACCCACTGGGATGCCAAGGTCCCGCGTTTCTGGAAGCTCGACCTCGCGTTGCGCTCGCGGCTCGGTCCCATCGAGGATGCGGACGTCGTGGACTGGCCCTTCGAGTACGACGACCTCGTGCCGTACTACGAGCGCTGCGAGGCGCTGCTCGGTGTCGCGGGCGATCTCGCGGCAACTCCCGACTTCGTGATCCAAGAAGCCCCGCGCGGGCCCTACGAGATGCCGCCCAACCCACCCATGTATTCCGCACGGGTGTTCCAGGAAGCAGCGCAGCATTTCGGCTACCAGGTCCATCCCGCACCCGAGGCCATCAATTCGCGTCCGCACGACGGGCGCCAGACCTGCAACAACTGCGGTTACTGCACGCGCTACGGCTGCCCCGTGAACGCACGGGGGGGCGCGGCCGTGACGTTCCTGCACCGCGCGATGCTCGCCGGTGCGCGACTCGTGACGCGCGCGATGGTGACCCGGATCGCGACCGACGCGAGAGGTCGCGCCAGCCACGTCGAGTACCTGGCCGGGGGCGAGTTGCGGCCGAGCACGATCGAGGCCGACCTCGTGGTACTCGCGGCTTCCGCGGTGGAGAGCGCCCGGATCGCGTTGCTCTCCGCCGGGGGTCGACATCCCGACGGACTCGGAAA
>JABSQW010000216.1 GCA_013215605.1 Myxococcales bacterium
CAGCGACAGCCTGTGGACCGTCGACGGCGACCGGGTCCACATGCTCGCGATCCCGTTCGAAACGCGAATGACCGTCGTGAAGCTCCAGAACGGCGATCTGTGGCTGCACTCGCCGGTCGCGCTCACCGACGCTCGGGTCGAAGCGCTCCTGGCGATCGGGCCCGTGCGACACATCGTCGCGCCCAACAAGTTGCACCACCTGTTCGTGAAGCCGTGGCAGGAGCGATTTCCGGATGCGATCAGCTGGGGCGATCCGTCGCTGGTCCAACGCCGCACAGAGCTGCGCTTCGATCACACGCTGGGCGACGAGGCCGAGGCGGTCTGGAAGCCGGAGATCGACCAGCTGCTGTTTAGCGGAAGCCGAGTGCTCAGCGAAGTGGTGTTCCACCACACGGCTTCGCGAACGCTGATCCTGACGGACATCGTCCAGAATCACGATCCCGCGCTCGACGGTGCGTTCTGGCGCTGGGTCAAGCGCGTGAATCGAATCGTGGCGCCCAATGGCGAGGCGCCGCTGGACTGGCGCATGACCGTTCGCGATAAGCGGGCCGCGCGAGCCTCGCTCGAGCGCATGCTGCGCTGGGACATCGACCGGGTGATCGTCTCTCACGGCCTCTGCATCGAGACCGGCGGTCGGGAGTTCGTCGAGAACGCGTTTCGATGGCTCCAACGTTGAATCGCAGCGATCTTCAGGGCGACTACAATAGAGTCCGAAACCGCACCCCACCGCGTTCGGCGCGAATCGTTCGCGAACCGAACGACCGACCGTGAAGAAGGAGGGCGACCGCATGTCCGAGCTGTTTACCGAAGTTGCGAGCATCGACTATCCGATCCTCGATTCCGACACGCACGTGAACGAGCCCCCCGACCTGTGGCTAGACCGCATCCCGGCGCGCTTCAAGGATCGCGCGCCCCGCATCGTGAAGACCGAGCAGGGCGACATCTGGAACTTCGACGACGGCAAGGGGGTCTGGCCCGTCGGCCTCACCGCCGTGGCGGGCATGAGCCATCTCGACATCAAGCCCTTCGGTCTCAGCTACGACACCATCCGCCCGGGCAGCTTCGTGACGAGCGAGCGCCTGCGGGACATGGACGCCGACGGCATCTACGCCGCCGTCCACTACCCGAGCGTCACCCTGAAGGGCGCGCGCACCTACAGTGACGACCCCGAGCTGCAGCGTTGCTGCGTGCGCGCCTACAACGAGTGGTTGAACGAGTTCTGCGACGGCACGGACGGGCGCTTGATCGGGCTCGGCATCGTGCCCACCACCGGCCTCGACGACGCCATCGCCGAGCTCGAGTGGAGCCTCAAGAACGGGCACAAGGGTGTCGTCATCTCGGCCTTCCCGAACGGCAGCTTGGACCCACAGCCCGAGGACGAAAAATTCTGGGGGCTGGCCGCGGAAGCCGGTGCTCCGGTCTCCGTCCACATCGGCAGCTTCATGCCCGACAGCTTCGGCCCAAAGAAGGGCATGGACTGGAAGTCACTGCGCTTCATCGGCAGTGCGTGCTGGACCAAGTCGGGCGGCCAGACGCTGGGCGTGGTGTGCGATCTCATCTTCGCGGGCATCTGGGACACCTTCCCCGACCTGCGCATCGTGCTGGTGGAGGCCAACATCGGCTGGATCCCGACGCTCCTGGAGCAGAGTGACGACATGTTCTCGCGCTACCGCTGGTACACCGAGGCCGTCGACAAGATGAAGCTGATGCCCAGCGAGATCTTCCACCGCAATTTCTACGCCACGTTCATGATCGACACGGTTGGCGTCGAGATGCGCCACCGCATGAACCTCGATCACCTCATGTGGTCGACCGACTACCCGCACAGCGGCTCCGACTGGCCGAACTCGCGCGTGACGATCGAGCGCAACTTCCGCGGTGTGCCGAAGGACGAGGTCAAGCAGATGCTGCACACCAACTGCAGGGATCTCTACCAGCTCGACGTTCCGGAAGTGAAGCCGGGCCGCTGACCGGGTGGGCCTCTATGCGCGCTCGTCCACCAGTCTGGCGCGGTTGAGCTTGCCGGCGTCGCTGCGGGGCAAGCGGGCCACGTGCTCGAAGGCCTTCGGGACTTTGTAGGCGGCCAGACGCTCGCGGCAGTGAGTGCGCAGTACGTCGACTGAAGGGGCGGCCGCTGCATCGAGTGGTTGCACCAGCGCGTGGACGCGCTGGCCCCAATCGGGATCGGGGAGCCCGATCACCACCGCGTCGAAGACGCCGGGGTGCTCGAGCAGGGCGGCCTCGACCTCGGCGGGAAACACGTTGGCGCCGCCCGAGATGATCATGTCGACGCGGCGGTCGGCGACGTAGAGGTAGCCGTCCGCGTCGAGCCAGCCCATATCGCCGATGCTCGTGAAGCCGTCGTCGGTCTGCTTCGCGGGCGCGGCGCCGACGTACTGATAGGTGGGCTCGTCGGTGTCGGTCTTGTGCATGAAGATCTCGCCCACCTCGCCCGTCGGGAGCTCGCGCTCCTGGGGATCCAGGATGCGGATCTCGGTATCGCGTCCGGTCCCGACGCTGCCGGGGTGTTCGAGCCATTCGTCGCCACTGATGTACGTAATACCGACGCCCTCGGTCGACCCGTAGCTGAAGATGAAGCGCTGCGGGCCGACGCGCTCGATCCAGCGGCGCGCGAGCCAGTCTGGACACGACGCGCCCCCGGTGACGACGGCCTCGATGCGCGAGAAGTCGCGCGTGTCGAAGTCGGGCAGACGCGCCATGCGGAGCAACATCGTGGGCACCATCGTCAACGCGACGATCGGGTGGGACTCGATCAGGTCGGCGGCCCGGGCGGCGTCGAAGCGCTCCATCAGCACTACGCGGTCACCGGCGAAGAGCGCCATGTGGAGCAGATAGAAGCCGTTGGTGTGGTAGAGGGGGGCCGGAATGAGCTCGGTGGTCGCACCCGCGGCCGGGTCGCGGTCGTACGGTCTCTTGAGATCCTCGACTGCGCGCTCGCCGCGCCCGGGGCGCAGGATGATCTTCGGCGTCCCGGTCGAGCCGCTGCTCGCGATCGCGGTGGCCGGGTCGGCGACGCAGTCTTCGAGGATTTCAGCGGGGTCGTCGGTCGTCGCGTCGAGGTCGGCGCTCGACACCACGTCCGGCGGCGCTTCCGGCCAGTCGCCGAGCGTCACCTTGGGCTCGGCGACCTCGATCATTCGCTCGCGCTCCCAGGCGGGCAGGTCTGCGCGCAGCGGCAGCACGCAGGCGCCGAGCTTCCACGCCGCCACGGTGGAGAAGACGTGCTCGGGCGAGTTGGGGAGGCCCACGATCACGAGGTCGCCCTGGCCGACGCCCCGCGCCTTCAGGAAGCCAGCGATCTGCAGCGCCCGTCGCTCCAGCGTGGCCCAGCTGTACTCGCGATCCGCACCTTCGCGTGGCGCGAAGATGATCGCGATGTCGTCGGGCTTCTCGGCCGCCAGGTCGCGTGTACGCCTCCCGAAGGAGACTGCTGCAGGTTCCGCGTCGACCATGGCGGAGTCTCTCAGGCGTCCCAGATCACCTGTAGCTGGCTGGGAGAGCGCCACACCTCGCCGGTCATGAAGCACTGTTCGCGCTGCGCGGGATCGAAGCGGAGATTCGGCAGCCGGTCGATCACCAGGTTGAGGGCTATCTCCATCTCGCTCTTCGCCAGCAGCTGCCCGAGACAGACGTGCGCTCCCCCGGCGAAAGTGAGGTGGGGGTGGCGGGGACGGAACAGATCGAACTCGTCCACGGTTTCGGCGGGGCTGAAGACGCTCGGATCGCGGTTCGCCGAGGCGAGGCAGGCGCTGATGCCTGCGCCCGTGGGAATCTTCACTCCGTCGAACTCCACGTCGCGCGACGTGCGCCTGCCAAGGGCGGTGAGCGGCGGGTCCCAGCGCAGGGACTCTTCGATCGCCTTGGGGATCAGGGAGCGATCCTTCACGACCGCATCGAACTGCTCGCGGTTCGCGAGCAGCGCGTAGAGGAGCGTGCCGGTGGCGCGATACGTGGTCTCTGCTCCGGCCGGAGCGAGCAGCATCAGGAACGGAATGATCTCGTCGTTGCGCAGCTTCCTGCCGTTGGCGTCCGCCTCGATGAGCATCGAGATGAGGTCGCCCTTGCCGGGATGGCTCCGGCGGATCTCGATGACCTGTTCGAAGTACTCCTTGAGGAGTTCCGCAGCCCGGAGTGCTCGTTCGACGCTGCCCATGATCGAGATCACCTCGATGGCGCGCCGGTGATACCAGTCGACGTGTTCGGGGGGCAGGCCCATCATCCCCTCGATCACCCGCACCGGATAGCGGAGGGTGAACTCCTCGGTGAGATTGGCAGAGCCCCGGTCGACGAAGCCGTCCAGGACCGCGTTCACCGCTTCGGGGATGAGCTTTGCCTTCCAGCCCGCGAGGTCCTTGCGCTTGAAGGCGTGCTGGATCAGCCGGCGGTGCAGGTGGTGCTCGTCGCCGTTCATTTCGAGCACGCTGTGTCCGAACAGCAGGCCGATCCCTTCAGCGTGGTGGGAGGAGTCGAAGGTCTCCGAGTCCTGGCAGACGCGGTTCACTTCTTCGTAGCGGTAGACGATGAACTGCTCGCGTTCCTGGTCTCTCGACAGGTAGCCCTGGCGCTCTCCCGGAGGCACGTGGTAGATGGGCACCTCGCGGCGACGTCGATGGAACTCGGGATACGGATCGATGCGATCTCCGCGGCTGCCGCTCGCTACTTCGAAAGCCTCGAAGACGTCGAAATCGGAATCCCGGTCGAGGGAGTCGTCGAGGTGGATGTCGCGAAGGGGGGTGCTGTCCACTTCAGTTGCGGTTGCAGTCGTGCTCGACGCCGTCGTTGCCATGGGACTTTTCCTCGCAATTCAGCCACAGTCTACGGGCATTCTCCGGTCATTGGAAACGCACCCGGCGACCGGGAGCGAAAACCTCGTCCCGGCGGTGTTTTCGAAGAGGAAGACGGTGAAGCAGACATTCGAGAGGGTGGCGGACCTGTCGGACCTGCCCGAGGGAGGGCTTCTGGGCGTCGAGGTCGACGGTCGCC